>CAIOJR010000221.1 GCA_903858685.1 uncultured Caulobacterales bacterium | reverse complement strand
TCAGCAGCCTGGGCGGCGTCCTTCAGCACCAGTTGCTGCACCGACCGGGTTTCAGGCTTTGACAGGGTGTCCTTCTCGAAGTCGAACCGCTTCTGCACATCGGCGGGGTCCAGCTTCACGGTCGGGGCGAGGAGGGCGGCTGAGAAGCGGACCAGCGTGATGAGGCGGGTTTCCGGCTTGGTCAGCGCGGCGGCGTTGTCCTTCATGAAGGCCTTGAGCTGGTCCTCGGTCGGCTGGGCCGGCGGGGCGACCTGGGCGGGCGTGACAATGAAATAGCTGACCGCACGGCTTTCCTGCTCATAGGCGGCGGCGAGCGCGGAATAGACAGTGGGCGCCTTCATCCCGGCGGCGAGGCCGGAGCCGAAGTGATTCTGGGCCGTCTGGTCGCGAAGCTCGCCTTCCAGATCCTCCGCCGTCAGGCCGTTCTGAGCCAGATAGGTCTTGTAGGCCTTTTCGTCGAACTTTCCCGTGATCGGATCGAAGAAGCGCTTGGCCTGGCGGATCTGGTCGACCACCAGCTTGTCCGACGGGCGCAGTCCCTCGCGGACCGTGAGTTCGGCCAGCGATTCTTCCGTCGCCAGTTCGTCCGCCAGGCGTCCGTCGATATTGGCCTTCATCAGATCGTCCTGCGTGACCGGCTGGCCCTGTTGCTGCTGTTCGATCTGCTTTTTGTAATTGTCGAAATAGGTGTGGAACTTGCTGGAGCCGACGCTGCGCGACCCGGCCTCGACGACCACGTCCTTCAGGCCCTGGGTGCGGAACACGTCCCGAATGCCGAAGACGGCGAAGCTGATGACGAGCAGGAACATCAGCCCTGCGGCGATCGGGGATTTCGCAAAGGCGCGGATATAGGCGAGCATGGGCGCTGGCGACCTTCAGTCTGAACTTGAGCCGGGCGGGAGGCCCGGAGACGGCGGCTGCGGCGGGCGCCGCGACCATCACATCCTTGTCTGTCGGTTGCACCTATAGAGGAGGCTATGCGTCGCCATCAAGGCGAGTGTGTGCGGGATCTCATCGCGCCGGCCTGACTTCGGGCGGAATTCCGGATTTTGGGGTGACGTTGCGGGTGTCTCGACATGCGGTCAAACTTGCCCTAGCGAACAATGCAAATTTTGCAAACGGGGGTGTCGACGGAAATCGTCGATCTGGGAGAACATATGTCGCAGGTCAGAAAGCTGGTCGCCGGGAACTGGAAGATGCATGGCGTGGCCTCGCAACTGAGCGAAGCGCTTCTGATCGCCCAATCGCTGGCGCAAACGCCCGCCGTCTGCCGGGTGGCGCTCTGCCCGCCGACGACCCTGATCCACCGCATGTCTGAAGTCCTGGGCGACGCCGCTGTTCTGGTCGGCGCGCAGGATCTTCATCCTGAAGTCAAGGGCGCCTTTACGGGCGACGTCTCGGCCCACATGCTCCACGATGCGGGTGCGCAACTTGTCATTATCGGCCATTCGGAGCGTCGCGCCGCCTATCGCGAAAGCAACGACCTGATCGCCGCCAAGGTGGCCACGGCGCTGCATGTGGGGCTGGAGCCCGTGATCTGCGTCGGCGAAACGCGCGAGGAGCGCGAGGCGGGGCAGGCTGTGTTGGTGGTGGAATCGCAACTCGCCGGTTCCCTGCCGGATGTGCTTGATGCGGCCCACTTTGCGATCGCCTATGAGCCGGTCTGGGCGATCGGTTCGGGCGCGACCCCGACAATTGCAGAGATCGAGGCGATTCACGCCGCCATTCGCGCCCATCTGGTGCGCCGCTTCGCCAATGGCGCCAGCGTGCCCATCCTTTATGGCGGCTCGGTCAAGCCGGACAACGCCGCCGCCATCATGCAGGCCCGCGAGGTCGGCGGGGCGCTGGTGGGCGGCGCATCCCTGACGGCCAGAGACTTTCTGCCCATCATCCGCGCGGCGGGCTGATCAGCGGTGGCGTCAGGCGCCTATGGTCAGGCGCGATGCTTGGTGCTAAAGCCACGCCTTCATTGCTCGCGCGGGGATGCTGGACGCCTCGTCGCGCGCATTTTCAATTCTTGAACGGCTGATTCTACGCTCATGCTTGGCATCCTCCTCGGTATACTGATCGTTGTCTGCGCGGCTCTGGTGGGGGTGATCCTGCTCCAGCAATCGGAAGGCGGGGCTCTGGGCATGGGCGGCGGCCCGCAAGGTTTCATGACGGCGCGCGGCGCGGGTGATCTTCTGACCCGCACCACCTGGATCCTGGGCGGGGTGTTCTTCGCCCTTTGTCTGGCCCTGACCTTTTTCTCCGGGCACATGCGCGGCGGTGGTTCGGTTGTCGACAGACTGAAGGTGGATGCGCTGAACCCGGAGGCTCTGGCGCCGCAAAAACCGGCTGCGCCCGTCAACCAGACGGCCCCGGCCAATGGCGGATTTGAAGCGCCGAAGCCGGAAGTTCATAATGCGACCTCCCAGGCCGCCGATCCGTTCGGCAATCTGGGCGGCGCAAAGCCCGTCTCCGCCGCGCCCGCCAAGCCAGCGACCGGCAAGGCCAACTAGTTAAAACGTCCACAGTCTTTCGTGTCATGCGGCGCGCCTTCGCGCCGTATTTGGATGGGCTTTGCCCGAATCAGTCATAAGCTGGAGCCCCATGGCCCGCTATATTTTCATCACCGGCGGCGTGGTGTCCTCACTCGGTAAAGGGCTCGCGTCAGCCGCACTCGGTGCGTTGCTTCAGGCGCGTGGATACCGCGTCCGACTGCGCAAGCTGGATCCCTATCTCAACGTGGATCCCGGCACCATGAGCCCCTATCAGCATGGGGAGGTCTTCGTCACTGACGACGGGGCCGAGACCGATCTGGACCTTGGCCATTATGAGCGCTTCACCGGCGTCTCCGCCAACCGGGCCGACAACATCACCACTGGCCAGATCTACAAGACCATCCTGGAAAAAGAGCGTCGTGGCGACTATCTGGGCGCCACCGTTCAGGTCATTCCCCACGTCACCGACGAGATCAAGCGCTTCGTCCTGTCCGACGCCTTCGCTGAAGACGGCAAGGACGTTGATTTCGTTCTGGTCGAGATCGGCGGCACGGTGGGCGACATCGAAGGGCTGCCGTTCTTTGAAGCGATCCGCCAGCTGGGCAATGAGCTGCCGCGCGGTCACGCTGTCTATATCCATCTGACGCTGCTGCCTTTCATCAAGACGGCGGGCGAGATGAAAACCAAGCCGACCCAGCACTCGGTGCGGGAGCTGCGCGCCATCGGCATTCAGCCGGATATTTTGCTGTGTCGATGTGAGCTGCCCATTCCACCGGAGGAAAAGCGCAAGATCGGCCTGTTCTGTAATGTTCGCGAGAGCGCGGTCATTCAGGCGATGGACAGCAATTCGATCTACAATGTGCCGCTGGACTATCACCGCGAAGGCCTGGATGCGGAGGTTCTGGCCGCATTCGGCATTCAGGACGCACCCGCGCCAGAGCTTGGCCGCTGGACCTCCATCGCTGACCGTCTGGCCCGTCCAGATGGGGAAGTGACCATCGCCGTGGTCGGCAAATACACGGTCCTGAAGGACGCCTACAAGTCGTTGATAGAGGCCCTGGTTCACGGCGGCGTGGCCAATAATGTCAAGGTCAAGCTCGACTGGGTGGAGAGCGAAACCTTTGAAGGCGATCTCACGGCGGCTTCGACGCGACTGGAAGGCGTTCACGGAATTCTGGTGCCAGGCGGTTTTGGCGAACGCGGCGCAGAAGGCAAGATCCGAGCCGCTCAGTTTGCGCGAGAGCATCTGGTGCCCTATTTCGGCATATGTTTCGGCATGCAGATGGCGGTGATCGAAACCGCTCGCAATCTCTGCGGATTGCCAGACGCTTCATCGACCGAGTTTGGGCCGACATCGGAGCCTGTCGTGGGTCTGATGACTGAATGGGTGAAGGGCAATGCGCGTGAAGTGCGCACCGGGGCGGACGACCTGGGCGGCACCATGCGGCTTGGGGCCTATGAGGCCCACCTGTCACAAGGCTCCCGCATCGCGGAAATCTATGGCGCCACCACGATTTCAGAGCGTCACCGCCACCGTTGGGAAGTCAATGTGGACTATCGCGACAGGATCGAGGCGGCCGGTCTGAGGTTCCGCGGCATGTCGCCAGACGGGGTGCTGCCGGAGACGGTGGAGCGTGACGACCACCCCTGGTTCGTGGGCGTACAATATCACCCGGAGCTGAAGAGCCGCCCGTTCGCGCCCCATCCCTTGTTCGCCAGTTTCATCGCTGCGGCGGTGGAGCAGAGCCGTCTGGTCTGATCAGGCGGCCCCGGCAGGTCCGGTCGTCGCCGACGGGGCGGTGGGCGGGGTTGTTGGCGGTTCGGTGTTCGGGACCGGACCTGGATTTGATCCGTGACCCTTGGATGGCTTTTCGGTTTTCGGTGGCGCAGGCGGGGCGGCCCTGTCCAGGTCGTGGCTCGCCGCCACGGCGACAATCACGCCTGCCGCAAGCACCCCGCCGATCTCAGCCGTGTCGCCGCGACGCGGTTTCGTCTTGCGAAAACTGCGCCGACCCTGGCGCTCATAGGCGGAGGCGCGGCGGATGGCGGATCGGTGATGCATTTCGCTGGCGCGTCCATTGTCTCTCGCCGGGGCGGCATGATCCAGGCTCGCCAGGGGTTCGCTGTGCGCAAGGCTTGCAGCGCCCGAAGCGCCGAGGCAGGTCGCTTCCAGCATCACTATGGCCAACAGGCGCGCGGCCCGGTCCAGCATGGTCACTTGGCGCATGGTCCCTCCCGATCTCAGGATTGACTATTCTTTTTGGCGATAAATCAAATGAAAAAGCACTCATAGGTTATAATTTTGAGAAAGATTGCGAACTCGTTCTGGACGTTGGTGCGGCGCCTCTTGCATCTG
Source organism: uncultured Caulobacterales bacterium (assembly GCA_903858685.1). Taxonomy (GTDB): domain Bacteria; phylum Pseudomonadota; class Alphaproteobacteria; order Caulobacterales; family Caulobacteraceae; genus CAIMFV01. The sequence goes on along the minus strand of CAIOJR010000221.1, from coordinate 3,445 downwards.
GTCTCCGATTCCGTCATAACCCCGCGCTCACGCGGCGGCTCTCGATGGCCGCCGTGACTCATTTCACGACGGGGCCTTTCGCCCCGCTCAGACCACGAGATTAGCCATGGCCGTTCCTAAGCGGAAAACCTCGCCCTCGCGTCGGAATATGCGCCGTTCGCACCATGCGCTCAGCGCCAACGCCTATGTCGAAGACAAGGACACCGGTGAGCTGCGTCGTCCTCACCATGTCGACCTGAAGAGCGGCATGTATAATGGCCGTCAGGTTCTGACGCCGAAGGAAGACTGATCCTTTCTTGGCTGTTTGAGCGCGTGACATAACGCGCTCTGCGGTACAGGCTCCCGCCCGACATCTGTCAGGCGGGAGTTTTCGTATGCGTGCTCGGATTTTCTGGTTGGCCGTGGCGATTGGCGGCCTTCTGGCCTCGCCAGTTTTGGCGGCGACGCCGGACTACGACATCGTTATCCGCGGCGGGACGATCCTTGACGGCTCGGGCGATGCGCCCCGCGTCGCCGATCTGGCCATCCGCGGCGACCGCATCGTCGGGATCGGTCCTCATCTTGCAGGTTCAGGCGCGGTGGAGATCAGCGCCGTGGGCAAGGCGGTCTCGCCGGGGTTCATCAATATGCTGGCCCATCCGGAAGAGAGCTTTCTTGTCGACGGCCGTGCGCTGAGCGATCTGGTGCAGGGCGTGACGCTGGAGGTGCTGGGCGAAGACACCATGGGCCCGCTCTCACCGGTGATGAAGGCGCAGATGTCGCACGGTCAGGCGGATCTGAAATATGACGTCGACTGGACTACGCTGGGTGAATATCTGGGCGGGCTGGAGCGCAAGGGCATTTCGCCCAATGTCGCCTCCTATGTCAGCGCCGGAACCGTGCGCACCTATGTGCTTGGCGAAACCAGCATACAGCCGACGCCCGCCCAGCTTGGCGTCATGCAGGGGCTGGTGCGGCAGGCGATGGAGGAGGGGGCCATGGGCCTGACCACCGCCCTGATCTACACGCCGGCCACCTTCGCCCAGACCCCGGAACTGATCGCTCTGGCCAAGGAATCGGCGCGCTGCGGCGGGCTCTACGCCGCCCATATCCGCAATGAGGGCGACCGGGTCGAGCAGGCGGTGCAGGAGACGATCGATATTGCGGCGGCGTCTGGCGGGCCTGCGGAAATCTACCATTTCAAACAATCGGGCCGTGACAACTGGCCCAAACTCGGCGCCATAGTGTCCTTGATCGACGCCGCACGCGCCAGGGGCGTTCGGATCACCGCCGACATGTATGTCTATCCGCGCAGTGCGACAGGTCTTGACGCCGCCATGCCCCACTGGGTGCAGGATGGCGGACTTGCCCAGTGGATCGCGCGCCTGAAGGACCCCGCCATTCGGACGCGCGTGGCGGCGGAGATGCGCAACGCCCACCCGGCGGACTGGGAGAACTCCTATGCCGCAGCAGGCGCGGACGGCGTGCTGCTCCTGGGGTTCAAGACCGCTGCGCTGAAGCCCTATGCGGGCATGACCCTGGCCCAGGTGGCGAAGCTGCGCGCCGCCACGCCGGAAGACACGGCCATGGATCTGGTGGTCGAGGACGGCACGCGCATCGAGGTCTCCTATGCCGGGATGAGCGAGGACAATGTGCGCCGAGAAGTCGCCTTGCCCTGGATGAGCTTTGATTCCGACGCTGGCGCGCCGGCGCCGGAAGGGGCGTTTCTTCTGTCCAGCGTCCATCCGCGCACCTATGGCGCCTTCGCCCGCATCTTCGCCAAATATGTGCGTCAGGAGCATGTCATCAGCCTGCAGGAGGCCGTGCGCAAACTGACATCGCTGCCCGCCGATGTTCTGTCGATCAAGGACCGCGGACGGCTGGCGCCGGGCTATTTCGCAGATGTGGTGGTGTTTGATCCCGCTGCAATCCAGGACAATGCGACCTTTGTGAAGCCTCACCAACTCGCGACAGGCGTGGAGCAGGTGATCGTCAATGGCGGCTTTGCGCTGCGCGACGGCAAGGCCACGCGCGCCGCGACGGGTCGCTTCGTGCATGGTCGCGCATGGACGGGTCAGACTGGCGGCGGGTGCAGGGCCTCCGCCGCCGACTGGAGCTGGAAGAACTAGGTTGAGCCCTTGGCGTTTTCCGACGAAGCAGACACCACTTCGTCGGAAAATGCTCTGATCATACAGGTTATGAGCAAGAACCGATCCCGTCAGATCGGATTTTGGTCTAGGCTTGCGAGCGGCCCCGCGCCTGGACCTTGGCCCGGTTGGCCTCGACCTGCTGCGGCGTCACGGCGGCGTTGAGCCTTGAGGTGGTGGCGGTCTCCAGCTCTATGGCCGCGCCATAGGGCAGGGCGAAACCGTCGTCGATCAGCTTCTTGTAGGCGCTGGCGGTTTGCGGCGGCACGGAGGCGATGTCAGTGGCCAGTTTGCGCGCAGCTGTCAGAAGTTCGCCATGGGGAACCACCCGGTTGACCAGACCCCAGGCCTGCGCCGTTCTGGCGTCGAGGAAGTTGCCGGACAGGGACAGTTCCTTGGCGCGATAGATGCCGATCAGGCGCGACAGCTTCTGCGACAGGCCCCAGCCGGGCAGGATGCCGACGCGGGCATGTGTGTCGGCGAAGCGGGCGTTTTCCGAGGCAATCAGGATGTCGCAAGCCAGAGCCACCTCAAACCCGCCCGTGATCGCCACGCCGTTGATGGCGCCGATCACAGGCTTGGTGCAGGTCTCGATCGCCTTGACCGGATTCGCCGCCGCTTCCGTCGCATTGGCCGCGCCCAGCCCGTTGGGATCGGAGCCCAGCTCCTTCAGGTCCAGTCCGGCCGTGAAGGCGCGGTCGCCTGCGCCGGTCAGGATGATGACGCGAACCTCGGGATCGGCCTCAACCGATTTCAGCCCGTCATAGAGCGCCTGGCGCATTGCCTTGGACAGGGCGTTCATGGCTTCGGGCCGGTTCAGCGTGACCACGGCGATCCCGTCGGCGATGTCGATCTTCAGCATGTCAATTTTCTCCCACGCGCAATTTTCCCGTTAGCAACCCGTTCTGAAGCCTCAGGTCAAGCCAAGCCGTGTTGCCATTTAAGGTCGCGGGAGCTAAGCCTCCCGCGCGTCAAGGCAACCCCGCAGGACCCCGCACATGACCGAGATCGTCGATATCACCGCCCGCGAAATCCTCGACAGCCGCGGCAATCCCACGGTTGAGGTTGATGTCGTCCTCGAAGACGGCGCCTTTGGCCGCGCAGCCGTGCCATCGGGCGCCTCGACCGGCGCGCATGAGGCGGTGGAAAAGCGCGATGGCGACAAGGCCCGCTATCAGGGCAAGGGCGTTTTACAGGCCGTCGACGCGGTCAATACCGAAATCTTTGACACACTGTCGGGCTTTGAGGCCGAAGATCAGCGCCGGATCGACAATGTGCTGATTCAGCTCGACGGCACGCCCAACAAGAGCCGTCTGGGC
>CAIOJR010000220.1 GCA_903858685.1 uncultured Caulobacterales bacterium | reverse complement strand
TCGTCATCTCTTCCGCTCCCGCCGCGCCCCGCGCTTTCCCGGCCGGGGCTGTTGCCCGATCTTAGACAGGTTGCAGCTTCAGGAAACAGATCCATATGCCACGGTGTAGAAGGTTGCCCCGCGCCAGCATTATGCGCTCAGGCGGGGTGAGGGCTTATCGAGACTGGGGATGAAGATGAACACTGTTCTGGTCACCGGCGGATCCGGGTTTATCGGCAGCCACGCCATTCTGCAGCTCCTGGCCGCCGGCCATCAGGTGCGCACGACGGTGCGTCATCTGAAGCGCGAAGCCGATGTGCGCGCCATGCTCAAGGAAGGCGGCGCGGATGCGGGCGACCGGCTGAGTTTCTTCGCCGCTGATCTTGAGAATGACGGCGGATGGGCGGACGCCGTCGCGGGTTGCGACTATGTGCTTCACATCGCCTCGCCCTTTCCTGAAGGGATCCCAAAGGATGAGAATGAGCTGATCATTCCGGCCCGCGAGGGCGCGCTTCGTGTCCTTCGGGCGGCGCGGGACGCTGGCGTCAAACGCGTGGTCCTCACCTCGTCCTTCGCCGCAATCGGCTATGGCCACAAGGACCGCAAGGCGCCGTTCGACGAGTCGTCCTGGACGGATCTGAACGGAGTGGGCCTGACCCCCTATGTAAAGTCGAAGACGATCGCCGAACGCGCCGCCTGGGACTTCATCACCCGAGAGGGCGGAGCGCTGGAGCTTTGCGTCGTCAATCCGGTCGGGGTTTTCGGACCGGTGCTCGGACCGGACTATTCCACGTCGATCCTGGTGGTCCAGCGTCTGATGGACGGCGCTGTGCCGGGCTGTCCGCGCCTGTATTTTGGCGGCGTGGACGTGCGCGACGTGGCCGATCTGCATATCCGCGCCATGACCGATCCGGCGGCGAAGGGAGAGCGTTTTCTGGCGGTGGCGGGCGATTTCATCCCCTTTGTGGAGATCGCCCGCATCCTGCGCGCCAATCTGGGCGCCGCCGCCAACCGTGTTCCGAGGTCGCAGATCCCCAACTGGATGGTCCGTCTCGCGGCCCTGCGCGATCCGGCGGTGCGTCAGATCCTGCCGGAACTGGGCAAGACCCGCAACGCCACCAGCGCCAAGGCGGAGCGGCTTCTGGGCTGGCGTCCGCGCAGCTGTGAGGAGGCCATCGTGGCCAGCGCGCAAAGCCTGATCCGCCTGAACCTGCTGAAGGGCGATTGAGGTCAAATCTGATCTGGATCAATGCTCCCGCACGGTGGCGACGATCCTGCTGCGCCATGGTTTCCACCTCAGGGTTTCAGCATGACGTCGACCACCGCCGCCCAGACCCCGCAGGTCGTCACAGACGCCACGCCCTTTGACCAGATCGGCGGGGCGCAGACGGTGCAGCGCTTTGTGGACCGGTTTTACGACCTGATGCGCGACGATCCGCAATATGGCGCCCTGCGCGCCTTGCATGCCGACGACCTGACGCCGATGCGGGCGTCCCTGGCGGGCTTTCTCAACGCCTGGTTGGGCGGGCCGCGCGACTGGTTCGTGCAGCGACCCGTCCTGTGCATGATGTCGGCCCACGCCGCCATTCCAATCACCCATGAGACGGCCCGGCAATGGACCCACGCCATGGCCCGCGCGATGGATGAGGCCGATGTGGCGCCGGACCTGGCCCGTCAGATCAATGCAGCATTTGAGCGCATGTCCCAGGGCATGGCGACGCGCTAGGGACCAGCTCAACCGGTCTGAATGGAGGGACAGGTCCGGCAAACGATTGCATTTCCAGTTCGGCCTTGGCATCCTCGCCCATCAGCGACCCTATGCAGAAAAGGTCGAATCCGGGGAGTTGAAGCATGACAGGTCTGGGCAAATTACTGATCTTGGCAGTGAGCCTGTCCGGCCTTTGCGCCGGCGCCGCCTCGGCGGGCGAAGACGCATCCGGGCTCAACGCCACTGGACAGTGGTCGCAGATCAATACCGGCTCAGCGCCGACCCCGCCCATGGGCTGGAACAGCTGGAACGCCTTTGGCGTCGCAATCACCGAAGCCAAGGTGTTGGGCTCCGCCCAGGTGATCCATGATCGCGGACTTCAGGAACGGGGCTATCTTTACATCAATCTGGATGACGGCTGGTGGCTGAAGCGCCGCACATCCGACGGGCGCATGCAGGTCCGCGTCAATCTGTTCCCGAGCGCCGCAACCGGCGGGCCTGACGGCTCCTCCCTTAGGCCCTTTACCGACCGGTTGCACCAGATGGGCTTCAAGGCGGGCATCTATTCCGATATCGGTTTCAACGCCTGCTCCCAGGCCTGGAGCCCGGATAATCCGAACCTGCCCGAAGGCAGTCAGGCGGAGCGCGAGGTGGGACTGATGGGGCACGCCCGTCAGGATATCAGCCTCTATTTCAAGGACTGGAACTTCGACTATATCAAGGTCGACGCCTGCGGCCTGTCGGCCTATCGGCCCGGCAATCCGATGGTGGCGAACGGCCATTTCCGCCAGTTCGGCCCGATCATCGCCGACGCCCAGGTCAACCGATCCGACATTGGCGCAGTGAAGGCCCTGTACAGCGATGTGCGCGACGCCTTGCGCGCCGTTCGGCCGCAGGGTGATTTCGTATTGTCCCTGTGCAACTGGGGCTCGGCCAATGTGCGCGCCTGGGGCAAGGGCGTGGGCAGCATGTGGCGCACCAGCAATGACATCGACCCAAGCTGGGGCCGGATGCTGCATAATTTCGACACGGTGGCGACGCGCGAGCTCTATGCCGGTCCGGGTCATTGGAACGACCCGGACATGCTGGAGATCGGCAACGGCGTGTTTGACGCTGACCATCTGGTCGAGGCTCGCACCCATATGAGCCTGTGGGCGATTGAGGCGTCGCCCCTGATTATCGGCACAGACCTGACCCGTGCGCCCCAGTCGATCATCGACATACTGGGCGCGCCCGAAGTGGTGGCCGTCAGCCAGGATCGCGCAGGTCATCAGGGCGTGATCGCCTATGCCGACAGCGAGCGCGAGATCATCGTGAAGTCCCTGTCCGGAACCGGTGAGAAGGCGGTGGTGCTGCTGAACCGCACGGCGGAGCGCACCAGCCTTGTTCTGACGCCTGCCCACCTCAAGCTCGCGGGCGACAAGCCGATCGCCCTGCGCGACCTGTGGGCGCAAAAGGATCTGGGCGCGCTACATGGGCTGAAAGCCTTTGACCTCGGGCCGCATGAGGCGATGCTTCTGAAGGCGAGCGGAGCGCCGGTGCTGGCTGACGGGCTCTATCTGTCCGAAGCGCCCGCCTGGATCAATGTGGCGGTGGACGGTGTGCGGGTTCCCGAGCCCGACCCGATCATCCATCGCATGATGGACCCCTATCACCTGTCCACCACCAGCAATGGCAATCATCCGGTCTATGCCGGATGGGGCGGACCGCGCGCGGACGCCACGCCCTATGATCAGGGTCTGGCGATCGCCGGCTCGCCCTATCGGTACGGGCTGGGCGCTTTGGCCAATTCGCGACTGCAGGTCAAGGCGGACGGGGGGTTCAGCCAGTTTGCCGCAAAGGTCGGCGTCGATGATTCCAGCCGGGGCAAGACGGCCGCTGTGCGATTCGAACTCTATGGCGACGGGCGCCTGCTGGCGAGCTCAAAGCCGAAGCGCTTTGGAGAGGCGGCGCAGGACCTGTCAGTCTCGATCACGGGCGTGAAGGTGCTGGAACTGGTGGCCCGCCAACTCGCGGACAGCGACGGCAATATGGTGGTGAGTTGGGCGGAGGCGCGACTCACAAAATAACCCGGGTCGCGACTGCGCCGTGGGGGGCTGAGGACAGCGCTGTCAATTTTTGTGCGGCGCTGTCAATAAAATGAGCGCTTGCGCGCCTTAAGGCTGATTTTGCCGCAGTGCGGGAGCCAAATGGCCCAAAATGGACGTCCGGCCAGTCGCCCAACTGGGAAGTCCAGATTTTCGTTTCAGATCAACCCATTGAATAAATATCGATAAAATCTCGACGGGCGCCCGTCTTTCCGGGGTGTCGTGTTTTTATCACAGCCGCCAATTTCGCGTGTTCCGCAACTTTTTTCCAATTCAGGGCCTATTGATCCCTTACGCAATGGATTGTATTAAGACCGTGCAATCGTTTTCAAAATTGGTGGCTGTGAAAAACACAGGCGCCTGCGCCTGACACCCTTGGGGAGGGAACATGAAGAGATCCATTCTGCACTCGTGCGTTTCGCTGGCTGCGCTCAGCGCGGCGTCGGCCCTTTTTGCTGCGCCGGTCATGGCCGCCGACGCGCCCGCCGCTGCTCCGGCGAGCGCGGACGACACCTTGACCGCCGTCGTGGTGACCGCGTCGAGCGGCGACCGTTCCAAGTTGAACACCTCCACCTCGATCAGTTCGGTCGACGCCCAGGCGATCCAGCAGTTCAACGCCACGTCCACCGCTGAGCTTTACCGCATGATCCCGGGCATCCAGGTCGCCGGTACGCAGGGCGACGGCGGCAACTCCAACATCGGCGTTCGCGGTCTGCGCACGCCGACCGGCGGTTCGCCGTTCGTGCAGATCCAGGAAGATGGCCTGCCGACCGTGCTGTTCGGCGACATCCAGTTCGGCAATAACGACTACTGGACCCACCCCGACCCGCTGACCGAGCGCGTTGAAGCCATCCGGGGCGGCACCGCCTCCACCCTGGCTTCGCAGGCCATCGGCGCCGTGCTGAACCATATCAGCTACACCGGTCGTAACGACGGCGGCTATATCGAGGCTGAAAAGGCCCTGAACTACGACTTCACCAAGGTGAACTTCCGTTATGGCGGCAGCATCAACGACACCACCTACTACAATGTGGGCGGCTATGCGGATGTGGGTCGCGGCATTGAGAATGCGGCCTATAACGTCAGCAATTCCTACTCGATCAAGGGCAACGTCACCCACGAACTGCCGGACAACAAGGGCTTCATCCGCGTCCTGTTCAAGTCCTCGAACACGCAAGAGCCCAGCTATAACGGCTGCGTCAGCTCGGCTTCGCTGAGCGGTCATAGTGTCGGCAGCGTCGGCGCTTCGGCTTTGTGTGACGCGCGCAACCAGGCGCCCGGCTACTCGGTTCTGAATCAGAATGTTCCGTTCCTGAACGCCAGCGGCACGCTGCAAAGCCAGGGTCTGAACGGCATCAGCACCAAGCAGAACATGCTTCAGATCCAGAGCCATTATGACTACGGCAACGGTCTGACCATCGACGACAACGCCCGTATCGCCCGCATGAGCGGCACCTTCGCCGTGCAGTTCTATGGCGCAGGCGCCACGTCGGGCGCCGTCGGCGCCGGCCAGTCGCTGATCTATGCGGACGGCCCGAATGCGGGCAAGGTGTTCACCGGCGCCTATGTCAGCTCCAGCGCGGCGGTTCACACCAACATGAACCACATGGATCACATCGCCAACGACCTGTCGGCGCACTACAAGACCGAGTTCGGCGGCAACCCCGTCGACCTGAAGACGGGCTTCTTCTACTATTCCCAACATATTGCCGAAGACTGGCACTCCAACTCCTCGATCAACGAAGCGACCGGCGACAATCCGGCCGAACTTGATCTGGTCAGCGGCCTGAACGGTACGGGCAACCTGCTCTCAGTGGCGGGTCAGACCGGCTTCAACCAGGGCTGGAACCAGCAGTTCGACATGACCTTCACCGACAGCGCGCCCTATGCCGACCTGAGCGTCGACATCGGCAAGCTGAACCTGGATGGCAGCATTCGTCAGGAAACCTTCTCGGTTTCCGGTACGGCGCAAGGCAGTTCGGGCAATCCGACGGGCACGACCTCGGTCGTCCAGACGGACCCGCGCACAGGCAAGCAGGTCACGACCGTGCTGCCGGTGTGGGGCTATGACAACCCGATTGAAAATGCGCACTTCTCTGAAAGCGCCACCAACTGGTCAGTCGGCGCCCTCTACAAGGTGACGGACAGCCTGTCGGTCTTCGGTCGCGCCTCGCACGGCACCCGCTTCAATGCGGACCGTCTGACGCGTTCGACGCCCTCCTACTTCGCGCCCGACGGCACGCTGAGCTCAGCCGGTCAGCCGAACTCGAAGTTCCCGGTCACGCAGTATGAACTGGGTCTGAAGAGCCGCGGTTCCCTGTTTGACGGTCACTATACGGTTGAACTGACGGGCTTCCATTCTGAGTACACCATCTCGTCTCAGGAAATTAACGCCGCCGTCTGCACCCCGCTGGTGGGCCATGTGGCCACGACCTGCGTCGTGTCCGGCAAGTATAACGACGATGGCGTGGAACTGTTCACCACCTATCACCGCAACGGCCTGAACGTCCTGCTCAGCGCCACCTATGACGACTCCACGGTGCAGTCTTCCCAGGGGCAGCCCTGGGTGCGCTCGCCGAACATTCCTGACCTGACCTATTCGGGTCTGGTCAGCTATGACGTGACGCCCAAGGCCGTGGTCGGCCTGACCTTTGACGGTCAGACCAGCACGCTGGGCGGCGACGGCAACACCTATCAGGGCTCTGTCCTGTTCGGCGCCTTCGCCAAATACGACGTGATCAAGAATGTCCAGGTCGGCATCGAGGCCTACAACCTGTTCGACGCCTATGCCACGCAGGGCGCAGCCGGCTTTGTCGGCGGCAGCACCACCCTGGTGAACGCCGGTGTGGCTCAGGGTCGCGCGATCAAGGCCAGCCTGAAGTTCTCCTTCTAATGGCCGATCCCGCTCAAGACCTTGCTCCGGCAAGTGCTTGAACCCAACAGAGGGCAGGTGCAGAGATGCACCTGCCCTTTTGTTTGTCGGCTTTCCACGTCTTTCTGGTCAGGGTGATTCCATGTCTGGTTCCGGTCCCGCAAACAGTGCGCGTCCGATCAAATCCATTCTGATACTGGGCGGCGGGTCGGCCGGCTGGATGACGGCCGCGGCTCTGGCCTATGCGGTCCAGCATGACTGCCAGATCACGCTTGTGGAATCCGAACAGATAGGCACGGTCGGCGTGGGCGAGGCGACCATCCCCACGATCCGGCTTTTCAACCAGATGCTGGGGCTGGACGAGAATGAATTCGTCCGCCGGACCAAGGGCTCCTTCAAGCTGGGCATTCAGTTTGTGGACTGGGCCAGGAAGGGCCAGACCTATTTCCACCCGTTTGGCAGTTTCGGGCGGCCCTTTGACGTGGTGAGCCTGCACCAGTACTGGATGGTGGAACAGGCTGCCGGGCGCGTGGACAGTCTGGACGATTATTCCATGGCCTGGGCCGTGGCCAGGACGGGCCGGTTCGCGCCGCCTTCGCCCGATCAGCGCAATGTGCTCAGCACATATGACTACGCCTATCATTTTGACGCCGGGCTCTATGCCGCATTCCTGAGGGAATATGCCGAGGCGCGCGGCGTTGTGCGTCATGAGGGCAAGGTCGCCAGCGTCCAGCAGAATGCGCAGACGGGCTTCGTTCAGTCGGTCAGCATGGAGGACGGCCGCGATTTCGCAGCGGACCTCTTCATCGACTGCACGGGTTTCAGGGGGCTCCTGATCGAGGAGACGCTCAAGACAGGCTTTGAGGACTGGAGCCACTGGCTGCCCTGCGACCGGGCGCTGGCCGTACCGTGCGAAGGGACGCCAAACCCCACCCCTTACACACGCTCAACCGCGCGCGAGGCGGGCTGGCAGTGGCGCATCCCGCTGCAACACCGCACCGGCAACGGCTATGTCTACGCCTCCAGCCATATCAGCGATGACGCGGCGGCCAGGACCCTGCTCGCCAATCTCGACGGCAAGGCGCTGGCGGACCCACGGCCCCTGCGCTTTAAGGCCGGGCGGCGCAAGGCGTGCTGGAACAAGAACGTCATCGCCGTCGGCCTGTCCAGCGGTTTTCTGGAGCCGCTGGAATCGACCAGCATCCATCTGATTCAGGCCAATATATCCAAGATCATCGCCTTCTTCCCGGATGGAGATTTCGACCCCATGGTCACAGCCGAGTTCAATCGTGTGGCGGCCAATGAGACAGAAGCCATTCGCGACTTCATCATCCTGCACTATCACCTCACGCAGCGCACAGACTCCGCGCTTTGGCGGGATGTGGCCCATATGACGGTCCCGGACAGCCTGCAGTTCAAGATTGATCACTTCCGACGCTATGGTCGCCTGATCGCCCGCGACATGGACATCTTCGGCCCGACGTCGTGGCTGGCCGTGCATGTGGGCCAATTGAACCTGCCTCAGGCGCGTGATCCATTGCTGGCGCATCGCCAGGTCGATGGCGGGGTCTGGCTGAACAAGCTCAGCGCCGCCATGGCTGCGGAGGCGGCGCGGTTGCCGACCCATCAGCAATATATCGACCAGTTCTGTCGCGCGACCTGACGCCCGCGCCGAGGGAATATCCAGATGGCGCAAGACGCACCCGCCGCCCTTGCGGCATTGCAGGCCGCGACGGAGGCCTTGCGGCAGGCGCCGCAGCCCACCCCGGCGCAGATTGAAGCGTGGCTGGCCGTTTGTCGGGACGCCATGCGCGGGGGGCTATCGGACCAGGCCTTGCCGCTGCTGGAGCAACTGGCGGCGCGGCGCCCCGGGGATGCGCGGATCTTCACCCTGATCGGTCACGCCTCCCGGGTGGAGCAGAAGATGGAGCGCGCGCAGAGGGCCTTCGACAAGGCCTGTGAGCTGTCGCCTGAAGATCCATCCGTCCTGTCCGATCTGGCTCAGTGTGAGTTCGAGCTTGGCCGCGCGGCCGCGGCCCTGTTCGGACGGGCGATGCAGCTCTCCCCGGGCCGTCTGGACCTGTGTCGCAGCCAGGCCGCCGCCCTTGTGGCGGAGGGGCGGGCCCCGGAAGCCATAGCGCGGCTTCAGTCATTGCTGAGCGCTCATCCGGGCTGGATCGACGGCCACAAGAGTCTGGCGAGCTTTCTGTGGCTCGAAGGCCGACGCGACCTCTATACTGACGGTCTGGAACGGGCTTGCCAGCGCGAACCGCAAAACGCCGCGCTCTGGATCACCTGGTTCCAACTTGTCGCCCAGACCCGCGACTGGCCCACCGCGCTTGCCATTCTGGACCGCGCCGAGCGCCATCTCGGCGATACGCCTGGGCTGAAGGTGTCGCGCCTGTTTGTCGCCAGCGAGTCTGACGACGATGCGATGAGCGAGAAGCTGCTGACCGAAACCCGTCAGATCGCTGGCGATGTGGTCAGCCTTTGCCGGATTCGCCACCTGATCCGGAAGGGCAGGCCAGAGGCGGCGGAGGCGGAGATCACGCCGCGTCTGACAGGCCCCGTAGCGCCGCTGTACTGGCCCTATGCATCCATTGTCTGGCGCATGCAGGGCGACGACCGGGCGGTCTGGCTGGACCGGTGCGATGATATTCCGAAGCTGGCTGAGGCGGATCTGTCGAAGGATGAGCTGGACGAACTGGCGGCCACATTGCGCGGTTTGCACACGGCGCGCGCCCCCTATCCGGAGCAATCCGTACGCGGAGGAACCCAGACGGATCGCTCCGTCCTGTTGCGCCACGAGCCCATCCTGAACCGCACCCGTGAAGCGCTTCTGTCGGTGATCCGTGATTTCATAGCCGATCTACCGCCCGTCGATCCGCGCCACCCGCTGCTGTCGGCGCCGCGCAATCATCTGCTGATCGAAGGCAGTTGGTCCGTCCGTCTGGAGGGGCAGGGCTACAATGTGCCTCATACCCATCCCAGGGGCTGGCTGAGCACTGCATTTTACGTCACCACGCCGGAACCCGCCGAGATGGGACCTGCTCCCGCAGGTCATCTGGCCCTGGGCGCGCCACCGGTCGAGCTGAACTGTGGGCTGGGCGCGCTGAAGTCGTTCGCGCCCAGGCCCGGTCGGCTGGCGATCTTCCCCTCGACCCTGTGGCACGGCACCGTGCCATTTGAGGCGGGCGAGCGGATGGTCATCGCCTTCGACATTCGCCGACCCGATCGTTGAAGCGACGGATCGTCACCGGCCTTTGAAATCAGCCGGTCGCTTTTCCATGAAGGCCAGCATGCCTTCGCGCGCATCCTCGGTCTTCAACAGGGGAAGCAGTTGCAGGAAGACGTGATGGACATGGTCGTTGAAGGTCTCCGACAATCCCATGCGCATCATGCGCTTGGAGGCCTGAACCGCCAGAGGCGCATTGCCGGCGATTTCCTCCGCCAGGGCGCGGGCGCGGGCGCCGATCTCGGCGTCTTCCACCACCGTTGAGACTAGGCCCATGCTCAGGGCCTCATCAGCGCTGAGGGTGCGGCCGGTAAAGATCAGCTCAGCGGCTTTGGACCAGCCGATCAGGCGCGGCAGGAACCATGTGCCGCCCGATTCCGGCACGATGCCGCGCTTGGTGAAGGCGGCGGCCAGTTTGGCGCCCTTGGCCATGATGCGAATATCGCAGCCCAGAGCCGTGTCCAGCCCATAACCCGCCGCAGATCCGTTGAGGGCGCAGATGGTCGGCTTTTCCATGTTGAACAGCACGGTCGGCGGCGTTTGCTTCAGATCCAGATTGGTGGCGTTGCTGGTTCCATTCGATATTCCGCCTTCGGAAGGTTTCGTGACTTCCGTCAGGTCCAGCCCTGCGCAGAAGGCCCGGCCCGTTCCTGTCAGGATCACGACCCGCACGTCCGGGTCGCGGTCGGCTTTCAGCAGGCTTTGCGTCAGTTGCTCCAGCATGGTGCGACTGATCGTGTTCATCCGCTGGGGGCGGTTCAGGGTGATGGTCGCGATGTGATGGTCGCAGGCATAGACGACCTCGTCGTCGGTGCTGATGGTGTTTGACATGACGGCGTTGATCCTCGCTCCGGCGGTCCCGCTGATCGCGGTGTTCTGTGGTCCGGCCAGTCTGTCGCGCGCAAGGCGCGGCGTCCAGCCTCTAGCTGGGCATGAACATGAGCACGGCGGCCAGCGCCATGACGAAGGCCGCAATCCAGCCCATGACGATGAGCGAGCGCGAGGCCGTATAGGGTCCCATCACGCTCTTCTTTGACACCAGCAGGATGATGACGACGATCAGGGGCACCGCGACGACGCCATTGATCACCGCGCTCCACACCAGGGCCTTCATCGGATTGATGGGGGAATATTGCAGGCCCAGCCCGGCCACCATGCTGACGGCGATCACTGCGTAAAAACCGGGTGTCTGGCGCCAGCCCTGTTCCAGGCCAAACGGCCAGTCCATGGCCTCGGCTACGGCATAGGCGGCAGAGCCCGCCAGCACGGGTACGCCGATCAGCCCCACGCCAATGATGCCGAGCGCAAACAGCAGAAAGGCGAAATCGCCGGCCAAAGGGCGCAAGGCGCTGGCGGCCTTGGCTGCGGTGTCAATATTCGTGACCCCCGCGACATGGAGCGTCACGGCAGTCGCCAGAATGATGAACCACGCCGACAGGTCCGAATAGAGCATCCCGCTCCAGGTGTCCCATTTGATGCGGGTCAGTTCCGCCCGGGCGCGATGCGGGGCCTTGATCAGGGGGGCGCCGTCGGGATCGCGGTTCATGTCCTCCACCTCTTCCGAGGGTTGCCAGAAGAACAGATAGGGGCTGATCGTCGTGCCAAAGACGGCCACCACCATGGCGGCCGAGGCGCCGTCAAATTTGAACTGCGGGACAAAGGTGGCCACGGCGACCCGGCCCCAGGGCACATGGACGATGAACAGCACCGCCGCATAGGCTAGGAGCGACAGGGTCAGCCATTTCAGCAGCACCACATAGCGGTGATAGGGAACCAGCACCTGCAAGGCGAGACAGCCTATGACGAACAGGGCGGTCATCAGATGGCGGTCAAGGCCGGTGACCAGTTCGCTCACCTCGCCCATCGCGGCCACATCGGCGGCAATGTTCAAGGTGTTGGCGATCAGCAGAAGTCCCACGACAAAGCGCAGGACGAAGGGTGGAAAGGCGTGCTTGATATTGGCCGCCAGTCCCTTGCCGGTGACGCGTCCTATCCGGGCGCACATGGACTGAACCGCCGACATGAGCGGATAGGCCAGCGGCATGGTCCAGAGCATGTTCAGCCCGAACTGGGCCCCGGCTTGCGAATAGGTGGCAATGCCGCTGGGATCGTCATCCGCGACGCCCGTGATCAGTCCAGGCCCGATATGGGCGAGCGGAGAGTCCTTGACCCGCTGCATCAGGCGCGACGCCAGGCCGCCCGCCTTCGGGCTCGTCTCGTCGTCTGGCTGCAAACTCATCGATTGGCCTCCCAGATCAGGCCCCCCTTAACGCCGCACCCTAGCCTGTCCGCAGGGGAGGACGAAGCGCTCAGTTGCATCGCACATGCCGAATAGATGCGTCTGCGTCTGTTCGGCGTCGTCTGGACTGTGCATCATGGCTTGCGGCCCCGGTTGGTCGCTGAACGAGGTTCAATGATGCAGATCCTGATGTCCCAAGCCGCCTATGAGCGTGTGCAATCCCGCCTCGCCCCCTTTGGCGATGCGATCGAGGTGGTGGCCATGGGCGCAGATGGCGGCTTCGTCCGCAATGGCGCGCCATTGGCGGCCGAGGCGGTTGACCCGCAGATCTACTGGATCAGCCTGGACCTCTATCCGGGGCGCAGCCCGCAGGGCGGATTGGCGGCCTTTATCGGCAAGGTCGCGCAGGGAACACGCGGCCAGTGGGTGCAGGTCTTCAGCGCCGGGATCGACCATCCGATGTTCAAGGCCCTGATGCAGAAGGGCCTGCGGCTGTCGAAAAGTCAGGCCCAGGCGCCGCCGATCGCCGAATATGTTCTGTCCCACGCATTCAGCCTGCTCCATCCTGTGGTCGAACAGGCCAGGGCCCAGGCCGAGAGCGTATGGAAGCGCATCGCCTTTCGCGAAATCGCCGCCACCCGCTGGGCGCTGGTGGGCTTTGGGTCGATTGGTGTCGAGATCGCGCGCCGTCTACGCCCCTTCGGCGCACATCTGACCGTGGTGAGGCGCGCCCAGACGCAGGACGCGCTGTTCGACGAAGTGCGCGCACAGGCTGATTTGCCGCAGGTTCTGCCTCAGGCGGATGTGGTGGTTCTTGCCTGCCCCTTGAATGATGAGACCCGAGGCATGGCCGACGCCCGCTTCTTCGCCTCCATGAAGCCCGGCGCCATCTTGATCAATATTGGACGGGGCGATCTGGTGGATGAAGCCGCCCTGAAGGCCGGTCTTGAGCGTGACCAGCCGGCCCATGCCGTGCTGGATGTCTTCCACACCGAACCCCTTCCGGCTGGCAGCTGGTTCTGGGGCCATCCGAAGGTGCGGGTGACGGCGCACGCCTCAAACGCCGGGACCGGCGTCCTGGCGCGGAGTGACACGCAATTTCTGGAAAACTTGCGCCGCTTTCTGGCGGGCGAGCCCCTGATCGCGGAGGCGCAACCCTACGAGGCGGGGCTGTAACGCGTACGCAACCGCCCCGGCGCCGCAGCTGGGGCGTGTCGTCCTATCCGGGCGCTGAGTTCAGGCCCAGATCTTGTCCAGCGCCTCATTGAAGGCCTTCATCTCGTCCATCGAGCCGACTGTGATGCGTGAGACTGTCGGCCAGATCGGCCAGGAGCGGCCGATCTCGATGCTCTGCGCCCGGAAGGCGGTCTGCATTTCCAGCGCGTGCCGGGTCTTCCAGTCGACCATGAACATGTTGGCGTTGGTCGGCACGACACTGAAGCCCCGCTTTTTCAGGTGCTCAAGCGCCAGGCCCCGCGCCTCCTGCATCTCCTTGCGGCGCGCCGCGATCAGATCGGTCGCCGTCAGGCTGGCCGTGGCGCAGGCCAGAGACGGCAGGGGCAGGGCGAAGGACTGCATGCCGCCGTCATAGCGCATCATCTTTCCGATGATGTCCGGGCGGGTCATGATGTAGCCCATGCGCATCCCGGCCATGCCGAAGATCTTGGAGAAGGTGCGCATGACGATCACGTCCTTGCCCGCCGTCGCCAGATAGGACGCGGTGGGGACGCCGGCGAAATGGGTATAGGCCTCGTCAATCAGAACGATGGATCCTGCGGGCTTGTTGGCGATCAGCCATTCAATGTCGGCCAGAGGCGTGATTGTGCCGGTCGGATTGTTGGGTGTGACGATGTAATAAAGCCCCGCATTCGGATCGGCCGCCAACATGGCCTTTACGTCATGGCTGAAGTCGGCCTTGAGCGGCACGCGCTTGACCGGCGCGCCCAGCCACTCCGCCGTGCGCCCCGCCAGTTCGAAGGTCGGATCGGCCGTGACCAGTCCGCGGGTCGGAGAGCAATAGGTGACGACGGCGCGCGACAGGGGGTCGCTGGAGCCGGGCCAGGTCGCGACATGATCGAAGGGGACGCCTTCGACCGACACCACCGCCCGGATGAAGTCGCCGTGCTGATCCTGTGGGGCATAGCGGTTGCTCTGCGAGATGATCGCCGCAGCTGCGGCCTGACCGGGGGGCAGCGGGCCTGTCCAGCACTCATTCGCCCCGATGCGCACCTTGGCGCTGGGCGCGGCATCGGGAATGCCCGCCGACGCCCAGGCTGGCTGTCCGCCGGTTGCGGCGATGGCGCCGACGCCGAAGGCGGTGGCGATATAGGCCAGCTGGCGGCGCGAATAGCCGCGGTGCAGCAGATCGTCGGAGCCTTCTTCGGTCAAAATCGTCGTCATCTTGCGTCTCCGATGGGTTCGACCCGGGTCCAAGATCTGAACGGGGTCGCCTTGACTGACGGGGCGGCGAGGGGGGCTCGCATCGGCGCGCCGCCCTTGATGGTTGAGCATCCGTCAGCCCGCCCCGTCCGTCGAGTCGAAAGTGACGCCTCGTCAATCAGGCTAGAGGCTTTTCTGCCCTGACACCTTGTTGCGCAGGCGGCGCATGCCCGTGATCCAGCGGTCATAGTCGGCCGTCTTGCGCTGCATATAGGTCAGGACGACCGGGTGGGGCAGGATCAGGAACTTTTCTTCGGCAAGACCTGCAATGACGCATTCGGCCACTTCATCCGTGGTCATGACGCCGTCGAGATTTTGCGGCGCGCCGGGACTGCCCTGACGCAGCATGGCGGTGTCGACGCCCTGAGGACACAGGATGGAGACCTTGATCCCGTGATCGCCATGGGTGATGGCCAGGCTCTCGGCAAAGCCCACGGCGGCGTGCTTGGTGGTGGAATAGACTGCGCCGCCGATCTGGGACAGAAGACCCGCCGCCGAGACGGTGTTGACCAGATAGCCTTCCCCGCGCGCCACCATTCCGGGAAGGACAGCGCGGGCAGCGTAGACATGGGCCATGACATTGACGCCCCAGGCGCGCTGCCACACCCAGTCGGGCGACGAGGTCGCGCTCTGCGGGTCCGGGTCGCCGTCGCCTATGCCTGCGTTGGAGAAAAACAGATCGATCCGGCCCTGATCGGCCTCGACCGCGGCGACCAGATTGGCGACCGCTTCGGCGTCCGACACGTCCACCACATAGGCCGTTCCGCCGATCTCGGCGGCCACGGCGGTCGCGCCGTCGGCGTTGCGATCCACAACGGCGACATGGCGGGCGCCCGCCTTGGCGAAGCGGCGGCACAGGGCTGCGCCAATGCCGTCTGCGCCGCCGGTCACCACGACCACCTTGTCCTTGACGTCCATCCCGGTCTCCCTTTTTCGTGTCTTTGTCGGTTCAGTCATAGGCCATCAGCATATCGTCAATCGCGCGCTCGATATCGGCGGCGGTGGCGATGTGCGAGACGTGCGTGCAGAAGGGGCGGTATTGCAACATGCAACTATCGCCCGAGCCCCAGCTGGCTTCGGGTTCCGGGCAAAGCCAGACAACGCGCTTGGCCTTGTCGGCCAGCTCCCTCATCAGGTCGAGCCTTGGGTCTGCATTGTTTGAGCGTCCGTCGCCCAGGATCAGGACCGTCGTTCGGTGGTCGATCAGCGCGGCATGGCGGCTCCACAGATCGTCGAGTGACTGGCCATAATCGGTGCTGGATGCGCCCACCTTGAAGATGATCTGGTTCATGGCGCTGTCGAACTCGTGCGTCAGCAGCGTCTGGCCCACATCCGTCAGATTGC
Organism: uncultured Caulobacterales bacterium; assembly: GCA_903858685.1. Lineage (GTDB taxonomy): Bacteria > Pseudomonadota > Alphaproteobacteria > Caulobacterales > Caulobacteraceae > CAIMFV01. The sequence continues at coordinate 8,251 of CAIOJR010000220.1, read as the reverse complement.
CGGAAAAGGCGAAGGTCTCCAGATCGGTCACCTTTTCCCGCAGCATGTAGAGGAACAGCAGCAGGAAGCGCACATATTGCGCCACCGAGCCCGAGACATCGCACACCGCCACGATCTTGGGCTTGTCCTTGCGCTTGAACTTCCAGACCACGTCGAACGGGATGAAGTCGTGACCGGCATTGGCGCGAAGCGTGCGGCGAATGTCCAGCTGGCCGCGATTTTTCACGCGCCGTCGCCGGGCGTGTTTAACCGCCAGGCGCTTGGCCATGCGCGCCACCACATGTTTCATGCGCGCCATATCGGTGCGCGACAGGGCGTTGATCGCGCGCTCCGTCACCACCTCGTTCATGAAGGTTTCCTGGGCCGCGCGGCCGAACATCTCAAACCGACCCTCCACAAAGGCCCGCGCCTTTTGTTGCAGGGCGGCGCGCGCGGCCATCATCGCTTCGGCCTCTGCGTTTGCCTGGGGCGTGTGCTGGCCAAGCCGGTCGATCAGGCGCGCCTCGAGCGCCTTGACGCCGATCTGTTCCAGGATCCGGCGGGTCAGGAACGAGGTCTGGGAGGCGAAGCGGATATTGTCCGCCCCCACCGCCGATCCGGCCTGTTGCAGGGCCATGGCCACGCGGTCGGAATCGGCGGCCTGGGCCATGTCCATGAAGCGGTCAGCCTCGTCGCGCGGCTCTGGACCGGTCTGATCGGCGGCTTCATCCTCCTGATCCGTTGCGGCCTTGTCCGGGTCGATCTTGGTGTTGGACGGGCTGAAATAGAGATCAAACAGCCGGTCGTGGATGTCCTTTTCCTCGACCGACTTGGCCAGCACGGCGCCCAGCGCCGTCTTCATCACGTCGCGCTGGTCATAGCCGACAATGTCCAGAGTCCGGGCCGCATCTATGGCCTCGGTGGTGGAGACGCCCGTCCCCGCCGCGCGCAAGGCCCGGATATAGTTGGTCAGCGCGGCTTCCATCAGCCCACATCAGCCGTGTCGCGCACCGAGGCTGCGACCAGACTGGCGGTCTTGGGCGCGATCTCGTCTATATCGCTCTGGCGCTTGAGAATGACGTTCAGCGTGCCCCTGACCATGTCCGGATCCAGCGCCTCTGCGTGCAGCAGGATCAGGGTCCGCGCCCAGTCAATGGTTTCGCTGATGGACGGCGCCTTGCGGATATTCTCGCCGCGGACCCGCTGGATGAAGCTGACAAGCTGGGCCAGCAGTCTTTGGGAAATGTCGGGCACGCGCGCCCGCACAATCCGGGCTTCCAGTTCGGCGTCGGGGAAGTCGATATGCAGGTGCAGGCAGCGCCGCTTCAGGGCGTCGCCCAACTCGCGCGTATTGTTGGAGGTCAGGATCACCAGAGGCGGGACCAGGGCGCCAATCGTGCCGATCTCTGGCACCGTGATCTGATAGTCGGACAGGACTTCGAGCAGCAAGGCTTCGAATTCCTCATCGGACTTGTCAATCTCGTCGATCAGCAGCACTGAGCCGCCGGTCTGCTCCATCGCCTTCAAAAGGGGGCGCGGCTCCAGAAAATCGCGGGAGAAGAACAGGTCCTTGAACCCGGCCAGCTTGCTGACGGACGCGTCCAGTCCGTCGGCGTCGGCGATCAGTTCGTGGATCTTTTCCTTCAGGATCTGGGTGTAGAGGAGCTGTTTGCCATACTTCCACTCATACAGCGCCTTGCTCTCGTCGAGCCCCTCATAGCACTGCATCCGGATCAGGGGATATTCGAGCGACAGGGCCAGCGAGCGCGCCAGATCCGTCTTGCCCACGCCCGCCGGACCTTCGATCAGCACAGGCTTGCGCAGATGGTGGGCGAGGAAGACGGCGGTGGAGATGTCGCGCGTGGAGATATAGCCCACCGAAGCCAGATTATCGGTCACCGCCTCTATGGAGCTTAAGCCCAGCGGCGTCGGTTGATCGGTCATGTTCCTGCCAGTTCCTGCCGTTCGGTTCGCGCAGTCTGTCGCCAACCCCAAAGGGAACCGGCCCGCGTCTGTATTGCTAGTGGGCCCAGTCTATCGAAGGCTGCGACCGGGACAATGCATGACGCATGGGGAAGGCAGCGGAAAAAAGAAAAGGGGACGGGCTGCGGGCCCATCCCCCTTCGCTCTGTCGTTCTGTGACGATCCTAGTTGCGCCACACCACGCCGGACGTCGTATCCTCGCCGCCGCCCTCGTACTGGCGCATTTCGTTGCGGCCGATGACCAGGTGGTGCACCTCGTCCGGGCCGTCGGCGATGCGCAGGGTGCGCTGTCCGGCATACATGCGCGCCAGCGGGGTCCATTGCGAGACGCCGGTGGCGCCGTGCATCTGGATCGCCTGATCGATGATTTGGCAGACGCGCTCCGGCACCATGGCCTTGACCATATGGACCCAGATGCGGGCTTCCTTGTTGCCCAGAACGTCCATCGCCTTGGCCGCCTTGAGCACCATCAGGCGCATGGATTCAATCTCGATCCGGGCGCGGGAAATGATCTCCACATTCCCGCCCAGCCAGGCGATCTTCTTGCCGAAGGCGTCGCGCGACAGGCCGCGCTGCACCATCAGGTCCAGCGCGCGTTCGGCCTGACCGATGGAGCGCATGCAGTGGTGGATGCGGCCCGGTCCCAGGCGCAGTTGCGAGATTTCAAAGCCGCGGCCCTCGCCCAGCAACATGTTCTCCTTCGGCACCCGCACATTCTCAAAACGGATATGCATATGGCCGTGCGGGGCGTCGTCTTCGCCAAAGACATGCATGGGGCCCAGCACCGTCACGCCGGGCTGGTCCATCGGCACCAGAATCTGGGACTGCTGCTTGTGGGCGGGTGCGTCCGGGCTGGTCTTGACCATGGTGATCATGATCTTGCAACGCGGATCGCCAGCGCCGGAGATATAGAACTTCTCCCCGTTCATGACCCATTCGTCGCCTTCCAGAACGGCGCGCATGCCGACATTCTTGGCGTCCGAGGAGGCGCGGTCCGGCTCGGTCATGGCGAAGGCGGAGCGGATTTCGCCGTTCAGCAAGGGCTTCAGCCAGCGTTCCTTCTGCGCCGGCGTACCGACGCGCTCGAGCACTTCCATATTGCCCGTATCCGGGGCGGAGCAGTTCATCGTCTCCGACGCCAGCGGGTTCTTGCCCAGTTCCACGGCGATATAGGCGTAGTCGAGGTTCTTCAGCCCCACCCCGGTTTCGGCGTCAGGCAGGAAGAAGTTCCACAGGCCCTCGGCCTTGGCCTTGTCCTTGGCGGCTTCCAGCACTTCCAGCTGGCCCGGCGCATAGGACCAGCGATCCGCGCGGCCTTCGCCCAGACGATGGAACTCCTCCGACATGGGGTTGACCGTTTCCTTGATGAAGCGTCGCACATGCTCCAGCAGCGGCATGGCCGCGTCGGACATGCGCAGATCGTTCAGATCATCCTGCGGATTGAAGCCGAAGGACGAACCCGTCTTGGGCGATGGCTTGTTCATGATGGTTTCCTCTGTTTCTCGGTCATGTGTCGTTCTTGGGACTTTGGCGTCGGATCAGCCTGCGGTCGCGCCCAGTCGTTGGGCGGCTTCGTCGCGTAGCTGGCGTTTGAAGATCTTGCCTGAAGCAATGCGGGGCAGGGGCTCGGTCTGGAAGTGGAAGTATCGGGGAATCTCGAACCGCGCCAGATGCGGCGCCAGAAAGGCGCGCAACTCCGCCTCGTTGACCGGGACGCGCAGTTGCAGGGTGGCGCCCACCTCCTCGCCCAGACGCGGATCCGGCACGCCATAGACGCAGGCCTCGATCACGGCCGGATGTTCCAGCAGAGCGGCTTCAACCGCGCCGCAGCCGATATTCTCACCGCCACGGATCACCAGATCCTTGATGCGGTCGACAATGTACATGAAGCCGTCTTCATCGATGGTGGCCACATCGCCGGTGCGCATCCAATCCCCATCGAAGGTCGAGGCGTTGGCGTCCGGCCGGTTCCAGTAGCCGCGCATGATCGAGGTTCCGCGCACCTGCAACTCGCCCCGCTGATCGGGGCCAAGCTCATGGCCCGCCTCGTCCACGACCCGGATGTCCAGCACGGGAGAGACGCGGCCCGCGCTGGTCGGGTGGGCCAGATAGTCGGCGCCGGAATGGCCGGTTCCGATGGCGTTGGTCTCGGTCATGCCCCAGCCGATATTGGGCGTCGCATTGGGCAGTTCGCGATCAATGGCGCGGACCTGTTCCGGCGCGCGAGAGGCGCCGCCGCCGCCCAGCGCCACCAGAGAGGTCAGGTCGCGTTCCGTGCGCCGGGCCACCTCCACCAGATCGCCGGTCATGGCGGCGGGCGCGCTCATGGAGGTGACGCGTTCACGCTCGATCAGCTCGGCGGCTTTTTCAGCGTCCCACTTGTACATCATGACCAGCTTGCGCTGGGCCCGATAGCTGGACAGGTGACTGACATGCAGGCCCGAGACGTGGAACAGCGGCACGGCCAGCAGCGCCACCGGGTTCTGCGCCGGCTCGACCGGCGAAGTCGCGAGCTGCGCCATGGTGGCCCAGTCCAGCTCCCAGGATAAAAGCGCGCTAATCACATTGCGGTGCGTGGAGACTGCGCCCTTGGGATGGCCGGTGGAGCCAGAGGTGTAGAGCATGGTGGCGTCGTCGTCGGGGCCAAATTCGACCTGCGGCATCTGGTCGGTGTCGGCGCCGGCCATGATCTGTTCATAGGCCGCGCATCCAGGCGGCAAGGGCGCGGTCGTGCGGACGGCGATGACGCCCATGTCGCGAGGCGCATCCTCGCAGGCCTTGAACCGCTCCAGCCGTTCCTGATCGAACAGGGCGAGCCTGGGCGTGCTGTCATTGAGGGCGAAGGCGAGTTCGTCCGGCTGCCACAGGGCGTTCATCGCCACGGCCACAGCGCCGATGGCCGTGATGGCGTCAAAGGCGATGATCCATTCGGGGTAGTTGCGCATGGACACGGCCACGCGGTCGCCTTTCGTCACCCCATAGGTCTCGACCATGATCTGAGCCAGACGGCAGGCGCGGCGCCAGACCTGTTCATAGCTGAGCTGTTCGTCCTCGAAGACCAGAAAGGGCGCATCGCTGCGGGTGGACTGATAGAGGTCGCGCAAGGTCGACGGCGCGTTGACAAAGGCGCGGCAAGGGCGGCCCAGCGCCTTGATCTGCGCCAGCTCATAGGGTTGTCCAGGCGCGGTGAGTTGAGCCAGGGCCGCGCGTCGGGCCAGCGTTCCTGCGCTTGCGCCCAGAGTTTTCGCGCCTGCGCTCAGCGTCGTCTGGTCACTCATCGGTTTCCTGCCTCGTTTCTGCTTTTTTCCCATCTTCGCCTGTGCGCGCCTCGCCAGCAAGGGCGCCATGGGGCCGAATGCGCCGAGGTGACGCTCCGGCAAGCTTGTTTTTTGAGGGTTGGCCGAGCTACCAGAAGATTCAAGCTTCCTGTCCCTCTGTCACCGGTGCGTACATGACCCAGAGCTTTCTGGACCTGCGGGCGACCCACAATTCACATCGCTGGTATCTGCCCGTGACGCCGGAGGTGACGGTCGGGCCGGTGGGCAAGGCGTTTCTGTTCGGCGGCGCAGGCATGTCTGCGGCGGTCCGGGCCATGGAGCAGACCTGCAAGCGTCCGGTGATCTGGGCGACAGCGCAGTATCTGTCCTATGCGCGGGTGGGCGCCATTGTCGATCTGGACGTGCGTGAGGTGACGGTCGGCAACTCGATCAGTCAGGTGCGTGTTGCGGCCCATATTGGCGATCAGGAAATCCTGACGGTCAACGCCGCGCTGGGTCGGCGCGAGGGCGTGAGCGACCAGTGGCGCAAGGCGCCCGACGTGGCGCCGCCTGAAGACTGTGAACCGGTCCGTCACTGGCGCGGCGGCGGCGAGAGCATCCATACACGCTTTGAAACACGTCTGGCGGCGGGACGCTATCCGACCCGCGAGATTGTGGGCGGACGTAGTGAGGATGGTCGGCTGGTGACCTGGGTGCGTTCAACCGAGGGGCTGCCCGTGACCGCCGATCTTCTGGCGGTGATCGCCGATTTCGTGCCCCAGGCCACATCTCACGCGCTTGGCTATCATGCGGGCGGAAACAGCCTCGATAATACGGTTCGGTTCGGCCACATCACGCCGACCGACTGGGTGCTGTGCGACATCCGCATCGAGGCGGTGGAGAGCGGAATCATCCACGGCGCCATCCACCTCTTTTCGCGCGACGGGGTCCTGATGGCGACGTGCAGCCAGTCCCTGATCCTGAGGGTTCACGCGCCCCCGACATAGATCGAGGCGTTATTTCCCGGGAACCACGGCGAACAGGGGCGCCATCGGTCTGACCCCATTTTCCGTTTCCGCCGCATGGCCCAGATATTGCGGCAGGCCGAAGGCGTCCTCAAAGGTGCGCAACATGGAATAGTGGCTGTAGGGCGTGTCGTCCTTCAGCCCGCGCGGGCCGTGATTGGTGATCACGATGGTGGGAATGTGGCCGCCGCCAAAATTCGACGCCGCCCCCGGCGTGACGCCGCAGCATCCCAGCCGCGTGGAGCCGTTTCCCTCGTCAAAGGTAATGATGATGGCGACATTTTCCTTTTTCGACTTCCAGGCCCTTGTGCCCTGAAGCTGCTCCACAATCGCGGCGGCATGGGCGTCGCCCCGGCGGATCAGGCCGGGAATATTGCTGAAGCTGCAGTCCTGCGGGATGTCCTTGCCGAACAGGCCGTGCATTTCGTTGCACTGATTGGGGACGATCAGGGCGAAGTTCGGGAGGCGGTTGCCGGCTATGTCTGAGTTGAGCTGGTTGAAATCGACTATGTGGCTGGCGCGCCTGGGGTCGTTTTGCACGCTGGCGAAATTGATGAAGCCCGAATGTTTCGAGGCGTAGAGCGCCGCCGTTTTCGTGCCGTCCGTCGCGCTCGGATCGCCGGCGACCACGGCGAGCGAGCCCGGCTCCGGCAGGCTTTCATAATAGCCCTTCCAGCTGCCGCCTGCGGCGTTCAGCTGATCGCCCAGATGCGGCGTATAGGCGGTGTGGTCAGTATAGGTCGCGCCCTTGGAGCCGGCGCAATAAGGGTCCGTCGAGGGGCCCGGCTTGCAGTAATAGGCGTCGTCATCATGGATGCCGATCGTGTCTCCGCCCAACAGAGCCACATAATTGGCCTCGCTGGGGTGGTTTTCGGAATAGAACTGCGCGGCGGTCCCGTAGGTCTGGGCCAGGCGCGCCAGATTGGGCGCTGAGTCTGGGCTCATCACCTGTTCATATTCCTTGTTTTCTTCAATGATCACAAAGACATGGTCGTAGCGGGGGACCTTCAGGTCATCCGGCGTGGCGCCCGCGGCGGCGGGGCTGGCGGCGAGCGCCATCAGGGTGGTGACGAGAGCTGCAAACATGTTCATTCCGTCGATAAGTCAGGCGTGCGCCCCGAAAGCCGGTCGGCCGGTTTGATCCCTTTAACTCAGAGCCTGGTCGGGCGACAGCCCCGCATCATCCCCCGCGCGTGTCCATCAGGTTGCGCGCCACCACCATGCGGTGCACCTCTGACGGGCCGTCATAGATGCGCATGTTGCGCACGCGTCCCGCCAGTAGTTGCAGCGGCATTTCCTTGGTCATGCCCATGGCGCCAAAGCACTGCATGGCGTTGTCGATCACCTCCTGCGCCATTTCGGTGGCGTAGATCTTGAGCATGGAAATCTCGGTGCGCACATCCATGCCCTGATCCAGCTTCCAGGCGCAGTGATAGGCCATCAGGCGTGCGGCGTGCACCTTGGTTGCGCCATCGGCGACCCACCACTGGATCGATTGCCGCTCAGACAGACGATGGCCGAAGGTGGTGCGCTGGGGGGCGTATTCGGTCATCATGTCCAGAGCGCGCTGGGCCGCGCCGATGCACCAGGCGGCCATTTCCATGCGGCGCGTGCCGAGCCGGATCTGCATGGGGCCAAAGCCCTGGCCTTCCTCGCCGAGCAGCTTCCAGCCTGGGACGCGGCAATCCTCCAGCGCGACCTCATAGGTGAACTCCCCGCCCAGCATGGGGATGCGGCGCAGCACCTTGAAGCCGGGATTGTCGCGATCCACCAGAAAGGCCGACATGCCGCCGCGCGCCTTTCTGGCCGGATCGGTCAGGGCCATCAGGATGGTGAAATGGGCTTCCGCCGCGCGAGTGATCCAGATCTTGCGGCCATTGATGACCCAGTCGTCGCCGTCGCGCACCGCCTTGGTCTGCATGCCTGCTGGATCGGCCCCGGCGCCGGGCTCGGAAATGCCGATGGCGGACACGGTCTCGCCGCGGGCATATGGACCCAGATAGGCGT
>CAIOJR010000219.1 GCA_903858685.1 uncultured Caulobacterales bacterium | reverse complement strand
TTCGCCACCCGGTCGCCGGAATTCAGGGTGCGGATCTCCGGGTCCTTGCCCAGATTGCCCACCAGAATGACCTTATTGACGCTGCCGGCCATAGGGGATGCCTCATATGTTGGATGTCGGATTCGGCGCAGACCCTATCTCGCCCGAGCGCCCTCTTCATCGGTAAAGATTAATGTTCCCTCTATGTTCCGGACTTGCCCACAGGAGTCAAGCGCCCAAATCGCCACAATCCCCTCTTTAGGGAACCGCCACCGCGCTCGGCACCGCCAGAGACCCGTCTGGCATGCGCTTCAACGCCGGGTAGCGATTGCCGTCGAGGGTCTGGGACACGAACACCCCCTCGCGTTGAAGCCACAGGAAGCTGCCCTGATAGGCGCCCTCAATCTCATGTCGACTCCCGCCGACGCGCAGGAATTGCAGGCGCATCACCTCCAGCCGCATGGCGCAGGTCTCCATGTTCGCCACCTTGTCCGCAAGACGGTTGAAGCGGACCTTGCCGTTTTTCTGGATCACCATGTGCCAGCACACGCCCACATCGTCCGGCGGCGCGGGCGAGCCACACCCGCTAAGGCCCACAACGGTCGTGGCGAGCATGAGGACCAGAAGCGCTGAGCTGATTTTCTTCATGGTTCTCACCTACATGGCCGAAATGGAACAGTCGGCCGGGTTTTGCTCGACAAGCGGTCTGAAACGCTTGTTGTCATCCGATATTTCCACCCGCCCGGGGATGAGACGCAGGGTCTGAACACCCCAACGGCCATAGACCGCCTCGCCGGGCCGAGCACACTGGCCCTGATACAGAACGCGCACACAGGCGCCCAAGGGCAAGGCCGAGCCATAGCCGCGCCAGCCCTGCTCGGAATAGCGCAGACATTCAGCCGTCGCCGCCGTCTGGGTCAATGGCGCCTGCGCCATGTTCGCGCCCGCGTCACGCATCGTCGCGGCAGGCGCGCCAGACACCGCTGTGGGCTGATCAAGCCCGACATCCATGGTCGGACCGGTTGCGCCATTTCGTCTGGCGCAATCGGCCAGGGTCGCATCCCCTTGCGACTTGCCATCCACGAAACAGTGAGCGGTTTCGGCTCCCGCCTTTGAGCTTTTCACATCGCCGCCCAACGTCAATTGCAGGCCCGACGTGGAACCCGCCAGCGCCGGCCGGGGCTGTCCGTGCAGAAAGACCATCGCGAGAACGGCCCAAAGCCCCAGCGCCACCAGCACCGTCGCCGCCAAGACCCGTCGATCCGAGAACATTCTCATGACGCACCGCTACCCGCCCCGCGCCGCGAGCGCAAGCACTCGCCGAGCCTATCCGAATAGCGACAGAGAGGTCGACGGGGCGGACGTCGCCAGACTGGTCAGCCGCGCCAGACCCGCCCGATAATTGGCGATCTGAGCGGTGATATAGGCCGGCACAGCGCCGCCTGACGCCAGATGGGCCACTGCGTTCGGGTTGCGCGGGGTGGAAAGGTCCGAATAGATCGACTTCACCTTGTTGATGGCCGTCGTCAGCGCTGTCTGTGCATCTCCGGCCCCGGCGCTTGTCGCCACGGAAAGGTTGGAGGGTAGGTTCAGCGCATAGGGCGCGCGCTTGATGTTGGATGTCGGGGTGATGGTCTGGGTCGTGTTGGCGGCCTGGCTCGAAATCACCCCCGGCGCTATGCCCAGCTTTGACAACAGATCAGATCCCGGGGGTCCGGCGCCGAACGTGATCGTCTGGGCGCCACTGGTCGGCGTGATCTGTAAAATCTGCCCGGAGGACGAATAGCCCACCGTGGCGTCCACGGTGAAGGCGCTCGCGACATTGATCTTCTTCGCCAGGGTCGCAAAGGTCTCGTTCTGACTGACCGAAATCGTGCTCTGCCCCGCACCGGTCGTCAGGGTGAATGAATCGCCTGGCCGAACACTGGTGAACGCGGCTATCTGGTTCGAAACCGACCAGTTGACCACGCCCGTCGGCAAGCCCAGCCGATCCAGGGAACTGGCGGCGCCCGCAGCCACGGCGACCGAGGTCGGGGCGTCCTTTCCGCTGACGCCGGGCAAGGCGACTGACCAGACCGTTTGTCCGCTGCCCGGATCAATGCCTGCGACAAAGCCCTGCCGGTTGGCGACCGTGGCGCCGGCAGGCGTATCGCCGGCGACCGTGCCCGTCACATAGGCCACCCCGTCCAGGACCGACAAGCCCGTCGTCGCGACGTCGGGACCCAGGCCCTGATAGGATATGGCCTCATTCGAACCGGGCGTGAGGTCGGCCCCGATACGGGCGACGAAGACGTCGCGCTGGCCGTTGGACGGCGATGTCGCATTGGCCACGTCCAGAGTTGCGCTATGGCTGGAACCCGCAACAATCAGATGGCCCGCGCCGTCCGCCGCCAGCCCCGCAATATCTCCGCCGTTGAGGTCGCCGAGATTGCGCGTGGCTGTCTGGCTGACGCCGGACGCGGAAGGTGTGAAACTGCGCAGCACCGCCTGACCATTTTCGACATCAGCCACGACAACCTGATGTCCGACGACCGCCACGCCGTCGGCATGATTGCCAAGGGTCGCGCCATACTGCGTGGCGAAGGTCTGGGCCCCCGTCGACGAAAACCCGATCAGGTAATTGTCCGATGCCGACACCTGCCCGCTGACGCCGTTCAAAGGCGCTGAGGTCTGGCCCGTGACATAGACCGCCCCGTCGCCGCCGAAGGCGACCGCCTTGGGCGTTACATTTCCGCCCGGCGCGCCTGCCACGGCTGTCCACTGCTCATTGCCCAGGGTGGTGTCATAGACCGTGACCGCCGTCTGGACGTTGGGGGTCCCATCCGTGGTCGCGCCGGGATGGCGCGCGTCCAGTTCCCCCGTGATGCTGCTGACCACTGCGACCGATTTTCCGTCCGGGGACAGGGACAGACACTGCGCATCCGCAGAACCTGCGGCGCCCAGGGTGCGGGTGAACACGATGTTCCCCGCAGAGTCGTATTTGGTCAGGACAGCGTCCTGTGCGCCCGCGATCGACTGGCCGTCGGGCGTGGGGCCGGTCGTCGTGCTGATCAGATAGAGGGAACCATCAGGCCCCGCCGCCACAGCGTTCGCCGCCGCCGTATTCGCTGAAAGCGTATTGGTGAAGATCGCTGAACTGGCGCCCGAGGTCTGGGTCGGATCCGCACTCAGCGCTTCCAACTGCAATTCCGGGTGGGTAGTCGCGGTCGTGGAGGTCGAGGGGGCGCCAGAGGTTGGGGGCGCCCCGACCTGCTGAGGCACATAGACGGCGGGCTGCGCGCCGGTGTCTGCAAATGACAATTGCTCGTCTGGCGCACCGACAATCTTGATCCCCAGGCTATCAGGCCCAGGCACGGTCCGCCCCGCCGCATCCAGAACCGAAGCCCCTGGCGTCTGAGTGAGGCCAAACCGGGTCTGTAATCCCGCCGCCGCGAGTTTGCCGTTCAGATAGTTGACGACATTGGGCAGGGTGCGTGGCGCAGATCCCAGTTCGCCGAGATCAAAGGTCAACCTCGTCGGTGTTTGGTAGAGGGGCGTCACGGTCAGCTGGAACGACAGCGGGCCCGTCAGCTTTGATGACACTGTAGATAAATCGCCCGTCGTGATCGTGCGCCCGGCATAGGTGTCCGTCTCGACAGGCTGCGCGACGGTGGAGGCGTCGGACGTCGAAGCTACGCCCGCGGCGACTTGAAACTCGCTGAACGGACGACTGGCTAAATATTTGTCGATTTGCGTCAGGCCGACCTGAAAGGCCTGCTGAATGCGAGCGGCCTGCGCTGGCGAGGCTGAAGCATCATGCGACGCCGAGGCCAGATTTTTCAATTTTTCCAACGCATTGTAAAGGGTGAACAACTTTTCGTAGTCGCCATTCGCCTGCAGGTTGGTCGTATGCGCGCTGGGCGCCGCCGTAGACTGGGCGACAATATCGCCCGTATTGAGCAGGCTATCCACCAAGGCCTGCACGCTCGACGCGGTTGCCGCCGCCGTCGATGACGTGGCGGCTGCAGATGAGTTTGACGCGGAGCCAATTCCTCCCGAGACGGGTGACTTTGCGCCTGACGCCGCAAGACTGGACGTCGACCACGGAGGTTTCGGCAGGTTGGACGCCGCAGCGGTGCTGGCGGATGCACCTGAGGATGAACTGGGCAAGCTCAGCCCATAACGCGCATCGAGCGCCGACAGGATGTATGTCGCATCCAGACCTACGGTCATTGCAGGCGGCTCCACGGGAAAGGATTCGCCCGACAATAACACCCTAAGAGGGAATATGAAAATCAATCCACAACATTGACGGGAAAGACTATCTGGCGATCAGGCCCGATGCTGAAAGACCGCGGAGAATCCCCTCTCTTCGCGCCGCCCACTCTTCTGCAAGGATGGCCAGAAGGACGACATCGCGAAACTCGCCATCCTTGAAACTGTGCCTGCGCAGATAACCCTCACGCCGAAATCCGGCCGCAGCCTGGGCTTTCAGCGCCGCATCGTTTGCCGCATGGACCTCGGACCAGACCTTTTGCAGCCCCTTCGCCGCGAAGGCCCGGTCCAGACCCAGAGCCTGAGCGGCGCGGCCAGCCCCGCGTCCTCGCGCATCGGCCTCGCCAATATACCATTTCCAGGCGGCGCGTCTTTGGGTGCTGGTCACCCCGATCAGACTCAGAAATCCACAAGGGACGCCGTCCTGCAAAATGATCCAGCCCTCGCGGTCCGGGTCGCCCATGAATCTCGCAAACCACTCTGAATGTTCGGAAAAACCTGTGGGCGGGCGCTCGAACAACCAGCGATCGACATCGGGCTCCTGACGCCACTTGTAAAGGACGCTCATATCGTCCTGGTGGAGATCGCGCAGTTCGATCATGGTTCAGATCCGCTCGGGTAAAGGCCGCAGGAAAAGACTAACCTCCCGCCTGCCGCATAGCCAAGAATTTCCCCTGATTCGCCTTCAGGCGCGTATACCGAGCGAAAATCGCGACCGCGCGACGTCAGGCTCCCGCCGAACCTGACGGCTGCGCCGACTTAACGGCCTCACTTGAAGAGGCTGAGCAGCACCTGAGACTGGGTGTTGGCGATGCTGAGCATCTGAACGCTCAGCTGTTGCTTGACCTGCAAGGCTTGCAGCTTGGCGCTCTCCGACGCCACATCCGCATCCACCAGATTGCTGATGCCACTGTTCAGACTGGTCGAAAGGTTGCCGATAAAGGCGATGCGCTGGGTGATATCGGTCCCTGCGGCGCCAATGGTGGCCAGCGAGGCGTTCACATTGGTGATGGATTGATCCACCCGGGTCAGAATATTCGCCGCATTGGTGGTCGTTAATATATTCGACCCCACGCTTATGGTGATGATCCCCTGCCCCAGGTTCAGATTTTGCGGGACCACCGTAATGAGGTTGGTGGCCGTGGCGTCAGCGATAAAGGCCAGCCCGGTGGCCGGAATGGAGCCGTCCAGAAGATTTGCGCCGGAAAAGGAGGCGCTCTGAACGGTTCGGGTGATCTGCGCCAGCAAGGACTGAACGTCTTGATTGTACGCCTTGCGCGAGATCGTGTCGTTGGAGGGGTCGGCCCCGGCGACAACCTTGGTCTTTATCTGATTCAGAAGATCCGAGATGCTTTCGCCTGCAGTCGTCGCGACATTGATGATCGACGTGGCGCGGTTCAGACTACTGGTCACGGATTGCAATGAATCCGCATCCGCCCGCAAGCGCTGCGCTTCAGAGTAAAC
>CAIOJR010000218.1 GCA_903858685.1 uncultured Caulobacterales bacterium | reverse complement strand
TCGGCGGCGTCACGCGCGGCGATCAGCTCATCAAAGGTCTGGCGAAGCGCCGCATCATTGCGGCTGAGCTGGTCAAGCAGAGAGTTGAAGGCGTCCGTCAGCCGGCCGACTTCGTCATCCGCCAGGCGGGGCGCGCGCACGTCGAAACTGCCCGACGAGGCCACGGCCCGCATCACGTCCGACAGTTTGCTGATTGGATCGACCACGCGTCGCGCCAACCAGCGGCCCACCAGCAGCGCCGTGCCGGCGGCGCCAAACAGCAAGGCGCCCGTCAGCGCCATGTATCGCGGCAGGATCGATGTCCAGTCCCGCGCCACATCGACCACGCTCAACTCGCCAATGGCGGCGCCGTCATGGGTGATGGACGCGCGCGTGACCAGACGACCTTGCCCTTCGCCTGAGTGGCTTGTCGAACGCGTGTATTGCGCCAGAGGGCGCCCTGAATTGTCATAGATGGTGGCGCTGATCACGTCCGGAGCGACAGAAAAGGCGGCCAGGGTGGACGCAAGCACGGCGCGATCTTTTCGTTCAACAGCAGGTGAAGCGACGCGGGATACAATTCCCACCAGTTCGTGTGTGTGATGAATTTCGTCTGTCGCGTCCTGATTGGACTGCTCGAAGATAAACAATACGCAGGCAGCCAATAACACAACCAGGGCTGTCAACAGAGACGCGCCGGCAATCCTGCTTTGTAGCGTTTGACCGCGGTCGTTCGATGGCCTGTATTCGGTCATCCTGTTCGTCACCATTTTTGTGCGACTAGACTGATACTGTCCAATCTTACGCGCTGAGACGTTCAGAATAGCCCAAACTTGCTAACGGTTCTCTTAAGGCTGTTGCGGGCATTTCAGGTGATTTTCGGGACATGGTTTACAAAATGTTACCGAAGGCGCGCTTTATGACTGGCGTTTTGGTAAATAGACCATTAAGGGTAATTTTCCCGCATATGGTTAAATCCCCGGTCAGGAGTATTGAGATGGATAAGGTGATGATCGCCCAGGGCGTGGCCAACAAGCTTTTCGCCACTGAGAACTCAGTGGACAAGGCGCTCGCCGAAACGTCCCAATTTATGAATGAACTGTTGCAGGCTCGTCAGGACATCCGCGCCGCTGCGGTGACCGGCACGACCACGGTCAACAAGGTGGCTGAAGCGATCGCTGCTCTGGCCGTTGCGCGTCAGGCTCTGGTCGACGCCCATAACGACCTTGCTGACGTGAAGCTGCGCGTCGGCGTCCGCACCAAGCTGATCGGCATCGTGCCGAAGGAAGCTGTGATCACGCATGAGCAAACCCGTCTGCGAGAAGTTGGCTAAGCCACTTTTTGCGGGAATATAGCAGGGTTTCTTAACGGCATGCCTTCAGACTGAGCGGAATGGGTCGTCCCTTCGCGCGGTCTGGAGGCATTGTTGTATTCGTTCCTCTCCGTCTTTGTAGGCATTAGCGTCGCCGTACTGGTCTGCGCCTATTGCTGGCTGCGAGGCGGTGCGGCGGAGCGGGGCGGCGTGCTTCTGATCCTTGCCGGATGGATCGGCGTCAGCGCGGTGCAGCTGATGACCGGACAAAAGCTTCCAACAACCGGCATGTTGCTGGCGGATTTCCTGCTCGGACTTGGGTTTCTGTCGCTTGCACTGAAATATAACAATCTTTGGCTCGGCGCTGCGATGCTGCTTCAGGGCATTGAACTGGCCCTGAACCTGTATCTGTCGCAGGAGACGACGGCCGACAGGAACATCCACGCCATGCTGATCAACATGATCAGCATCGCCGTGCTCGGCGTCATCCTGCTCGGCGCGATTGCGACGGCAAACCAGAACCGACTGCGCCTGAAGGATGACGCGGCGTCGGGACATGCGCCTGCGCCGATGACCTGATCGTGATCCCCTGAAGTCATGCGACAAATTGCCGCATGAAGCCGGGTCGCCTGATCCTGCTGCAAAAGGATGGCGGAACTTCACAGATTAGTGTAGTGAGCGGGAGCGTGCGATCTGCTGCGCGCCAAATTCTCCAAAGGGACCTACTCATGACCTCCACCACCCTCCGCAAGGTTCTCGTCGCCACTGCCGCCATCGCCGCCCTGAGCGTCGCTGCTTGCGGCAAGAAGGCCGACACCACCAACACCGCCGCGACCGACAACACCGCCGCTGCGACCACGGACAACACCACTGCGATGGCTCCGGCCGACAACGCGATGGCCAACACCGCGAAGTAATATTGCAGTTCGCTGTCTTGCGAATTGAAAGGGCCGTCCCTCGGGACGGCCCTTTTTGTTTGGCCTCAGCATTTATTTCACCACAGGGCGCAGAACGCCCTTAGGCTCCCTGCAAAGAATTCGGGGAGTGAATCCATGCAGTCTGTCGCACGTTGGGCGGCCAGGGCGGCCATTGCCGTCGTCGCCATCATCCTTGTCGCGGCGATTTCGCTCCTCGTGCTGGATGCGCCCAACCGACCTGCAGCTTATGACCGGCGCGCCCTATTGGCGCGCGCCAGCGTCTATCATGTGCGCATCCGGCGCGACGCGTTTGGCGTGCCGCATGTTCTGGGGCCCCGGGATGCAGATGTGGCGTTCGGCATCGGCTACGCCCATTCGGAAGACGATTACCATACTATAGAGACGTCCATCCTCGCCACGCGGGGGGCCTTGGCGACGCGTGACGGACCCAGGGGCGCCGTGACAGACTATATCGTCCGGCTCATGGGCGTCTGGCCCGCTGTAAACGCCAGCTATGACGGCCTGCCCGGCGACCTGCGCGCGGTGCTTCAGGCCTATGCCGACGGGGTGAACCTCTATGGCGCGCGGCATCCTGATCAGGTCGCGCCAGGCGTCCTGCCGGTTATGGGCAAGGATGTGGCTGCGGGCTTCGCCTTCAAGACGCCGTTCTTCTACGGTCTCGACCGGACCTTGAGTCAGTTGTCCGCCCCGACCCGCCCGGGCAAGGCGACGCCAGTGGGGTCCAATGGCGCGGCGGTGTCGCCGTCGCGTTCCTCCGACGGGGCGACACGGCTGCTCGTCAATAGCCACCAGCCCTATACCGGCCCCGTGGCCTGGTACGAAGCGGTGCTGGACAGCGGTCAGGGCTGGCATGTGGCGGGCGGCTTCTTTCCCGGTTCGCCCTTCATGCTGCATGGCCATAACGCCCATCTGGGCTGGGCCAATACGGTTAATGCGCCGCATCTGAGCGACGTCTACAAGCTGGTCATCAACCCCGCCAACCCCAACCAGTACCGACTGGACGGCCAGTGGCGCGATTTCCAGCGATCCGACGCGGCTTTAAGGGTCAAGCTTTGGGGGCCGTTCTTCTGGACGGTGCACAAGGCGGTGTTGCGCAGCGTGCACGGTCCGGTTCTTGAGACTGATCACGGGTTTTTCGCCGTCCGCTACGCCGGGCATGATGAAGGCCGTCAGGCTCTGCAATATTACCGGCTCGACAAGGCGGCCAATCTGGCGGAATGGCGCGCGGCCATGGGCCTGCAACTGCTGCCCAGCATCAATTACATCTATGCCGACGAGGCGGGCAATATCGGCTATGTCTATAATGCCCAGTTTCCGGAGCGGCGCGAGGGCGTCGACTGGGCCAGCGTCCTGCCCGGTGATCGGTCGGACCTGATCTGGACGCATTATCTGCCCTTCGACAAGACGCCCCAGATCTGGAATCCCCGGTGCGGACTTGTCTTCAACTCGAACAACACGCCCTATCGCGCTACGGCCTGCCCTGACGACGGGCTGGATCCCAAGTCGATTTCCCCGACCCTTGGCGTCCAGACCAATATGACCAACCGGGCGCTGCGGGCTGAGGAGACGTTCGGCGCCGATCCCCACATTTCCGAGATGGCGTTCCGGCGTTACAAGTTCGACCTGACCTATAGCCGTCGCTCGGTCGTCTGGGATATTGTGCAAAAGTTGATTGCGCGCGATCCGGCTGGCGATCCTGACCTGATTTCGGCGCGCGACGTGCTGCGCCGGTGGGATGGCGGCATGGAGGCACACAACCGATCCGCCGCTCTGGTCAGCCTGACAACCCAGCGTATTCTGTCGTCGCAGTATTCCGGCCAACCGGCGCCAGAACCACTGACCGCGCTGAAGGATGCGATTGCGACCCTGAAGACGCATTTCGGCCGGCTTGATCCGGAATGGGGTCAGGTGAATCGTATTCGCCGCGGGGGGGTGGATCTGGCGATCGACGGGGGCGCCGACACCTATCGCTCCGTCTGGGGCGTGCCTCAGAAGGACGGCACCCTGACGGCGGATGCGGGCGACACCTTCATCATGTTCGTCAGTTGGGACCGTCAGGGTCAAGTGAAGTCGGAGTCCATTCACCAGTTCGGGTCTGCAACCCTGGACGCCTCGTCTCCCCATTATGCGGACCAGACGCCGCTGTTTGTGCAGATGCGCACCAAGCCCGTTCTGTTTACCGAGGCCCAGCTGGCCGGGCATGTGACGCGCGATTATCAGCCCTGAACCGAGCGTGACCTTGCCAGATTGCGACCGAACTATGGTCTTCAGAGCCATATTCCTGACGTGGCGTCATGGTGGTCTGGGCTGACGCCACAGGGTGCAGACCAGACCATTGATAAACGCCGCCGCGCCGCCAACAGCTCCAAAGACTCACCGGTCGGGCGCCAGACGCGCGGCAATGTTGGGGGTGAGCCTCGCCATTCACGGGGTGCTGATCACCGCGCTCCTGCTGGCCTGGGCCGAGCCGCCCACCGTGCCCGAGGCCCCGGCGATCACGGTGGCTCTGGTAGATGGCGCCAGTCTGGTTCCCGTGCCGGCTCCTGCGCCGTCCAAGGCGGCGCCCGCCAAACCGGCGCCAAAGCGCAATCAGATCCGCCAGACGACCCATGTCGCGCGCGCCTCGGTCCTGACTGCTTCAGCCGCCCATGCGGTTGATTTCGGGCCGGGTCTGAGCGATTCCCAGATTGCTGGGGCGGCGTCCGCCGATTCCGGCCCCCCGGGCGGTCTCTGCAATATGGCGCAGCGCGTGCAGACGGCGCTGCGCAAGGACCCTCTGGTCCAGTCCGCGCTGGTCGGCGCCGGGGGGCGCGCCCTGATGGTGTGGGACGGGTCCTGGGTGCGGGCGCATGGCGAGGACGGCAATGGTCTGGCCGCGCTGCGTGAAGCCGTCATGTGGGAGATCGCCTTTTCACCGGAGGCTTGCCGGGCGCAAAGGATGCACGGACTGGTGCTGTTTTCGTTGGGCGGCGGCGCCCGGGTTGCGGTGGGAACAGGCGACTGGCGCTGGTCCGATATGGTGACGGTGAGCCCGGCGGCGTCTGCGCAATCGGGGCTCAGCCGCTAAGCTGGTCCCTTCAGAACCACGGCGCGCGCGGCGCCGGCCGGGTCTGTCGCGCAGACCCGGCCGGATGACGCATCGCCGCCGGGACTAGTCCAGAACGATCAGAACAACACGACGGTTCTGGGCCCGCTCCGCACGGGTCTTGTTCGGCGCCAGAGGCGCGGAATCGCCATAGGAGATGGTGGACATCCTGTTCAGCGCCACGCCCTGCTGGTTCAGGAAGATGCGAACCGCGTCGGCGCGCTCTTCACCGATCCGCCGGTTGGCGGACTTGGATCCGCGATTGTCGGTGTGACCCTGAATTTCGAGGAAGACGTTCTTGTTGTCGTCCTTCAGCTTCTGGACAAAGTCCATCAGGCGGGTCTTGGCTTCAGGCGACAACTCGGTTCCCGCCGTCGGGAACTTGACGGAATCGTCCGACAGAACAACGGAATAGAGGAACTTGCCTTCGGCCAGCTTGCCCGCAGCCTGGGCGCGGTCCAGGGCTTCATGGGCGGTGCGGTCAACATCGCCAAGTCTGGCCTCATGGGCTTGCAGGCGGCCTTCATGGGCGGCGATATCGGCCTGGGTCGAGGTCAGTTTGCCGTCCTCGGTCGCAACCTGTTTGCGCACGAAATCTTCAGTGGCGCAGCCGCCAAGGCTAACAGCGCCCATGGCGAGCGCTATTGCAGTAAGGGCGAGTGTGTTTCTCTTCGACATAAGCAAATCTCCGGCGTCAAGCGTCTGTGGGCAGTTAACAGTTACAAGGCGGCCAAATTTGGTCGGCGCCATCAGGGGCTTCACAACTGATGCGCCTGGCCTCTAAGCCATTTAACAGCTTGGAGAATATTCTGTTTCACTTGGCTCGGTTGCATGCGGCTCGCGCGTCATTGCAGCAACTTTGTGGCGGGCTTTCAGCGGCGAAAGCGGGCTGTCGGGGCCGCGGCTCAGGCGAAATGCACAGATCGTTAACCGGGTCCGGGAAGATAGTTTGCGGATCAGCGCGCTGGCCCGATCCGGCCAGTCTGATCTGCGAGGGCGTGAGCGTGGGCGACAGATCGAACCATCGGGCGACGCTTCGAAGCGGCGGCATGGCCCTGCCGGGCGTGTCGGACCTTTTGTGTCAGGGCGGGGACGACCGAATTCGGCTCAAGAACGACGGCGCCAACAGCTATGGCTTTTCTCCCTCGGCGATTGGACTGGATGTGCTGGAGTTCAGCGCATCGACCTCGTCGACCGTCTCACATCGCGCCTTTGAGCATATTGAAACGATCTGGCGGGGGCTGGTCGATCAGCTCAGCTCCAGGCCGGCTGACGAGGTCTATGCCGAGCACGTCAGGTCCTTGCGCGTGCGGCTCCTCGATGCGCTGGGCCTGATGGGGCAGGGGGCGGAACGCCCTGAGGTGATCCTGTCGCCGTCCGGGACGGACGCCCATCAGATCGCGGCGCAGCTTCACGCGATCAGCGAGGCGCGTCCCACCACATTGATCATGATGGATCCAGCAGAGACCGGATCGGGCGTGCGCGACGCCATGGCGCGCGGGGCGCCAGACGCCCGGATCGAAACCATCGGCCTTCGCCATGCGGACACCACGCTGCGCACGGCGGAGGCGGTCGAGGCAGATGTCGAGGCGCGACTGGTTCAGGCGGTGCGACAGGGGCGGCGCGTCTTGCTGGTGGCGGTACTGGGCAGCAAGACAGGGCTGATCGCGCCACGGTTGGACAGGCTGGCGGCTTTGTCGCGACGCTATCCGCTGGACCTGACGGTCCTGATCGACGCCTGCCAGATGCGGACCGATCCTTCTGTTCTGGCCTATGCCCTGAGGGAAGGGTTTCTGGTCTGCATCACGGGATCGAAATTCCTCACAGGTCCGGCCTTTTCCGCCGCCTTGCTGATCAGCGTCGATCGGGCCGCCAGGTGGAAACAGGATGTCAGGTACGGTCTGGGCGTCGCCTCATCGCTGCGGCAGGACTGGCCTGGGGGCTGGGCCACGGGCCAACTGGACAGCGGCGCCAATTTCGGCCTGCTCCTGCGCTGGGAGGCGGCTTTGAGCGAACTGGCGGCCTTTCAGAACCTTGATCCGTTCTGGCGTGCGGCGTTCTATGCTGAACTGGCCCAGGCGGTTCAGACGGCTCTCGCCCAAAGCTCGATCCTGTCGCCGGTCGATATCCGGCTTGACCGCCCATCCCTGCCGGATCTGAAGGATGCCTGGGACAGATCGCCCACCGTCTTTCCCTTTTGCATCCGCGCGCCGTTGGGCGGCGCTCACGACTATATGTCGCTGGAGGCGTTGAAGGCGCTGCACGGCCAACTGATGCGGGTCCTGCCGGACGGGCGCGCGGGCGTGCGTCTGGGCCAGCCGGTGGTCTGCGGCCAGGACGCGCATGGCCCCATTGGCGCCTTGCGACTGGCGGCGAGCGCACGTCTGGCGGTCGCCGCCAGCCTGTTTGGCGCCAGGTCTGTGATCGGCGCGGCTGTGGACGCGCTGCGGCGGGTTGAGGCTCTGGCCCTTGCCGGTCGGGTCGCC
Organism: uncultured Caulobacterales bacterium; assembly: GCA_903858685.1. Classification (GTDB taxonomy): domain Bacteria; phylum Pseudomonadota; class Alphaproteobacteria; order Caulobacterales; family Caulobacteraceae; genus CAIMFV01. The sequence goes on along the minus strand of CAIOJR010000218.1, from coordinate 6,393 downwards.
CCTGACAGGGGCGATGGCGTCGCCTCCTAGTCCGTTGGCCGATCCTTGTTCAAAGAGGCCATGTCGATCACGAAGCGATACTTGACGTCTGACCGCTCCATCCGGTCCCAGGCCATGTTGATATCCTGAATGTCGATCAGCTCACAGTCCGGCAGGATGTTGGCTTCCGCACAGAAGTCGAGCAGCTCCTGTGTCTCGGCAATGCCGCCAATGGCCGAGCCTGAAAGGCTGCGCCGTCCACCCAGCAGCAGGCCGGTATGGAAGGTGGGCAGCATGTCGATCGCCCCGACAAGGACCAGCGACCCTTCCGGTTTCAGCAGGCGCAGATAGGGCGCGACGTCATGGGCGACCGGCACAGTGTCCAGAATGAATTCGAACCGCCGACTGGCGGCCTTCATGGCGGACCTGTCGCTGGACAGCAGCACGTCGTGAGCGCCGAGGGCCTGCGCATCTGCGCGCTTGCCTTCAGACGTGGTGATGACGGTGACGTCTGCGCCCATGGCGACGGCCAGTTTGACGCCCATATGGCCAAGCCCGCCCAGCCCGACCACGGCCATTTTAGTCCCCTTTGAAACCTTCCAGTGTCGCAGCGGGGAATAGGTGGTGATTCCGGCGCACAGGATGGGCGCGGCGCGGGTCAGATCCAGACCGTGTGGCGCCTTAAGAACGAACTCCTCACGCACCACCACATGGTCGCTGTAGCCGCCCATGGTCAGCTCGCCCGTGATCCGGTCCTTGCCATTATAGGTGCCGGTGCTGCCTTGCTCGCAATTGTGCTCCTGACCGGCTTCGCAGGAGTCGCACCTCATGCAACTGTCGACGAGACAGCCGACGGCCACCTTGTCTCCCACCTTGTGTCGGGTGACCTCGGGGCCGAGCGCAACGACTTCGCCAATGATTTCGTGACCGGGCAGCAGCGGATAGCGGGCATTGCCCCAGTCGTTGCGGCAACTGTGCAGGTCTGAATGGCAGACCCCGCAATAAAGGATCCTGATATCCACATCATTGGCCCGAAGGGCGCGGCGCTCGAAGTGAAAGGGCGCGAGCGGCGTGGCTGATCCAAGGGCGGCATAGCCGAAGGCTTTGGTCATGTGCTTTCCTCCCGCCGGGGTCCCGGCGTCGTCGCCGCCCCGTCTGTTCCGCGCCGCTCATGATAAACGGGCGCGCCTTTAGGCCAAGCTAGCGACTATGGGCGAGGTTTCAACCGTGCGGGTTTCACAACCGCATGCGGGGCGTGGCCAGGCGCTCCGGCCTTCTCCAACCGGACCGATTCCGAAGCGCTTTGGCGGCCTGGGCGGTTTTCATCTGAAACGTCCGGCGCGAGGGGGTTGGACCTACCAAAAACTGAATAATCAAGGTTGTATTGATCCATGTTTTCGCCAAAAAATTGATAAATTGAATTGTAAAACAACTCCTGCGCGCATAACGTCTCACCGCAGGCGCCTCTTGCGGGAAGCGTCTGCGTGAACCGAATGCAGAAATGGAGACCAGGCTGTGAGCCAGATCATTGATATCAATATCGCTTTCGACACTGAAACCATCGTGGCCAAGTATCCCATGCCAAGCCAGAATTCCCAGGCGCCGACCGGCATTCAGCACGCCGACGCCTATATGATCGCGCAGACGTCCGATGTGATTTCCGGTCAGGCGACCGCAGATCTGAACGTGTCCGCCAGCGTCGGGGATGCCATCCGCTGGCGTTCAGAATCTCTGTCCGGCAATTCGGAACAAAGCGTCGTGATTTACAATATCGTCCGGTATGCGGGAGATCAGGTGACGGGTCCGACCGATCCCATCACCGCAAGTCCGACTATGCCTATCCCGAATGCGGCTGATCCGGTTCAATATACGGCCATGCCTCAATATGATTATTATATAAATGCAGACATTATCGCCACTGGAACCGAGAATTATCAGGTTTGGTTCTATATCGTGCAACGAAATCATTCTTCATTGCAGACAATCGGTTATTATTGCTGGGATCCTGCGCTGACGGTCAGCTAGTCTGGCGAATGTGGAAGGTCCGCCTCCGCAGGCCGGGGAGGCGGACCTTTTTCGGGTCGCCGATGATCATCCATCCAGCCCGGACGCGGCGGTCGCAACAAGCCAAACTGTGCGAATACAAGGCCGAAGTCGCGATCCGGAGTGATCCGCAACATGTGAATGCCCTCTCTTACGTTACAAAATGTTGTTCTGTAGTTATTTAAATTAACTAAACAATACATGATCCGATATTTTGGGCTGCGCAAAGAGAAATTGAGTCAAATAATCACAATTTCAACTGGATATGAGGCGCGACAATTTGCCACTAGCTTTACAATGGATCAATTCATGTAAATGCATACTTGTAATGTTGGCGTAAGAGAGAAGTGAGATGCGTTTTCGGCGAAGCGGGTTCATCGCAGCACTGATGCTGATCGGGTCGCTGTTTGGCCTGGCCCTGCCTGCGCATTCGGGCGAACCGCCCTTGACCCCTGATGACCAAAAGGTCATTGCGGCCGCGAAGCAAATCGCCGCCTATGAACTTAAGGGGCGACCTGACGATTTTGAGGTATTCGCCCGTAATGCGCAAAAAATGGCGCCAGATATCGCCTTGCCAAGGCTGAGTTATGTTGTGAATGAATATGAAGGTTTCGAACATGAAAGATATAAATATTGGTTAAATCAACTAAAAATAATCGCTGAGAGAACGAATAGCGCACGCTATCTGGCGATTGTAAAATACTATGAAACAAGAAACGGTCGTTTAATATTTGATAGGATTGGATATTTCAGTAAAAATAAGATATTTTCTCAGGACGAATATTTAAAAATATTCACCCTGATGCGAGCGTGTTCAAGTTACAGCTTTCACAATTATGAACAAGGTTTTCGGTCCTGTGTTCAGCTTAAACATGCTGCTGAATCGGGAAAGGGTATAAATAGAGATGAAAAAATTATTGCGCTAAGTTATTATAATTTGTGGTATGCGTTATTGTATACATCGGAACATGATCAGGCCAGAATTCTAGCGCTATATTCCAATTCCATTGATAAGGCGGGGTATCCGCCGCAAAAAAACATGCCCTTGCTGGCGATCTTGATAGTAGAGGCGATCCAGAGCGGCAATGAGCAACTGGCCCGAAATCTTTATGAAATTTTCCATAAGGTCGCGGATGTTCAAAACAACCTGCTGAATCAAGTCTATTACATTAGGGCATGTTCTCAGTTTAATGATCGGTTCGGAACGCCAGCACATGTATTGGAATGCCAGAAAGAAATCACCGACCCGAAAAATCTCCCTTTTGATATGGGACCAAGATTATTAAAATATAAAATTATTGCTGAGCTATCACTTGGCGACATGAAGTCTGCAAAATCAGATTATGAAAAATTAAAAAAACTAAATTATATTGACAATCTTGGATCTCATGGGTTGAAGTCAACTGTTGAAACGGCGATTGCTGCTGCAGAGTCAGGAAATATTCAAGCATTCAATGCAATGAGACTCGCAATTCAGCAACAGCTGGAAGAAGTTTACCGCGACAATACCACCAACATCGAAAAACTCACCCAGGAATACGAGCGCAATCGCGTGATCGGTGAACAGATGATCACATTCCAGTGGCTTGCGCTGGGCGCCGTAGGGTTGGTGACCTTGGTCAGCGTGGCGGCGCTGGTCTCGCAGATCCGGCTGTCGCGCAAATACCGCCAGGCGCGGGACGAGGCGCACGCGGCCAATCAGGCCAAGTCGGAGTTTCTGGCCAATATCAGCCACGAGATCCGCACGCCCCTGAACGGCGTCATTGGCATGAGCCAGGTCATAGCCAGCCATGATCTGCCGGATGACCAGAGACGACGTCTGGATCTTGTGCGGCAGGAAGGGGCCAATCTGATGGTGCTGGTCAATGATGTGCTGGATCTGGCGCGGGTGGAGACCGGCCGCTTCAGTTTCGATGTGCGAACCTTCGACTTCACCCAACTGATTGAGGGTCTGATCGAGCGTTTCAGCCTTGCGGCCGAGGAAAAGGGCCTTGTGCTGGAGGTGACGATGGCGCCTCAGGCCGCTGGCCATTATCGAGGCGATCCGGGCCGGGTGACCCAGGTCATCTCCAACATCATTGCCAATGCGCTGAAGTTCACCGAGGCTGGCGCAGTGCGCGTCCATGTCGCCACCGAAGGGCCCGATCTGGCGATACGGGTCGATGACAGTGGCATCGGCATGACGCAGGAGGCCGCGGCGCGGGTATTCGGCAAGTTCGAGCAGGCCGATGCATCGCTCAGCCGTCGCTATGGCGGGGCGGGCCTGGGTCTGACCATCGCCTGGGAACTGGCCCTGGCCATGGGCGGAAATATTTCGGTGACATCGCGGCTGGGCGAGGGCTCGTCCTTCCTGATCCGGCTGCCCCTGCCGCGCATCACCCAACTGCATCGCTCAGAGGCCGGCGTCTCGATCCAGCCCCTCTCCCGTGTAAAGGGACGGCGCGTGCGCGTTCTGGTGGCCGAAAACCACCCGACAGCGCGCGAAGTGATCTGCGAACTCCTGCACCAGCTGGATTGCGACGCGGTGATCCTGCCGGCCGGTAGCGAGGCGCTGGATCTCTATCAGCGCGAGAGTTTCGACATTGTTCTGCTCGATCTTGAAATGCCGTGCATGGACGGGATCACCACGGTCGCGCGGATGCGCCAGTGGGAGGAAAATCGCCGCCTGCCGCGCGCGCCCATGATCGCCGTCACCGCTTCAGCCATGATCCACGATCTGAAACTGTGCCTCGCCGCAGGGTTCGATGCGCGTGTGACCAAGCCGGTCCTGGCGGAAGACCTCTATACCGCCATGGCGCGCCACCTCGAAGGGGCGGCGCCGCCCCACCCCTGGAAGGACGTCCTCAAGCCAGAAAGGACAAGCTCCCCCCTGCGGCGGCTATTGGGGAGCTTGCGCGGCTAGGACGTGTTCCGACGAAATAGACACCGGTTCGTCGCCGAAAACGCCCTGATCATATGGGATTTTGCCCTGGGGACGGTCCGGAGGTGCAGGCCCCATTCAGGCGATAGCGAAGTCGCTGGCTTCTGGTTGTGTGGTTCGCGAGTGCAACCAAGGCTCTGTTTCCGAGCGCCAAGGTTCAAGTGTAGCACTTGTGGATCGAGGTTTTTTTTGGGGGGGGCTGGATGATGGTCCAGGTGGTCCCGAAAATAGAGACACGGACTTGACCCTTCCTAAGCCGAGCTTTCATTTTCTGTCCGGCTTGCCGCGATCCGGCTCCACCGTGTTGTCCGCGATCCTGAAACAGAACCCGAAGATTACCGCAGGCATGACAAGCCCGGTCTATTCGCTGGTGAGCGCAGTCTTGCCGCAACTCTCGAATGCGAACGAGTTCAATGCCCTCATTGACCATGGCGCGCGAACGCGAATGCTTCGGGGCCTGTTCGAGACCTATTACGACAAGAGCGCCGGAGACGTGGTGATCGACACCAACAGATATTGGACATCGCGCCTTCCTCTGTTGACGCATCTGTTTCCACAGGCCCGGTTCATCATCTGCGTCAGGCCCCTGCCGGAAATTGTGCAAAGTTTTGAAACCCTGTTTGGCGCCAACCCGACAGAAGTGTCGCGCCTGATCCATTATGACGCCGCCACAAATGTTTATGGCCGGGTCGAGCATCTGATGGGCCCCCTGGGAATTGTCGGTTTTCCCTTGAACGCTCTGAAGGAAGCTTTTTTCGGACCGTTTAGCGAGCGATTGCTCCTGGTCTCCTATCAGCGTCTTTGCGCCCAGCCGGCGGATGTGCTCGCCGGCATTTATCGCTTTTTGGGGCTGGAGCTGTTTTCACACGACCTGACGGCGCTGGAGCTGGACGCTGAAGCCTATGATCGTGGCGTGGGTTTGCCGGGGCTGCATCACATCCGCCCAAGGCTGGGATTGGCGCCAAGCCCCCTGTCCCTGCCGCCAGACATCGTCGCGCGCCTGGCTGGACCCTATTTCTGGGAAAGCCCTCAGTCGGGCTCTCGGGCCGACACGTCCTTGTCCCGGGGGCGATAGCGGCGCGCAGTCAGTTTGCCTGTGATTCAAGGTGAAATAGCGCTTGCGATATATTGCAACAAATATTCAAATAATTCTCATGGTTTTGAATATAAAAAAGATCCTTTCGAAAATATATTTACTGATCATAACAAAATTCCAATCTCTAATTAAAGTTATAAATATATTTATGTCAGTAATTCAACCGACGTCAAAACTTGGATTTCAGGACGCAAACCAAAAATTAAACAAATAAGCCCGGAATCCCCGTTTCCTTCAGCCAGGCCCTTATGACCTCAGGCGTGCCGTCGGATGATCCTGTGTCCTGCACCAGCACATAGTCTGCTATCGGACGCACGCTCTCCAGACAGCGGATGATGACATGCGCCTCATCCTT
>CAIOJR010000217.1 GCA_903858685.1 uncultured Caulobacterales bacterium | reverse complement strand
TGCTGTCATAGTAGGCGCCACGTTGGAATTCCTGTCCAAAAATAGGATTAACGGTCGTCTCCTGATGGTCCACGGCTTGGCGAAGCTGACTTGGAAGCAACCTGTAGGCTATATTTACCATGATGCGTCACAAAGTGGGAAGCTCGCCTGAACCTATTTTGAGTTCGCCTGCTTGGATATTTCGTTTTTACTCTTGTCACTAATGGGTAATATAGAATGTCTTGATTGCTGGTGTTGCGTCGAAAGGTGTTGTGGGGGTTAATATGTTGCAGAGATCACCGGATAGATCCGTGCTGTCGACGATCAAGTTGTACGCGGATGGTGCAAGCCTGGACGACTTCACGCGACTCTACAAAGAGGGTGTGGCCACCGGCTTCACGACCAACCCAACCCTGATGCACCGTAACAACATCACAGACTACAAGGCGTTCGCTAAGGCCCTGATCGAACGTATTCCGGATCGGCCGATCTCGTTCGAAGTCTTCAGTGACGATTTTCCGAGCATGGCCAAGCAGGCCCTGAAGATTTCATCTTGGGGTGAGAATGTATATGTGAAAATCCCCATCACCAATACAGCAAGGCAGAGTTCACTGCCATTGGTGTCCGTTCTGTCTCAGGCCGGTGTGAAGGTGAATGTGACGGCGATCCTGACGCTTGAGCAGACTATGCGGACCGTCGAAGCCCTGGATCCTGATGTGCCGGCGGTTGTTTCAATCTTTGCGGGCCGGATCGCCGACACAGGCGTCGACCCCATGCCGATGATGCGTGCGGCTGTGGCCATGGCGCGCCACAAGCCTCTGGTGGAAATTCTTTGGGCCAGCGTGCGCGAACCTCTGAACGTCTATCAGGCTGCGGAATGTGGTTGCGACATCATCACCGTGACGCCGGATGTCTTCAAGAAGCTGCCCATGGCGGGCAAGGATCTCTCTGACCTGTCGCATGAGACGGTGCAGATGTTCCGCGAGGATGCACTCGCCGCCGGCTTCTCTCTGTAGAGCGGCGGGCAGTGGCGTCCTTGTCACGGGAGGGCCCGGCCAAGGCGTTGGTTCTGGCGGCGGGGTTGGGAAGTCGGATTCGCACAATCGCGGGCGACCTGCCCAAGCCCTTGATCCCTTTCGGCGGCCGGTCGATTCTGGCCCACAATCTGCGTTGGCTGCAAAGCTCGGGCGTGGAAGAGGTGTGGATCAACACGCACTTTGGCGCCGCCGCGATCCGAGAGGCCATCGGCGACGGTTCGGCCTTCGGCCTGTCTGTCAATTACACGTTTGAACCGGACCTGCTGGGCACTGCGGGCGCTCTGGCCAATATAGCCAGCGTGGCGGACCAGACGATGCTGGTGGTTTATGGCGACAATATTGTGCGCTGCGATCTTGGCGCGCTCGCAAGGGCGCACAGGGCGGGCGCCGCTCTGGCGACCCTGTGCCTGTTCGACCAGTCGCGCCACGCCCATACCGGCATTGCCGGCGGTCGGGTCGTGGTGGACGGCCAGGGCCTTGTCACGGGCTTTGTGGAGGGCGGCGAGGCGGGCCTTGTCAATGCCGGCGTCTATCTGGTGGAACCGCAACTCATCGACCGGATTCCTCCGGGGCGCAGCTTTGATTTCGCACGCGACGTCTTTCCCGAAATGCTGGCGAGCGGCGCACCGCTTCGGGGTCATGTGCTGGAGCCCGCCGGATTCTGTCTTGGCCTGGACACGCCAGAAAGTTTCAGAGCGGGCGAGGCGCTGCTGGCGACGGGCCGGGTGACGCTGTCATGAGCCGTCCCGCTGTATTCTTCGACCGGGATGGCGTGCTCAATCCCGTCGTCATGAGGGGAGATGTGGTCGCCTCTCCGCGACGTCTGGACGAGTGGCGCCTCGAACCGCAGGTTCCTGAGCTGAATGCAGCTTTGCGCGCGGCGGGATTCATGACGTTTGTCATTACGAACCAGCCGGATGTGGCGCGCGGCCTGATGCACGGCGATAGTCTGGACGCGATCCACAGATCGCTCGCTGAGGCGGTACATCTGGACGACATCGCCGCCTGCACTCACGACAATGCCGACCATTGTGCGTGTCGCAAGCCAAAGCCCGGCCTTGTTTCGGGTCTGGCCTTGAAGCATGGGGTCGATCTCGGCGCCTCATGGGTAATCGGCGACCAGGATCGCGATGTGCAGACCGGGCGCGCCGCCGGGGTCGCGACGATCCTGCTGCGGCGGCCCTATAATTCCGGTTCCGGGGCCGATCATGTTGTCGAGACCCTGTCAGAGGCTGTCGCCCTGGTGCTGCAAGGTGCGCGGTCGCCGCTATTTCCCTCCAATGAGAGAGTTTGAAGATGTTTACCGATCACTTCCTGGACGCCGCCGTCAGGGCGATCGCCGCGATCGACCGATCGGCCGTGGAAAGCACAGCCGTCGCGCTGGCCAAGGTCCGCGAGAAGGGGGGGCGGCTGTTTATCATCGGCGTGGGCGGAAGCGCCGGGCACGCCAGCCATGCGACGAACGATTTCCGAAAGATCTGCGGCTTCGAGGCCTATTGCCCGACGGACAACGTCTCCGAATTGACGGCGCGGATCAATGACGAGGGCTGGGAAGGCGCATTCTCGACCTGGCTGGAGGGCAGCCGACTGCGCGCCGAGGACGGCCTGCTGATCTTTTCCGTCGGGGGCGGCAGCCTGGAGCCTCCGGTGAGCTCGAACATTGTGCGGGCTATCGAACTGGCGAAATCCCGCGGCGCAACGGTCACCGGGATTGTCGGACGCAATGGCGGCTTTACCGGCAAGATGGCCGACGCCTGCGTGATCATCCCGACGGTCGACCCCGAATTGATCACGCCGATTGTGGAGGGGCTGGCCGCGGTCGTCTGGCACCTTCTCGTCTCCCACCCCGCCCTTGCCAAAACCAAGGGGCACTGGGAGCAGATCGCGCCGGTCGGAACGTCAGGCCAATGATGCTGGCCACCCGCACGCCCCTTCGGGTCACATTGGGCGGCGGCGGCACCGATCTGGAAAGCTATTACCGGCGTGATGGCGGGTTTATCTTCGCCCTCAGTCTGAACAAGTACATTCAGATCTCGGCGACCCGCCCCGCCTTCGATCCCAAGATCGTGCTTCATGGGCCAGAGCCCGAGGTGACAGACCATGCCGATCAGGTCCGCCATGATCTGGTGCGCGCCGCCCTCTTGAGCCACGACATTGTTGACCGTTTCGAGGCGGCTTCGATCGGCGACATCGCCGGCGGCACGGGTCTTGGCTCGTCGAGTTGCTTCCTGGTCGGGCTGCTTCGCCTTCTGCACGCGATGAAGGGTCAGTCGCCGGATCGTCAGACCCTGGCGGAGGAAGCGTGTAAGCTTGAAATCGACACGCTTGGGCGCGGCATTGGCAAGCAGGACCAGTATATGGCCGCCTTCGGGGGACTGACGACGCTTGATATCGCGCCGGACGGGGCGGTGTCGGTCGCAGAGGTGAGAATCGCCCCGGACGTGGAGCAGGCCTTCGTCGCGCACACCCATATCTATTACACCGGACTGCGCCGGGACGCGTCGGGCATATTGGACGATCAGAACTCGGCGATGAAGGGCGCCAGCCAGGACCGGCAGGCCACTGTTGGCGATAGCCTGGACGCCATCAAGGACCTGGGCTTCAGAATCCGTGACGCCTGGGTGCGAGGCGACCTGGAAGGGTGGGGCCAGATGCTGCACGAGCACTGGCTGAGCAAGAAGCGCATGTCCCAGAAGATCAGCTGGCCTGCGATTGACCTGTTGTATGATCACGTCCGAAGCGCCCACGGGGTGACGGGCGGCAAGATCATCGGCGCGGGCGGCGGGGGGTTTCTGATGTTGTTCACCCCTGGGCCGGGTGAGGAACTGGAGGCCTATATGGCGTCCCAGAACATGCCCCGACTGCATTATGAGATCGCGCGCGGCGGCGTGCAATTACTGGGTCAGTCGGCATGAAGCTTGCGGCCATGGTGACGGACCTGGGCGACCTGGCCATCGTCGGTTCTGCGGGTCTGTTCGTGGCGGTGTGGTGCGCCACCCGGCTAAGGCCTGTGATCGGTCTGGCGACCCTGCTATGCCTGACCCTGCTGGCGATTTTTGTCGCGGTGTTGAAAGCGGTCGCGGCGTCCGGCTCGCCTGAGCCCTGGCTGGCCCGGCAATGGATGCTGACGCGCGGTGCGCCAAGCGGACATGCGGCCATGGCGACCTTCGTTTTCGGGTTTTCGGCGTGGCTTTTCGTCCGCACCGGATCGACGCTCGCCAACAGGCTCGGCGCGCTGGGCTGCCTGGGCGTCGTGGCCGCCGTGGCGGTGACGCGGGTGACGCTTCATCATCACACCATGGCCGATGTGGCGGCGGGTCTGGCGGTGGCGTCCGTCCCGCTTGGCCTGATGGTCGCGACGGTGAGAGGGCCGGCGAATAGTTTTCAGGCGCCCGCGATCGAATTGATGGTGGGACTGACGGTGGCTTCGCTGGCGCCGTTGCTGTTTGGGGTTCGGCTGTCGGGCGCGACGGTCATCTAGGGAAATGGGACGTCTCATCATGGCCAAGACCGGGCGGGAGCGGCAGTTCGATGTTCGAGCGCGCGCGCCCTTGCGTCTGGGGCTTGCAGGCGGCGGAACGGACCTGTCGCCCTATTGCGATCAGTTCGGCGGGGCGGTGCTGAACGCCACCATTGATCGGTTCGCCTTTGCACATGTGTCGTCCACCCGAGAGGGGACCACAACTTTCCGGGCCAGTGATCTGGGCGCGGAAGAGACCTATCAGCTTGGCGAGGCCTTGCCGCTGGACGGCGGTCTGGTGCTGCACAAGGCGGTCTACAGCCACATGGTGAAGCACTATCTGGATGGCCAACCCCAGGCGCTGACGGTCACCTCCACAATCGACGCGCCGGCCGGTTCGGGGCTGGGATCGTCATCAGCCCTGGTGGTGGCGCTGGTGGAAGCCTTTCGCCATGCGCTTGATCTGCCGCTCGGGCCCCATGAGGTCGCCCGCACGGCGTTCGACATTGAACGGATAGAGATCGGTCTGGCGGGCGGTCGACAGGATCACTACGCCGCCGCGTTCGGCGGGATCAATTTTCTGGAATTTCTTGCTGATGAGCGCGTTCTCGTCAGCCCGCTGAGGTTCCCGCGGGCGCATCTGAACGAACTCGAAGCCTCGATTGTCATCTGTTTTTCCGGTCAGTCGCGCCGCTCGGACGTGATCATTCAGGAGCAGATTGACGGTCTGCGAACCTTGAACGCCGAGACGATCGACAACATGCATCGGCTGAAGGCGGACGCGGCATCCATGCGTCGGGCCATGCTGGATGGCGATATCCGACAAATCGGCGAGATTCTCATGCGATCCTGGGAGGCCAAGCGTCGCACCGCGAAGGGCGTCTCCACCTCTGCGGTCGAGGCGCTCTTCGAGCAGGCGATGGCCCATGGCGCCTATGGCGGGAAGATCTCGGGCGCGGGCGGTGGGGGATTTCTCATGTTCTGCACGGATCCGGAGAACCGTTACAATCTGATCACGACCCTGAACCGGGCGGGCGGGCAGGCCAGCTCTGTGAAGTTCACATTTGACGGCGCGGAAGCCTGGACGGTGCCCCGGTGACGCCGGGTCCCGTCACCCAATGTGCGATCCTCATCGGGGGGGCTGGAAGCCGCCTGGGAGACCTGACGCGCGAGACGCCCAAGCCGATGCTGCCGATCGGCCGAGCGCCCTTCTTGGCCCATCTTCTGAAAAAGGCGGCTCTGAGCGGGTTGACACGCATCGTCCTGTTGGCCGGTTTTCGTGCTGACGTGGTTGCGCACTGGCTTGCGGAAAGCGCCATCGCTGAGCGCCTGGGAATTCAGATCGACCTTTCGATCGAGCCTGAGCCGATGGGAACAGGCGGCGCCCTGCTTTTTGCACGGGACCGGCTCGATCAGACCTTCCTGCTCGTCAATGGCGACACCTGGTTCGACTTCGACTGGCGCAGCCTGGCTGACGCCGATCTGGCCCCGATCGTGCTCGGGCTGAAGCGACTGGATCTGGCTGATCGCTACGAAACGGTAGAGCTGGACGACCGTCGCGTCTGTCGCATTGTTGCCCGTTCTGGCGAGAAAAAGGCGGGTCTGATCAATGGCGGCGCCTACCGCATAGATAAGGCGGGGCTGCCGTCAGGTCTGACCTCCTGTTCCCTGGAGTCTGACATCCTGCCTCACGCATGTCGCACGGGCGGGCTGGCGGGACTGGAGTTTGAAGGCGCCTTCATCGATATCGGCCTGCCCAGCAGCTATTCTGCTGCGGACAAGTTGTTTGCTGATGACGCCTAGATCTTGTGGCGTCGATATTCGGCATAGGCGTCGTCACGCCATGAATCGCCGATAGGAGCGAATATGAGTGGGTTCGTTGGTTCTCAAGTGTCGAATGATGAGCGCTTGGCAAATCTGGAACAGGTCTTGTTCCGCCCCATGGGCGCAGACGGCGTGCGCGCCCGGACCGGGCTTTATGAACGGGTTCTGGATGGGCTGACGGACTTCATCTCCACATTCCGACCCGAGGCTGCCGAGGTCTATCGTTTCCCGCCGGTCATGAGCCGCAGCGACATTGAAAAGTCTGGCTATTTGCAGAGTTTTCCCAATCTTGTGGGATTCATGTGCTGTCTGGCGGGATCGCCCGCGGAGATCAGGCGCACCGCAAACCGGATATATGAAGGCGAGCCCTGGACTGAGGGACTGGGGGTCGCCGATCTCGTCCTTACTCCCGCCAGCTGTTACCCGGTCTATCCCATCGCCGCCGCCAAGGGCGCAGCGCCGGATCAGGGTTGGATATTTGATGTCGGTTGCGAGTGTTTTCGGCGTGAGCCCTCTCGCGACATCGACCGGATGCAGTCTTTCCGCCAGCGGGAATATGTCTGCATTGGTTCTCCTGAAACGGTTTGTCGGTTTCGCGATGACTGGATCGTCAAGGCTCAGTCCATGGCAGAGCAGTTGCAGCTCCCCTACAGTGTCGACGTCGCCAACGATCCGTTTTTCGGGGCGGGCGGTCAGTTTCTGGCCGCTGGACAGCGCGAACAGAAATTGAAATTTGAGCTGCTGATTCCGATCCTGTCACACGATAAACCCACGGCCTGCATGAGCTTCAATTATCACAAGAGCCATTTTGGGGAGGCTTGGGACATCCATCTTGCGCGTGGCGGACCGGCCCATACCGGTTGTGTCGGCTTCGGCATGGATCGCATGACCATCGCCATGTTCGCGCACCACGGCCTGGATCTGTCAGCCTGGCCGCAGCCCGTTCTGACTCTGCTCGGCCTTTAGCCCATGCGGGCCTATGGCTGGTTTCGGGCTTCGATCGCCCGGTCATAAAAGGTGACCAGGTCTCCCAGCGTCGTCGGAAAAGCCTGATCGTCAGCCTCCGCAAACGGGTCGACGCCCAGCTCGTCTTCAAGTCTGCCCACCAGAATGGCCAGGCTCATGGAATCGAGGCCGCTGTCCAGCAGCACAAGGCCGCCGGTCAGGGGGGCGATGTGCTTGCCCTGCACTTTGGCGATGATCTGAATTTGACGTTCAATGACGGCGAAGGTGGACATGAGCAATTCGATCTAAACCCTGGAATGAAGCCACTATCCATGACTGCGCACGGCTAATATATGCTTGATCCCAATGGGTGTGTAAGCCGTTTCAGTTCAAAAATGGGAGGCTTTGATCACGGGAAGATAAACTGATCGGCACAATGTTTGCATTGCACAGTATGTGAACCAGGTTGTTATACATATTGCGCCAAAGCAGGTCGAAACCTTGAGCGTTCAGACTCCCGCAGCCGAAGGCATGCAGCCTGCGACCTTTGCCGGGCTGTTTGGCTGGCTGCACAATGCCCAGAGTGCGAGTCTGGATACAGGCGTCGTGATTGTGTCGCCGATCGGACGTGACGAGCGCTGCGTCCACGCGCCGATGCGGATTCTGGCCGATCAACTCGCCGCGCACGGATTTCCCACGCTGCGATACGACCACCGGGGCGAGGGGGATTCCCTGCCATTGCCGGATGCGGATGACACCGACGCGGTGCAAACATGGCTTGAAGATATCGAGCGGGCGATCGACCATCTCCGCCGGATGACCCATGTTCGACGTGTCGTGCTGGCTGGAGTTCGCCTGGGCGCGACCTTGGCCTACGCCCAGGCGACCCAGGCAGACGGACTCATATTGCTGGCGCCCGTGCTGAGCGGACGATCCTGGCTCAGACAGCAACAGTTTTCGATGCAGGCGGGACGCGAGGCGCCGCAGACATCGGCGATGGCGCTGGATATCGACGGCGTCCTCCTGAACAAGGCGACCGCTGACAGCCTGTCCAGGATGAATCTGAAGGACCTCGCCCTTCCCGGCGCACCGGTTCTGATGGCCACTCACAACCTGTTGTCGGAAAGGTTCGCCGCTTCCCTGGTCGATGGCGGCGTTGACGCGACGGTCAGCGATTTTGCAGGCCTTGAGGCGCTGTTTCTCGACACCCACAGCAACCAGGTTCCTCAGTCACTCTTTGACCGCGTCTGTGACTGGATGGCCGATAGATTTGGCGCCGAAACGCGGCAACCGCGGCCCGACGACACCCCTTCGACCGGTCTGGCCCAACCAGAACCCTTGCTCGCCTGTGACGACTATTTCGAAAGACCCATAGCATTTGGCTCCAGCTTACAAGGGATTCTGACCGTTCCACATCACGGGGCGGACCGCGCCAGAGGAGTGATTTTTTGCAATACGGGAGGCGAGCCTCGCGCGGGCATCGGGGGGTTCGCCACGACAGCGTCGCGTCGCCTCGCCAGCCAGGGGATCACCTGTCTGCGATTCGATTTCGCAGGACTGGGCGACAGTCCCGCCCCGACGCCGCATCTTCGGACGCATGTCTATGAGACCCCCCGGCGTGACGATCTGGCGGCGGCTGTCGCGCTGCTCAAAAGCGCAGGAAGCCAGGAAATCTTTCTGGTCGGCGTCTGCTCGGGCGCCTATCATGTGCTTCTGGAAGCTGAAAATGAGCGGGTCTGCGGCATCTTCGCCGTCAGCCCCGCCAGACTGACATGGCGAAAAGGCGATGCGCTGACCTTCGGCCGGACGGACCAGGGGCGGGCGACCCTCGCCTATAGGTCGGCGGCGCTGTCGCCCAGCGCATGGCGCCGTCTGCTGCAAGGCAGGATTGATGTTTACGCCGTGCTACGGACGCTCATTTCGAGGGGCCTGCGCCGATGGAGGGTTGCGCGCCAGGCCTCGGTGTCCAGGTCGCCAAGTTCCATTTTGCAGGCGTTTCTCGCCCGCGGCGGACGGGCGGCCTTTCTGGTGGGACTGGACGATTCATCACTCGATGAGGTGAACGCTCATTTCGGAACCCATGGCGCCCGCATGCGCCATGCCGCTAACCTGATGATTAGGGTTGAGCCGACCCTGGACCACGGACTGGCCCGGTCCTCCAGTCGAGAATTGGCGCTGTCTGCCTTGATGGATTGGCTTAATTGTTGAGAGTCGACTGGGTTGGTGGATTTGGCCGCGTCCAAGTCCAACTGACCGCGCACGAGACGTCCGTCGGACATGGACGACATTGCCCGCCGGACCCACGCGCCGAATTGAGATTTTGGGGTTGAGGTTTTTGATCCTCATCCTAATCCTGAGTCAGACCCTGGACCCGGTCGATAAACAGGATTTGAAGCCATGCGCCGTCTGAGACTGGGAATGATCGGGGGCGGCAAGGGGTCTCTTATCGGACCAGTGCACCGCATCGCGGCGGAGCTGGATGGCCAGATCGCCCTGGTGGCGGGGACGTTCAGCAGCGATCCTGAGCGATCCGCGCAATCGGCTCAAAGCTATGGCGTCGACCCTGCGCGCGCCTATGGCGGGGTTGAGTCCATGCTGGCCGCGGAAGTCGGGCGACCGGACGGGATTGAGCTGGTGGCGATCGCCACTCCCAACCATCTGCACCTGTCGGCGGCGCAGGCGGCGTTGGCGGCGGGTCTGGCGGTGATTTCCGACAAGCCGGCCACGGCCACTCTGGCCGAAGCGGAGGAACTTGCACGCTCTGTTCGCCGGTCCGGGCGCCCCTATGCCCTGACTTTTACCTATACCGGTTTTCCGATGGTCCGGGAGGCGCGCAGGCTTGTGGCGTCCGGAGCGATTGGCCAGGTGCGCAAGGTCGTGGTGGAATATTCCCAGGCCTGGCTGGCGGCGGCGGTGGAGACGGCCGGAAACAAGCAGGCCGCCTGGCGCGTTGACCCCGAAAAATCCGGGATAGGCGGATGTATCGCCGACATCGGCGTCCACGCCTTCAACCTGGCGGAATTTGTCTCGGGTCAGCCGGTCGCCCAGGTGCTGGCGGACCTGGGAAGTGTCGTGGGCGGGCGCCGACTGGACGATGATGCGACGGTTCTGCTGCGCTTCGCCAATGGCGCTCGGGGGGTGCTGATCGCCTCCCAGATTGCGGTTGGTGAGATGAACACGCTGCAGCTTCGGGTCTACGGGGACACGGGGGCGCTGGACTGGAGTGTCAAGACCCCGGACCAGCTGTTGCTCAGCCGCCTGGATGGCGGCGTCGAGACAGTGGTCCAAGAGGCCGGACATATCGCGGAGACGGCCCGTCGCGCCCCGGGACTCGCGGGTCCGTTTGCCCCCCTTATCTTGGCCTTTGCCAATATATATCGGGACTTCGCCGCGGTTGTCCGGGGTGACGGGGACGCGCCTGACCTGCCCGATATCGAGGCTGGTGTTCGGAGCATGGCCTTTGTTGAGCGCTGCGTCCTGGCCAGCCGGGAGCAGCGCGGCTGGACCGACCTGTCGGTCTGACGTCCGACTGACGGCTGGACGGGGGCCGGGGCCTAAAGGCCAGCCAATACGCCGCCGTCCACATAGAGGACCTGACCATGGACGAAGCTGGCGGCGTCCGAGGCGAGGAATACTGCGGCGCCGACCAGTTCATCGACCTTGCCCCAACGCCCGGCAGGGGTGCGCGCGCGGATCCAGGCGTCGAATGTCGCATCGGCGACGAGGTCCGCATTGAGCTCGGTCGCGAAATAGCCCGGTCCTATGGCGTTGACATTGATGCCCAGCGGGGCCCACTCGACGCACATCGCCCGGGTCAGCAGCCTCACGCCTCCCTTGGCCGCCGCATAGGGAGCCACCCCTGGACGAGCGACCTCGCTCATGAGGGACGCGATATTGATGATCTTGCCCCTTTTCCGGGACGCCATCCGGCGAGCCGCCTCCCGTCCCACGCGAAAGACGGCCGTCAGGTTTGTGTCGAGCACTTCGGCCCACGTCTCTTCGGGCATGTCGAGCAGCGGGCCGCGGCGCTGTATGCCGGCATTGTTGATCAGAATGTCCAGAGGACCCATGAGCTGCTCACAATTCGCCAGTCCGTCGGCGACCTCTTGCGGGTCTGTGACGTCAAAGGGGCAGGCGAGAGCGTCAAGACCGTCGTCCCGCAACGCCTGCGCCGCCGCCTCCGTTCTCGCCGCGTCTCGCGCGTTCAGCAATATCCGGGCCCCCGCTTCGCCAAGTCCGCGGGCCAGGGCCAGACCGATTCCGCGCGAGGACCCGGTCACCAGGGCGATGCGGCCGGTAAGATCGAACCTTTGCGGGGCCATGCCACGCTCCTTTGGTCACGCAGGCCAGCTGCGGGGGTGACATCGGGTCGATGTCAATGCGTCTGGTGCGGGGCGGTTTCGAGACGCGACAGTTCATCGGCCGTGAGTTCGACAAATGTCCCGGCCGCCAATTGAAGTTCGAGGGCGGGCGCCCGGTCTCCAAAGGCGACTTGGACCTTGCCCGAAGCGTGAGGCCTCAGGGCGACCCGCGTCAATCGGCCCGCGTCGATGACGGCCGACACCAGAACCGCACCATCGGCGCGCAAGGCGTCAAAGGACAGATCGGTCCAGGCTTCGGGAAGGGCGGGAAACAGGCGAAGGCGGCCCGGTGCGCTTTGCAGCAACATGGTCTGAATGGCGTCGCAAGCCCCCATGGCGCCTTCGATCGTGAAGGCCCCGAAAGGGGCCTTGCCATAGCCCAGGCCCTGCCAGTCGCCATTGGCGTGGAAGCCGTTGGGAAAGACGAAGGCGGCGCCATAATCGAGCAGGCTTTGGCGGGCAGTCTCTCCATCACCCGCCCTGGCGGCTATAGCCGCCGCCCAGGCATGGCTGTAACCCATCCAGAAATCCCCCGACGCCGCCTTGATCTCTTCGAATGTGCCCATGGCGATCCGGCGGTCTGCTTGCGAGCCGTCAAGACCGTCGAACAGGCCAAGAGGGTGCACCCCGACGGCGTGAGAGAAGTGGCGGTGGTGTCCGGGATAGGCAAGCCCAGGGGCGATCAGAAGGGCATGGTTATCCGACAGGCTGACCGAAGGAAGCTCTGCCAGGATCTGGCGCCAATGATCGGCCTGGTCCGGCAACGACAAGGCCAGCGCCATGTCTGCAGCCGCCCCCAGAACCCAGCGGAAAAGGGTCAGGTCATAGTTGCTCCAGGTCGTGAACCAGGCCTGGGGCTGATTGTCCCCGACTTCGGGAGAGGACGACAGGGCCACGGTGCGAAACCCCTGTTCATCGCGGGTCTCGGTAATGGCTTGCACGAACTGGCAGACGGCGCTGAGATAGGGATAGGCCCGTTCAGCCAGGAACTGATGGTCCAGGCTGTAGCGCCAGTGCAGATGGAAATGATGAGCGAGCCAGGCGCTGGTCGACACGGAATGGGTGTACTGGCGCCATCCTCCGATCTGACGGTTGGCGATATCGGCCGTCATGGGGGCGTTCAGGCCCTCCACGCCAAAGAAACGCAGCGTCCATGCCTTGCACGCCTCCCGCGTCGCCCAGAGCCAGTCGAGAAAGCCCAATCCGCCCTCGAGCTGGTCGCCGACATAGGCGGGCCAATAGGTCATCTGGGTGTTCAGATCATGATGATAATCGCCCTTCCACGGAGGCAGACGGCCGCAATCACTGGTCCATACCCCCTGCAGGGCCACCGGCGGTCGACCGCGGCGGGCGGCGGCGCCGAATTGCGACATGCCGGCATAGTAGGTTTGTTCGACTAAGGCTTCGGGAAGGCTGACACGCCCCCTTGACCAATAGTCCGCCCACCAGTCCGCCAGGGCCGAGGCGTCCTTGTCGAAATCACGGGCCAGGGCGGATCGGGCGGCTTCGGCCGTCTCCTGCAAGAGGTCTGGGTCTGCGGAGGCGCCGGTCTCGACGGCCCATGCTCCGCTCCAGATTCGTCCCCTGGTCTCCTGCGCCAGGACCGCGGCAAAGGCGAATCCGCCGAAGCCTTGCTGGAGAAAGCCCTCCAGCCCGTCTTCGGACAGGGTCTGGGGCGGCGGATAGCCCAGATCCCAGGCATTGTGCTGACTGAGATTGAACCCGCTAGGGGGCGGCAAGCCTTGCGGCGGGCCGCCGAACGGGGGAGGGATCAGCCGCGCCATGGGCGCCTGTCCGTTCACTGTCAGGCGGCCAAGACCGCCATTTGCGGGGATCAGCGCTTGCAGGACAGCGCCGTCGGCAAAATCAACTCGGGCCAGACCCGTGGCCCGCTCCAGGCGCCATTGCACGGCGGGGGCGGCAAAGGTCAATTCCAGCCGGCCTGCGGACAGGCGGGTCGGACCCGCCCGGTCATAGGGGGCCTCCAGCAAGGTCTTCAGCTTGTCATGCTCTGCGGCATGGTGGGCCGCGGCGACATAGTCCCACCTGTAGTTCGGGCTTTCGTATTCGGGGATGGGGCGCATGTCCCAAAGATCGGACCGGTCAAGGGACAGGCAGACACAGGGGTGCCTGCCCCAGAGGCTGGCGCCGATCAGTCCGTTGCCGATCGGCAGTCCCTGATCCGAAGACACTGGCGCGGTGTCAAACGCAATCGGGTGGCGCCAGACGGGATGGGCTGGATCGAGCACGGTTGCTGACTGAATATCTATCGCGGCCAGAGCTGTGGATTCAGAGGCCCGTCGGCCACCTCGCCCGGTGGAATGGCGTTGAGCCAGAACTGGTGGTCCATCGCCCGCATGCCAGTGAGGTCGGCGCTGACCCTGGCGCCATCGGCATACCAGATCACGGTCATGACCGACCGCACCAGATCTGTGGGATTGGCGGGCGCCCGGTGCAGGGTCCAGCCCCTGTGGAAGGTCGCGTCGCCCGCCTTCATTGGGCCGTGGGTCGATGTGGAGAAGCCTTCACGCTCGACCATTTCCGAAAAGGCGGTTTCGCTTTCATCACCGATCACCCAGGGCCCAAGGTCGCGCCGGAGGTGGCTCTGGTCGGCAAAGGTCATGGAGCCGACGCTCGCGGGCACATCGACCAGCGGCATCCACATGGTGATGGTGTCATCTGTGTCGAGCGGCCAATAGGTCTGGTCCTGGTGCCACGGCGTATGCCCGCCGCCCGGCTCCTTGGTCAGGGACTGGTCATGATAGAGGCGCACGCCTGGCGCCCCCAGCAGTTCGGCCGCAACCCTGGCGAAGCGGGCGGAGAACACGAAGGGCTTGATCGCCGGGTCCCGCATCCAGAGATTATGCCCCTGGAGAAAGGCCTTGAAATAGGTTGTTCGCTCTTCCAGCGGCGGCGCCTTTGCCGCCAGAGCCCTCTCCTGAGCCAGGATCGGCGGCGAAAACGAGGCGATTTCTTCGGCGCTGGCCAGGCCGCGCACCACGGCGTGACCGTTTCTGCGAAAACCTTCGACGGTCGCATCATCCAGTTGGAAAGGCGTGTCGATCCCTGAAGGCGCGGGGAGTTCAGCAAACTTGGACATGGATGAGCTCACTGCACGATGGGGATCTGGCCCGAAACCGGACGCTCAGCGCCTGAGCGTTCGGGCAGATGCATGGCGATGCTGCCCGCTGCGCCCTGCACCCTGGAGACCGCGTCGGCGATGTCAAAAAAGGCGTTTGCGTCAAACAGGCGCGGGTGAGCGGCCTGATGATGTTTGCGGTCCATGTCGGCGAGCGTGTCCCGCCAGCCCTCTCGCCCGTAGGAGGGCCATTGGACCCCGTGCTGTACGAAGGCGATGTCGATGAAATAGCGCTTGCGATCGCCGCCGCCCGGCTGAGGCCTGCGGGCGTGGACCACGGCGGAATGCACAAACACGACGCTGCCGGGGGGCAGATCGTTGACGACCACCGTGCCGGGGATCTCCTGGTCGCCCAAAAAGGCCAGGGCGTCACGCCGCATTACCGAGCGGTGACTGCGGGGCAGGAGCAGCAGATCCCCGACCGTGCCGTTCAGACCGTCAAGATAGTGCAGGACGTGCAATTGCACATGGCTGCGATTGGTCTGGGGGATCTGCTCATAGTCGTGGTGCCAGGGCACGCCGCGCAGGCCGGGATCATGTCTGGCGGCGTGGCAGTGGTGGAAGCTGAAGCTGTCATCGCCCATGATGTCCTGGGTGATCTCAAGGGTCAGCGGGTCGACGACCAGTGCTGAGAGCGCGTCATAATGGGAGATATGGCTCCCATCGAACAGAGGCTCCACGGTCACATACCGGTCGATTTCCGCAGACACGGCGGCGACGCGGCCGGAGTCCAGCATGCCTGGCCGGATGACATAGCCCAGCTTGCGAAACTGTTCCTTTTCAGCCTCTGACAGTCCCAATTCACACCCCTAATTCCGGCGCCGGACAGGACGACAGCTTGATGTCATCCTGACGCCAAACATGGCTCCCCCTTGGTGTAGAATAATCTATTAGACTAGAATTTTAGCGTGACAATAGATTTTACTGGTTGCAATGGATGAAACTTAGCGCTTAGAATTTTGGTCACGGTCCTCGCGGCTAGGGAGTCTGCTATGTCGAAGGCCCTCGATCCTGCGGAACAGGCCGTGCTGTCGTTTCCGCGCCGCTCCCGGCGCAAGCGGGAAACCCGACAGCGGATTGTTGAGGCGGCTGAGTCTCTCTTTCGGCAGGTGGGCTTCACCAACACGACGATGCAGGCCATCGCCGAAGCGGCGGATGTCCACGTCACCACGCTCTTCACCCATTTCAAATCCAAGCGTGACCTCAGTGATGCAATCTCCGAGCGTGTGCTGGAGGCCATGGCGAAGGCCATTTCGGAGAACCGCGGCAAGCGCCGGTTCTTCGATTTCATGCGAAGGCTCACTGAAAACGCAGGTCGCGAACATCTGCGTCGATCGGAGCAAAACCTTGCCATGGGTCGGCTGTTCGGGGCCGACGAAGATTTCACCGCCAGCTGGATGACCTATGAACGGCGCCAGATCGAAATGCTCGCTGGCTATATCGCCGAAGATTTCGCACTGGATGTCGCGCGCGACTACCGGCCGACCCTTATCGCCAACATGATCGTCGGCGGAAACATCATGGTTCATCAGCGGTGGGTGGATAGCGAGGGGCGACTCGATCTCGTCGCCGAATCCCTCGCCGTCCTTGATGCTGTCGAAACACTTGTGAAACGCGGACTGGCGCCCGCCGGGGAGGGGCAGAGCATGACGCGGTCCATCCCGGGCTGAACATGGTAATTTGGAGACTCGCCCGCCGGGGCGACCGCCTGTGCGGCCCACGTCACGGCCTGACACCGCCACAAACCTTGGGGCCGCAACGGCGTGCCGCGTCCGGGCTTTGGGGGCTCATGCCGCTGGCATCGGCCGGATGGGCGTGATCTCAAACGGCAAGGCTCCGTCGACCGATTTGAAACCGCTCTGACGCCGCACTTGTTGGGGAAATCAGGAGGCAATCGATGAGATCACCTGGCGCTACCGAACGGCCTCGTCTGGGGTTTGGAACCAAATTGGGGTACGGGCTGGGATCGACGGCCTTCGGCATCGCCAGTCAGGCGCTGTCCACCTCGATCATCAGCCAGTATCTGTTTATCGTGGTGGGCGTGCCGGCGGTTCTGATCGGAACCGCAATCATGATTTCCCAGATCGTGGATGCGCTGGTCGATCCCTTACTGGGCCAATGGTCCGATAATGTGCGCACCCGTTGGGGACGGCGACATCCATTCATGTATGCCGCGGCCGTCCCCGGCGCCCTGGCGTTTTACGCCCTGTGGCACCCACCGACGACCTGGCCCATGGGCCAGCTCTTCGTCTACATGGTCGTGGTCCTCATCATCGTGCGCTTCTTCAACGCCATGTACGAGATTCCGAGTTCGGCGCTGGCCCCGGAGCTGGCGCCTGGCTATGACGACCGGACATCCCTCCAGTCCTATCGGTTCGTGTTTGCGGTCGCGGGGGCAGGGACCATGATCGCGCTCTTGAACGGGGTCTTTCTGCGTCACGACGCGACCCACACCCTGGGGATCCTCAACAAGGACGGCTACAGCCAGTGGGGCACGATCGGCGCCATCACCATCTTTGTCAGCATCGTGCTGTCCAGCTTCGCAACGCACCGCTTCATTCCCAGGCTCAGCGCCCCCGCCCCGGAAAAAGCAAGTCTGGCTCAGGTCATAGGGGAGATCAGATCGACCCTGTCGAACAGGTCGCTTCTGGCTCTGGTGATATCCGGCCTCTTTTCAGCCATCGGAGGCGGGGTGACGGCGGCCATGAGCCCCTACATGAACCTGTATTTCTGGAACCTGTCTCCACAATTGGTGGGTCTGATGACCTTGACCGGCATTCCGGCCACCTTTCTGGGGGCCATCCTCGCCCCCATGCTGTCCCGGCGTTTTGACAAGAAGCCGACCATGATGGCGCTGTTCGCCGTGGCGGTGGTGAGCTCGCTCCTGCCCGTCGGCTTGCGGCTGATCGGTCTGATGCCGGCCAATGGGACGCCGCTTCTGGCCGGAATCCTTGTGGCGGACACCTTTCTGGGCATAGTCCTCTATCTGATGGGCTTCATCATCGCCTCGTCCATGCTTGGTGACATTGTCGAGGACAATGCCGTGCGCACAGGCAAGCGGGCGGAGGGGCTGTTGTTCGCCGCAAACCTGCTGGTCCCCAAGCTCAGTGGCGGCGTGGGCGCCTTCCTGGGTTCGGTGATCGTGACCTTGGTCCAGTTGCCCAGCCATGCCCAGCAAGGGACGATCCCGCTGCCCATGCTCCGGGAGCTCGGGCTCATCTATTTGCCGGTATCGGCGATCTTCAACGGACTGGCGATCGCTGTCATGGCCACCTATCGCATCGATCGGAAGACTCACCAGAAAAATCTGGAGATGCTGGAGGCGATCAATCGCTAGGCGCTTCGGGGCGTCGGCCGGACGTTTCTGGTGGCGGCGCCGATGATAGCCTGTGTGCGATCCCCTATGAATGAGCCTTCAGCCATGCGGTTCATGGCGTAGGCGACCACCATCTGTCGGTCGAAGTCGAGCCAGACCATGGACCCGCCCCATCCGCCCCAGAAGCAGATTCGACGCTCGAGATCCTCGCCCAGGCCGTAGCCAAGGCCAAATCGGAGGTTGGCGCCGACCACCAGATCGGGGCCCCTGGATTGCTGGGTCAAGGCGGCAAGGCCCGCGCTCGCCGACAGTAGGCCCTGACCGGCTGTTGGCCCCGGACCGACCAGCAGGGATTGCAGCCGGGCGATCGAGCGCGCATTGCCCAGCCCGTTGCAGGCGGGAATGTCAGCGCGCCGAAAGGCCTCGGTCCATGACCACTCCGCCCGTTCATAGGGATTGCGAAACACCCGTTCGGCCATGCCCGACGTCGCGCGGTCACCCGGGCGGATCCCGGTCGGGATCAGGCGTGAAATACGGGCGTCCACGTCGGGCGGACTGGCGAAATAGAAGTCGGCCTCGATCGGTTCGGCGATCGCCTCCCGGAAATACTGGCCGAAGGTTTGACCTGTGACCCGGCGCACGACTTCGCCGAGCAGATAGCCTTGGGTCACGGCATGATAGCCCGATGCCGTACCCGGTTCCCACCAGGGCGCCTGGGCGGCGAGCAGAGAGGTCACCTTTTCCCAGTCATAGAGGTCCGCCTCGACAATGGGCGCATCCCAGCCCGGCAGGCCGGCTGTGTGGCCAAGCACCTGGCCGATCGTCACCTCGCCTTTTCCGTTGGCGGCAAATTCGGGCCAGTATCGCGCCACCGGCGCTGCCAGGTCCACCTGGCCACGATCGGCCAGAACCAGGAGTGCGAGCGCGGTCATGGTCTTGCTGGTGGAGTATAGATTGACCAGCGTATCGCTTTCCCAGGGGTCTCCGGCGGCGTTGCGGCGGCCGCCCCAGAGGTCAACCACCATCTCGCCCGCGACACTCACGGCCACCGATGCGCCGTCTTCCAGGCCAAGGTCGAAATTGGACTGGAAGGCCGCCCGCACGGGTTCCAGATTCGGCGCGCAATAGCCCTTGAGCTCCACCGGCATTGAAGTCACGCGCCGGGCCTGGCGATGGCGCTGTAGATCCGGTTCCATTCTTCCCGGATCCATTTGGCGCAGGCGATCGAGTGTTCGAACTGGGAATAGCGTGCACCGCCGCCATAGTCCGTAAACGGAATGAATTCCGTGGATATGGTGGCGACCGGGTTTTCGGGGTCGGTGGCATGATGCGTCAGGAACTGACGCACCACTTCTTTCCAGGGCTCAAGATTTTTCGCATCCCAGGGACTGTGCCACTCGCCTGGGCCGGGTTCTATGAAGGGATATTGAATCCCTCGCCCCGGGTCGCCATTGGGGTGCTTGTCCCAGAGGTTCGGGGGGCCGTTCGGCGCCGCCGCACGGGCGTGCATGTGTCGGACATAGCCCGCGTCAATCCAGCTCTGGCAGATGCCGCCCGGGCTGAAAGGGTCCAGCACTATGGCGCCTGAAGCGATGTCCGCATCCATGCCCTGGACAGCCTGCTGCTGGGGGTTGTCCATCTTGAAGATGACGTGGGAGTGGTCCAGGGTCATGCAGAATTTCACCCCCCGGGCTTCCACCAGACGGGCGACTTCGGCCACTCGGCCGAAGTGTTCTGACCACATGTTTACATGGACTTCGAAACAGGGGGTCACGCCATTGGCCGCGCCCTGTTCGGCCGCATGAAGATAAGCCTCGGCGACCTGTTGGTTTGTGACCAGGCGGCCCTTCAGGTCGTGAGATATGATCTGGACATTATGGACGCTGGACCCCAGGTCTCCGGCGATCCTCAGGTTCCAGTCGAGCAGCTTTTCATCGCGATTCAGGAAATAATAGAATCCGCCCGCCGTCAGGGGCAGGTTGTGGGTCCGGCTGGCCTTGTAGTAGTCCCAGATCAGATGGGGCGCTGGTGTCTTGTCGAAATAGTCGAATACGCCTGCCGCCTTGACCATTCCAAACCGGGTGTCGAGGTCGAACTCATCCGGTTCGGCGTGCATGACACTGGCTTCAACGATACCGATCAGGAGTGTCTTTTCGGTCATTCGCTCAAACCTTCATCGACCTTAACGTCCTCGGCTCATTAACTCGCAAGATCTGCGGGACATGGCCGCATCTTCCGAAGAGGCGCTCCCCGCGCGCACCTGCGTCGGACAGTTCGAAATGCCTGTGGGTTTCGCAGCGTCCTCGATCAATCTCGCCTATCATGGCAGGCTCCTCGTCCGTTCGGCAGTGTCGGACCACGACGCCGAAAAGGAGTCGCACGATGGCGTCAATCGGGGTAATTCTACTGGCATAGAATAACCATGCAATCTAGAATTTTCAGAGTTCGAAGGCTTTGCAGGTCCGTCCGTTCGCCGTTTCCACGAAAGATGATTCATGAACCTTCCCGACCTGCCAACCGCTCCCGCCAAGGGCGCAAGTGCGTCTGAAATCACCCAGGCCGCGGCCGCGCTGATCGGCGCGATGAGTCTGGCTGAAAAGGTGGAAATGATGTCGGGCCAGGGGTTCTTTGCGAGCTATCAGGCCAACAAGGGCCGTTGGTGCGCTGAGCCGTATCGCGCGGGCGGCGGATGTGAGCGGCTTGGGCTTGCTCCCCTCTATTTCACGGATGGACCAAGGGGCGTGTGCGCCGGAGAATCGACCTGTTTTCCAGTGACGATGGCGCGGGGCGCCAGCTTCGATGTGGATTTGGAGCGGCGGATCGGAGAGGCCATGGGGGTGGAGATCAGGGCGCTTGGCCGTTCCATGACCGGCGCCGTCTGTGTCAATCTGCTGCGTCACCCGGCCTGGGGGCGCGCCCAGGAAACCTACGGGGAGGACCCGCACCATCTGGGTGAAATGGGCGCCGCCCTGTCCCAGGGAATCCAGTCCCATAATGTTGTGGCCAGCGTGAAGCATTTTGCCCTCAACAGCATGGAAAATGCCCGGTTCAAGGTCGATGTGCGGGTGGATGAACGCACCTTGCGCGAGGTCTATCTGCCCCATTTCAAACGCATCATCGATGCGGGCTGCGCCAGTGTGATGAGCGCCTATAACAAGGTGAATGGCGAATACTGTGGTCAGAATCGTTATCTTCTGACCGACATCCTGCGGGACGAATGGGGTTTCAATGGCTTTGTTCACTCGGACTGGGTGCGCGGCGTCTACAAGGTCTATGGGGCCAGCGCCGGACTGGATGTGGAGAACCCGGAGCCGTTGGTCTTTGGCAAATCCCTGGTGGAGGCGGTCGAGAAGGGTCAGGTCGAGCCTCAGGTGATCGATCAGGCCTGCCGCCGTATTCTTGAAACCCAGTTCCGGATGCTGTGCGCAGAAGATCCCCTCAGCAACTATGGTCCGGACCTGGTGGCCTGCGACGCTCACCGCCAGCTGGCCTATGAGGCGGCCTGCAAGGGCGCTGTCCTGTTGAAGAATGACGGGCTGTTGCCGCTGCGACCCGAAGCGGTCCGGCGTGTCGCCGTGCTCGGTCGGCTGGCGGGGTTGGTGAACACAGGCGATGGCGGGTCCTCGCGCGTCTTCCCGCCCTATGTGGTGACGGCGCTCGCCGGGATCACCGATGCGCTGGGCCCGGACGCCCAGGTGACAACGGGCGATGAGACAGACTTGGCGGCGGCGGCCGTAGCCGCCAGGGGCGCCGATGTCGCCATAGTCGTGGTAGGCTACACACTAAGGGACGAAGGAGAATACATTCCCGGCGACATTCCGCTGGATGATGAGGCAAAGCCCTCCGAAGGGCTGCGGGCGGGGCTTGGCGGTGATCGCAAGTCTCTGCGGTTGTCTCCGGACCAGGTCGCGCTGATCGAGGCGTCCATAGAAGCTAATCCCAGGACTGTGGTCGTCGTCGTCGCCGGGTCGGCCGTGATCATGTCCGAATGGGATGGACGAGCGCCCGCGATCCTGCAGACCTTCTACAATGGCATGGAGGGCGGGCGCGCCCTGGCGGATATCCTTCTTGGCGCGGTCTGTCCGTCCGGCAAACTGCCCTTCACCGTGCCGGAGGACGAGGCGGACCTGCCCTTCTTCGACGCCGAGGCGGACAGCATCGATTATGGTCCGTTGCATGGCTATACCCTGCTGGAGGACAGGGGCGTGCCAGCCGCCTATCCCTTCGGGCATGGCCTCTCCTACACGTCCTTCAGCTATCGAAGCCTGAAGGTGCGTCGCTTGGACCACAGCCTAGACATCGAAGTGGCGGTCCGAAATGACGGAAACGTCGCCGGTGAAGAAGTCACGCAGCTCTATGTCGGTTTCCCCGGCATACAGGCCAAGCGGCCGAAAAAGCTCTTGAAGGCTTTCGGCCGAACCTGCGTGCAGCCCGGTCAGACCCGAATTGTCCATTTGCAGGTCAAATTCGACGACCTGCGCTGGTGGGATGTCCAGACCCGACAGTGGCTGTTGGAGTCAGGCCCGCACACGGTCTATGTCGGCGGGTCATCCGCAATGGCGCAAGCTTTGCACCGCTCGGTCATGATCGGCTGATCGGGGAAGGGCTCGGACCGGACATCGAAGCGCGGTCCGGACCTCTCTGTTCACCGGCGCGATCGACCCACTGCCGAGGTCGCAAACGGAGCCGGCGATAGATCGATGAGTGAGTACGCGGACCAGATCGTCGACATCTACCGCCGCCATGCCCGAGCGTGGACGACGGCGCGGGAGGCGGCGGACTTCGTCGAGGCGCCCTGGATCGAGCGATTTCTCGCCCTGCTGCCGCCGGGGTCGGCGATCCTGGATCTTGGCTGCGGCTCCGGCGTTCCGATCGGCCGCCATCTCGCCGGTCAGGGACATGCTCTGACCGGAGTGGACAGCGCTCCAGAGATGGTTTCGCTGTTTCAGACACACCTGCCAGATCACTCTGCCCAGGTCTGCGACATGCGCCGCCTGACGCTTGCGTCGAGCTTCGACGGCGTGATCGCATGGGACAGTTTCTTCCATCTTTCCCATCAGGACCAGAGGATGATGTTTGGAACTTTTCAGACCCATACGCACCCTGGCGCCGCGTTAATGTTCACGTCCGGCCCCGCATTCGGCGAGGCCATCGGCTCTTTGGAGGGGGAGCCCCTCTACCATTCAAGCCTTGACGGAGAGGAATACCGGCGGCTTCTGGCCGCGAACCGGTTCGAACCCGTCGCCCAGGTCAATGAAGACCCGCAGTGTGGCGGACGGACAGTCTGGCTGGCGCGGCGCTGGTAGCGCCGTTCCTCTTGATCCGCACGTCAGAAACGCCGGCGCCAGAGGGGCGACGACCGCGCGACCTTCTGTCAGGGGGGGGCGGCGCCGCACGGAAGAGGGTTTGCAAGTTCAGACCAGTATGTCAGACCGGCCTCGAAAGAGGAGTTCGGCGAATGACGACGACAACAACGCACAGCCCTGTCGTCGCGGACACCGAAGCCGATCCATTGCCATTGTCGCAAGTTGCCGCTGTAGGCGTCGGCAACGCCTTGGAGTTCTATGACTTTCTGTCATTTTCGTTCTTCGCCGTGCAAATCGGCCATGCGTTTTTTCCGGCCAGCCAGACATCTCATGGGCTGCTCTATACGCTGGCCACCTTCGGCGTGGGCTTTATCACCCGTCCGCTGGGCGGTTTGATCCTCGGCGCCTATGGCGACAGGGTGGGCCGCAAACCGGCCATGATATTGAGCTTTTCGCTGATGGGCGTGGCGATCTTCGGCCTGGCCCTGACTCCGGGATACGACCAGATCGGGATTGCCGCGCCCATCCTGCTGGTGCTGTTTCGGCTCGTGCAGGGCTTCGCCCTCGGCGGGGAGGTCGGACCCTCGACCGCATTTCTGATGGAAGCCTCGCCGAAACATCGTCGCGGCCTCTATATTGGCCTCCAGATGGCGACGCAGGATCTGGCCGTACTGGTCGCCGGCCTGGTGGGATTCGCCCTCTCCGTGATGATGAGCCCCAATGTGCTGGATGCCTGGGGCTGGCGGGTCGCGTTCCTGCTGGGGGCGTTGATCGTTCCCTTCGGACTTGCAGTGCGCAGACGCTTGCCGGAAACTTTTCACGCCAAGCACCGGGACGCAGCGCCGATCACCCGCGCCTCCGCCCATTTCCGGGTCGTGGCGCTCGGCGTCCTGATGCTGGGAGCCTCCACCATCGCCTATTACGGCATTGAATATATGAACACCTACGCGCAGGACACGCTGCACATGTCGGTAAGACTGGCGTTTGGCGCGACGATCGTCCTGGGGCTGGTCATGGTGGTGACCGATGTTCTGTGCGGGATGCTGACGGACTGGGTTGGTCGGCGGCCTGTCATGATTGCGGCGTCAGTCTGCGTCGTGCTGGTGATCGCTCCCGCCTTCATGATCCTCAACCGTTTCCCGCAGCCTGGCGTGATTGTCGGCGTCACCGCGATTCTTGGCGTCCTGAGTGCGCTTATTTCGGGCCCGGCTCTGATCGCCGTGACCGAGAGCCTGCCACGACACGTCCGATCCGGCCTTCTTGGCGCCCTCTATGGCGTGGCCATGTCTGTCTTTGGCGGTACGACCCAGTTTGTCGCCCGTGGGCTGATCGAAATCAGCCATAACCCGCTTGCGCCCGCCTTCTATATCACCGGCGCCATGGCCGTGGGCGTCATCTGTATGCTGATGATCGCAGAGACGGCGCCCATCCGGCTTGGCGCGCCGTCCAAGGACAGGTGAAGGATAGCTTAGGCGCGGCGGCGCCAGACGGTGAGCTGCGCCAGGGTGTGTTGATGCTTTCGCGCCGTTTCGCGGATCACGAATGGCACGTCCCGCGGCGGCGCCGCCTCCTCAAAACAGTCCGCCAGGGCAAGCTGCAGCGCCCTGTAGGTGGTCACCGCCTCTCCGTTCTCGCGAACGCCC
Organism: uncultured Caulobacterales bacterium; assembly: GCA_903858685.1. Taxonomy (GTDB): domain Bacteria; phylum Pseudomonadota; class Alphaproteobacteria; order Caulobacterales; family Caulobacteraceae; genus CAIMFV01. The sequence continues at coordinate 45,192 of CAIOJR010000217.1, read as the reverse complement.
CCCAGCCAGTTGGCGCGCGGCGTGAAACTCTCGAGCCAGGTGTAGGGCGAGGTCAGAACCAGAACCCCGCCGGGCTTGATCCGGCGTCCGATCTCGGCAAGGAACTGCGCGGGCTCACGCAGGCGGTCAATCAGGTTGGCCGCCAGAATGAGGTCGTATCCGGTATATTTGGGTTTCAGGTTCAGGGCGTCACCCTGACTGAAATGGACGCGGCTGGCCTCGTCCGCGCCAAGGCCGAGCCGAGAAAGGCGGGCCTCATGGTAATCCACAAGCTCCCCCTCGAGCGGCAGGGTGTAGCGATAGCTCTCCCTGGCGACCAGTTGCTGGGCCACGTCAATGAAGCGCGCAGAGAAGTCCACGGCGTCAACATGGGTGAACCGCCGGGCCAGTTCCAGGCTCGCCCGGCCGACAGCGCAGCCAATATCCAGCGCGCGCCCGCCTTCAGGGCAGAAGTCCATCGCGATTTCAGAAAGCGCCCGGGGGAAGTTCGGCACGCCGAAATGCTCGTCTCCATAGTGAAAGTCCAGGTACTGGCAGACCTGCTCGTCAGTTTCGTATGGGTTTTCCAAGGCGGGCTCTTTGTAACTGGACACGACGTAGCGAAGGCCTGCGTGCTGGAAAAAGTGACGGCGGAATGCGTAACGCGCGGAGGCTAGCGCCAGATTGCCCGTCGAAATCCAGCTGCCGCCCTTGATCAGGTCATGCTTGCCATCGAAGGTGGGCGTTGAGAAGTCGTCATAGCGCGGATGGACGGCAAAACCGCCAAGGCCGCTGATCGGCGTCGAGGTCCACTGCCAGACATTGCCGACAATATCGAAGAAGCCGTCGCCCTGGGCGAACATGTCGACAGGACAGGAACTGGCCCATCGGGACAGGTTGATATTGCCCGGCTCGGTTTCCCAGTCTGGTTGATCACCCGCGACCCGGTTTCGCAGGGCCGCCCATTCCGCCTCACTGGGCAGTTGCACCGACCTTCCGGTGATCGAGGACTTCCAGCGGCAGAAGGCCTGAGCTTCCAATGCATTTACTTCCACGGGCCAATCCCACGGCATGGAGACTTCCCGGGTCATCAGGCGAAGCTTCAGGGACCCCGGCTCCTCTATGTCGCCCACCCAGAAGGTCGGGCGCGTTGCACCGGCGAAGGTCCGCCAGGCCCAGCCCTCATCTGACCACCAGCGACGATCTAAATAGCCGTCAGCCGCTGCAAAGGTGAAATATTCGGCATTGCTGACCAGCATCGCCGAGGCTTCGAAAGGCGCCAGCGTCACCCTTCGCTCGCCATATTCGTTATCCCAGCCATAGGTGGCGTCGCGCTTGCCCAAGACGACCTCGCCGCCAGACACAGGCAGCAGGCGGTTCGCCGGCACGCTTGAGACCTGCTGACGCGCACGGTCGCAGGCGGGCCAGCTTGGATCGTCCCGCACCCACTCCAGCGGTAACTGGCGAATGAGGACGCTTGAGGTTTCCAGGTGAATCCGCTCGTGCTCGATCCCCATCAGGATCACCCAGGCGGGACTGTCCCATCGGATCGGAAGGGACAGCGGCATCGACAGAATCTGCCGTGACACCCGTTCCCGCACCTCGGCCCGGTACGCTCTCAGTGCGGCAATCGTGGGCCATACATAGTTGCGGTCATCAAGGTCGTCCCAGCTCATCTCGTCGACGCCAATGGCGACCTGGGCCTCGATCGCCGCATCGATCCGTTCCGAGATCTGCCCGTCTGCAAGCAGCTTGTTGATGAAGAACGCCGCCGTATGGCCGAAGTAGAAGATCAGCGGGTGGCGAAGCGGAATGGCCTTCGCGTAAAAGCCCCGTTCGTCTGAGATACAATCGAAAAGGCGCTCGTAAAGGTCGAACGTCCTGTGGAAATAATTCAGTATTTCCTGCCGTTTTGCGAGCGCGGAATCCCCCTGTAGCAGGATCGTGCGGGTGGCAGGCGGAAGGCGGCCATCGGCAGGCCCCGGAGCTTCGGCAGTCAGCAATGTAAGATCCTGTCGGACACAAGATGGGCCGCTGTTGCGGTTTTAACGCTCAATACGAAGACCGCGTCGCAGAGGTTACGCGCCCAGGCGATTCGGCGAAGATGGAATAACTCTGCAATACGCGGCGGCCTTTGGGTTTCCACGGGGCAGGCTGAGACCCCCAAGACCATCGGGTTCGAGCATGATGCTTAGAAGGGCATATCAGGCTCCTAAGACAATATGGTGCTGGCACATCGAAGCTGCAATCTGCAAAAATCGCGAAGGATTGGCGCCATAAGCGTTCTGAAAACTTCAGGAAAACACTGTTTTTGTTGATTTTATTTGCGTTGATGGGCTGATATCGCGGCCGTTTCGGCGCTGGGAAGCCGCGGCATGATCGAGCTATTCACCGCCCAACGCCTAACGGCTGGAAGATCTCCACCATGCTGGAGAAGTGCGACATGGCCTGCAAGGTGCGCTGGATCAACATCGGCAAGGGCGACCAGTTCAAGCCGTAATTCCTGGCCGTCAGTCCGAACAGCCGTATCCCGGCGATCATCGACCATGATCCAGCGGACGGCGCCGCCTTGGCGCGGGCCGCGTCGGCGCAGGACTGCAAGGATCGCCTTCGCGCCAACACGCAGGAGGCGATTGACCGCGGCGCCTTCGGCTCACCGACGATCTTCGTCGACCGCGAATACATGTACTTCGGCAATGAGATGCCCATCCTCGCCATCCCGACCGGGCCTTAGCCCGCCGGTTGCGCGGCCAGCGATCTTCGCGTTGAGCCGCTCATGAGCCTTCGATCAGCCTTTTGAAGCCGAAAACCGTGCGCGACGCCCAGGGTGTTGGATATTGCGTGCGCCAGACAGAGATGCAGGTTATTGGCGCGCTTGGTCTGACAGTGCTCCTTTTGTCCCTTATTCCCTTCCCAACCCCGCCATCGTTTCGGTGATCCGGCCCTGCAGCAGGGCTAGCGCGAGGTCGCGGGCACGGGTTTGCGGTTTGTCGAGCAACATGCTCAAGGTCGCGCCGAACAGGCCAACTCCCAGGGCGATACTGATATTGGTGAGGATGAAGTCCTCCAGTATCTCCGGCGGCGCCCCGCTGGGCTGGTCAGCGCGGGTGGCGATTACCGTCCGAACGGCTTCGCGCACGAGGGTCAGGCGGCGGGACTCGCCGGTCAGCTCCAGCCAGGCCGCGAGGCGGGCCACGCCCCGGGCCTCGAAGGCGTCGAACAGAGCGGCCGTACTCTCCCCCGCCATCTGGCCGTGATCCTCGGTGCGGGCGGAGATCTCGATGATGTCGGCGACCAGTTTCTCGATCATCTTGGTCATCAACGCCGTCTGCAGTTCGGCCACCGTGCCGAAATAGTGGAGAACCGTGGCGTTTGAGATCCCGGCGGCGCGGGCGACCTCGACCAGTTTCAGGGTCTGCGGCCCTTGTTCGACCAGCAGGATCTGCGCCGCGTTCAGGATATTCTCTCGCGCGGCCTCCGGAGACCGGCGCTGTCGCGGGGACGACGAAATCGCGTCTATTGACATTTTTGTCATTAGTGCCTAGTTTGATGACAGATGCAGTATGGACATACGCCCATGACCCCCGCCGATACAATGCGCGCACCCGCCGACCACACGATCACCCCGCGGGACATCCGCTTTGACACGACTGCTTCCCATGGTCGGCCCTGGATGGGCGGCGACCCGGTGGCGACAGCCGTCTTCAACGCCCTGTCCATGACCTTTCCGGACGGGGAGCGGCTGTTTATGGATGCGGTGCGAAACTATCGCGATCAGCTGTCCGGCAAGCTGCTGGCGGAGGCGCGCGCCTTCATCGCCCAGGAGGCGATCCATTCCCGGGAGCATGTAGGGCTGAACGCGGGTCTCGACCGCGGCCACTATCCGATTGACGCGATCGAGACCGAGATGCGCAGCCGCCTGGAGTTCCTGCGCGGCCGCGGGCCGATGGCCATGCTGGGCGTGACCATCGCGCTGGAGCATTTCACCGCCATGATGGCCGACATGTTTCTCGACGCGCCGGACTTCTGGGCCGGCGTGCCGGAGGATCTGGTTCGCCTGTGGCAGTGGCACGCCATGGAGGAGAGCGAGCACAAGGCCGTCGCCTTCGATGTCTGGCGCGAGGCGACAAGGGACTGGTCGCCCGTAAAGCGCTACCGCATGCGCGTGCGGATCATGGTGATCTCCACGATCTTCTTCACCTCCAACATCTGCCGCTATTCGGCCAAGCTGTTGATGGCCGACGGCATGGGGTCGTGGAAGGCGCATCTGTCGGTGCTGAACTACCTGTTCGGCAAGCCGGGCCTGTTCCGCAAGAGCTGGACAGCCTACTGGGACTGGTTCCGCCCGAACTTCCACCCCTGGGACCACGATAACAGCGACAAGCTGAACCGCTGGCGCGCGACCTTCGCCCCGCCTCTGGCCGCATGACCGGGAGCATTCGGGGACCAGTCTGAGCCCTTTGGGGTCGCCAGGGCTGTCGTCTCGGTGCGCTGCAATCGACCCATTGCGGGCATGAAGCAACCGGCTAAGCTCGCCGAAAGGGAAGGGGAGCGCCATGGCCTATGAAGACTATCGTCTGATCCGGATTGAGGTCGATGGACCGATCGTGACCGCTACGGTGGACGCACCCCCGATCAATGTGATCACCCTGGCCCTCTATGGCGAATTGTTGAAATTGTCGCAGGAATTGGCGGCGGATCCGGATGCTCTGGTATTTGTTCTCAAGAGCGCAGATCCGGACTTCTTCCTCGCCCATTTTGACGTCGCCGCCATTCTCGACTTTCCCACCGAACCGGAGCCGACCCGAGAGGCGGCGGCAAACAACGCCTATCACGCGATGTGCGAGCGGTTCCGCACCATGGACAAGGTGACGATTGCTCAGATCGAGGGTCGGCTGGGCGGTGGCGGCAGCGAACTGTGCATGAGCTTTGACATGCGATTTGGCGTGATCGGCAAGACCATCGTCAATCAGATGGAAGTGCCGCTTGGCATTCTGCCGGGCGGCAGCGGCACCCAGAACCTGCCCAGGCTGATCGGTCGAAATCGGGCGATCGAGGTCATTCTGGGCGGCGTCGATCTGGACGCCGTGACGGCCGAGCGCTGGGGGTATCTCAACCGCGCCCTGCCCAGTGAAGAGATCGGACCCTTTGTGAGTGACCTGGCCAAACGCATCGCCTCATTTCCGATCGAAGCGGTTCGCCTGGCCAAGCAGGCGATCAATGGCGCTGATGGGCCGCTGGCCGAAGGCCTGGCGCAGGAAAGCTACCTCTTTCAGAAGCTGACCCGCACCCCGCATGCCCGCCGCAATATGCAGCGGTTCCTCGAACTGGGCGGTCAGACCCGCGAGGCGGAGCTAAAGGTGGCCGAACTCAGCGGCAAGCTCACGCAGGGCTGAAGGCCCGTCGCCAAGTGGAACGCATGTCATGGGTATTTGTCTAGCCTTCACGAAAACCTCATCCTAACCTCGCCGAGCCTCTTCCGAGCGCCAAAGATCTGCGGGGGATTGATGAGCGACGAATCTCAAGGCGCCAAGCCGCTGTCCAGGCGTTACAACCTTGTCGTCGTTGTTCTGCTGGCGGTGGTCTATACGTTCAACTTTCTCGACCGAAACCTGTTGGCGAACCTGTCCGAGCCGATCCGACGGGAGCTGAACCTAAGCTACACGCAGATTGGGTTATTGACGGGGCTGACCTTCGCCCTGTTCTATACAACCTTCGGGATTCCCATCGCGTGGCTGGCCGACCGGACGAACCGGGTCAGGATGATCGCTGCTGCACTATCTATTTGGAGCCTCTTTTCCATGGGTTGCGGCCTGGCGTCGAGCTTTGCGCTGCTTGCCCTGGCCCGGATAGGCGTGGGCGTCGGCGAGGCTGGCGGGGGACCGGCGTCGCTGTCGCTTCTTTCGGATTATTTCCCGGCCCGACAGCGCGGAACCGCAATCGCCATCTATTCGATGGGCGCCCCGGTCGGCAGCGCGCTGGCGGCCGCGGCGGGTGCAGGGATTGCGGCAGTCTATGGCTGGCGGGCGGCATTCCTGTTGGTCGGCCTGCCCGGCGTCCTGCTTGCGCTGATTGTGCTTGTGGTGATCCGCGAGCCTCGGCGCGGCAGGCTCGATGCGCATGGGGATGGCCAGGCGGCGATCTCTCCCAGCCGGCCATTGGTGCAATCACTGATCGCCTATTTCAGCAATCCCGTGCTCGTCATGACGGGCGTGGCCGCTGGCCTCGCCGTGTTTGTCTCGCAGGGATTTGCAATGAATGCGGTCGCTTACCTCATCAGTAACCGCGGCATGAAGCTGACGCAGATCGCCACCTTCTACAGCGTCACTCAGGCTGTTGCGGGCGGGATCGGGATGTTTGCCGGGGGGTGGTTGTCTGACCGGCTGAGCCGGTTCAGCCCCGCAGCCTATGCGCTGGTTCCGGCCGCCGCCCTTGCCATCAACGCCCCGTTTCTTCTTGCATATCTGTGGGCGCCCAGCTGGCAGATAGCCTTGATGTTCATGAGTGTGCCGATCGCCCTGAACGCGGTCTTCCAGGCTCCGGCGCTGGCCGTGGTCCAGAACGCCGTACCTGCGGGGCAGCGCGGGATGGCGGGATCTATTCTTCTGTTCCTTATGGGGATCATCGGCTATGGCGGCGGCCCGCTCTATGTCGGCCTCATCGCCGATCATTTCAAACCGGTTTATGGGACGACGGCCCTGAGGTTTGGACTCGCAGCGCTTGCGCCTGTCGCTTTGGTCGCGCTGGTCGCACATCTGGTCTCTGCGCGGCTCATGCAGCGAGCTTTCGATCCGGCAGACAAAGCGTGAGTTCTTCAGATCCGGCAGTCCACTTCAATAAGGGGAATGGGCACGGTTGCTTAAGAACAGGAAAACCCCTGTCCGTGAATCAGCGCCGCCTCGCCAGTGGATCGTCAGTGCCGGGTTGAATCTTCCGCGCGGGACGGGCTGGATTCCGCGGCGTATTCTTTGACCCGGAAGCAGGTGGCGCCGTAGAGGGCGTTCATGGTCCCCAGCAATGATGCGGCTTCACTGTCTGCGAATGTCCGGCTGCTGGCCGCAATAACCGCTCGATCAACCACTGTCCGCTGATCGGCGAACTCAATCTCGTATAGCGTCGTCATGGTTCGGCCTCATCCATCGGGCTGTGCCGATGTTAGGCGGCCACGGGGCAGAGTGCTACAGGAGAAATCAATCATTTGGGAAGGTGTTGCGGCGAGGCATCGGTAGAGCGGCGCCCGAGGTCGCGATGTCGGGTTCGGGCTGCGCAAACAATTCAATAAACTGTCGCAAATGCGTCAGGTTCGGCTGAAATGATTTCAGGTGTTCATGCGGACTGAAGTCGCAAAGCCCGCACTCGCGAGCAGGTGTGGAAATGACCAACGAGCCCGACAGCCAGATTTCTCGAGACCGGATCACCGCAGAGCGTGTTGATGATTTTGACGAGGTTCTTGAACTTGAACTGAATGATGATGGCGACGATTCATTCAGCAGGGCATTAGACTTCCTGTCCGACGATACCGGCCCGGGCGGGGTGTTTAATCGTCGGGTCTATCTGAAGGAACTCTTTCGACTTCAAGCGGAGCTGGTCAAGCTGCAGGACTGGGTCGTGCAGGAGAAGCTCAAGGTTGTCGTGATTTTTGAGGGCCGGGACGCTGCCGGCAAGGGCGGCGTCATAAAGCGCATCACTCAAAGGCTCAATCCGCGCGTCTGCCGCGTCGTCGCCCTGACTGCGCCCTCCGAGAAAGAGCGGACCCAGTGGTATTTCCAGCGCTATGTGCCCCACCTCCCCGGGGCGGGGGAAATCGTCCTGTTCGATCGCAGTTGGTATAATCGGGCCGGCGTAGAGCGGGTAATGGGCTTTTGCACCGATGACGAAGTTCAGGAGTTTTTCGAAACCGTCCCGGAATTCGAACGCATGTTGGTCAAGTCCGGGATCAGGATCATAAAATACTGGTTTTCAATCACAGATGACGAGCAACACCTTCGCTTCCATATGCGAAACACCGATCCTATCAAGCAATGGAAGTTGAGCCCGATGGACCTGGAGTCCCGACGTCGTTGGGAACTCTATACTCAGGCCAAGGAAGAGATGCTCAACCGCACGCATATTCCAGAAGCGCGGTGGTGGGTTGTCGAGGCGGTGGACAAGAAGCGCGCGCGCCTGAACTGCATTCATCACCTTCTCGGCCAGTTTCCGTACGAGGAAATAGAGCGACCTTTTGTGATGCTTCCGGCGCGCGTGCATAATCCGGACTATGTGCGCCACCCCACGCCGGAAGAGCTGTTTGTTCCGTCGATCTACTGAAGCGCCGCCCGCATGGATCTGGCCGTTCGGGATGTGGCGCGATGGCTCATCACGAGTAATCGCGCCATCGGTCTATGTCAGGAAGCGGAATTCCATCGCCTGAGCGCGTCGTCTCGCAAGGTTTCGGCTTCGCGCGGCAGAATGAGGTCTTGTTGCAGCAACTGGTCTACACAGGTGTTCCACTTGCGCTGAAAGGCTGTCCAGGCGCCATGCGTCTCCTGAAGTTTTCGCCTTGAGTAAAGTGAGCTCCACCCGGACAGTGATTCAAGCAGTTCGCCCGCGCTCCGCCCCAGGTGCTGGCCTGTCGCGGCGTCAAGATCAGGCAATCTCACCCCGCCCAGCGCATTGCCAAGCGCGTCTCGCCGGATGGCGGGTTGTCCGTTGGGGCCTGGATACATGTCGATCGGGGGAAGGCGAGGCGGCGCTTCGCCGGTCATCATCCATCGTTTCAGCCATCGCAGCGCGGCGTCCTTGACGAACTGATATTCCACAAGGTTCGCGTCACGGTCGGTGTCGCTGTTTTGGCTGGAGATCCCGTCCCTTTGAAAAATGAGGCTGAGGCTGCGATCGCGGTGCGGATTGGAGTGCGAGGCGCCGGCGATTTCCCAGAAGCGGTAGGCGTCGCTATCGGGCTGGCGAGCGCCAAAATTGTACACGGCTTCGCACTCGGTGGACAGGGCCAGGACCTTGGCCCCTTCGGGTTCGCGCAAGGGTGTCTGGAATGGCAGTCGCCCGGCCTGATCCGACGTGAAAATATCGAGGAAGGGCCTCTCCGATAGAGGCGGGCACAGGCCGAAGTGAACCAGCAGCAAAAATCCGTCGAAGATCCGGTCGTGCTGATGAGCGAAATTGATATAGGACGCCAGTCGCATGGCCGACTGCGACCGTCCGCACGCCACGATGCATTGCGGCTTCAGGCCGCGCAGTGGATCCGGCGCCTGGCGATCGGGTTCGCTCCGGAGCATCCGCGCCACCTGGCCGAATATGTCATAGGCATAGGCGTCGCCCGGATGATGCAGGCTTTCATAGCGATGCGAATCCCATGTCGCCAGAGACGGGCTGGTCCCTGGCGCGCCATCTATGCCAAGCTTTTGCACCGTAACGCCAACCCAGGCATAGCCCCTGTAGACCTCGTCGCCGTCCGGACTGCCGACGTCCAGGTGGCGTGACACGTTTTGCCAGTTGACGATCAAAACGCCATTGAAGTCATCCGGCCGCCTTGGCGTTAGCACATAGATGCGCGTTCGGTAGACTGCGTCGTCAATGCGCATCGTATCAGCGGGATGGTCTTCACCCGCCACGTAACGACGTGCGCGGCCTGCTACCGTAAATTCTTCGAGGACATAGCCCCGCGCTTCCAGGTCCTCAGCTGGCGATCCAAAGGGCCAGTTGCGCGCGCCGCCCTCGATCCGCGCGACCAGATCGGGGCGCCTGTCGGCTGTCCTGCCTGACATTGTTGGCGTCCCGGTCAAAAAAGCGGCTTTCCCTCAGCGCCGGACAGCGGACAGCCAATCCATTTGGCGATCGTCGGGGCGATGTCCAGCATGTTCACCTGACCAAGACGTGTTCCCTTCGGGACGCCGGGACCAACAATAAACAGGCTGGAATGCATGTTTGCGTCGTCTGGAAGCCATCCATGCGTGCCCTTCAGGGCGCTCGGTGCGTCTATTGGGCCATCAACACGCTGAGCCAGTTCGCTGCCCTCATCAAAGTCGATCAGGAAGGACGCAGCCGGATCGACCCCCAGACGGTCCATGGCCGACCGGTCCAGCACGCGATGGATGCGATACGCCGGATCAGCCTTGAGGGCACTGAGCAGCTCGATCACCCGATGTTGCAAAGCTGTGTCATCCGGTCGGGCGAGGCGGACAAAAGCAGAGGCCGCACCGGTCGGAACCGCCTCCCATGATGTCAGATGCTGGCCGCTGGGGTCATAGGTCAGGAGGCCGGCCTCTGCGAAGCGACGATAGAGGTTGATCTCGTGACGAAGCGGCGCGAAGCCGTGGTCGGACACGACAATGACTTTCAAATCGGGCCAGACGGCGCGCCCCGCGGCGACGACCCGTGCGATATCCCTGTCTATGCCTTCCAGGGCGACCCGTGACGCGGGCGAGTCCGGGCCAGACAGGTGCTCCGCAAGGTCAAGGCTCGCAAAATGCAGCGTCATGAAGCGCGGGTGGTCCAGTGTGAAGAGCGCCGCTGCATATTGGCTGAGGGCGGCGTCGCCTGGGGCGGATTCGGTGGTGACCAGGGCGGCGGAAGCGCCGGTTCTTTTCTCAAGGCGCGCCATCAGTCCAGGCGTTGACAGGGCCTTGACCATTTTGAGGTCGTCGGCGTCACGGTCACGAAAATATTCGGGAATATTATCATCAATCGAGGGGGCGCCGACACTGGCGGGCCAGTTCAGGCTGGCGACCTTGGCGCCGCACTGGTGCGCCGCGTCCCAAAGGGTGGGAAGCTTGATGTCAGAGGCGAAGAAATAGTAGCGACCCGGGCGCGATTTGAGCGGATCGAAATAGAGGTTGTCGACGATTCCGTGGTGAGCCGGCGTTGCGCCGGTCAGCAGGGTCGCATGATTGGGCAAGGTGATGCTCGGCGCGACATTGACAACATCGGAAGCATAGGCGCCGTCTCGCATGACCGATTGCAGAAAGGGCAGGCTGACGCCTAGCGCTTCGGATTGAAGCACGTCCGCCGGACGCATTCCGTCCACGGAGATCAACAGGATCGGGTCAGCGTTTGCAATTGATCCGATGCTGAACAGGGTGCTCAGGATAAGGCAAGCGCGCTTAAGCATCCACGACCTCGTCCATCTGTATCAGGGCTGAAGAGGCTGTCGCGTCCAGCCTGGCGCTTTTGTCGAAATAGATCATCGAAGCCAGGGTGGCCAAAAGGGCGATGGCGAGCGCCACATAGGCAAAGCCTATGAAGAAGTGCAGCCAGGACAGATCCGCCGTCGCCAGGGAGCGCACCAGCAACACGCCCACGCTGCCCCCATAGGCGAAAGCGTCCAGGACATACATCATGAAGCCGGAATTGCCGCCTGATTTCAAAGCTGCGATCAGGCGGTCGGCCAGGATCGAGGTGCAGGGCACATAGCCCAGATAAACACCGGCGCCCATGATGACCATCCAGGCGACAGGGCTCAGAATGTGCAGTTGAAAGCCGATCGTGGCGCCAAGCGCCAGAAGGACGCCGCTCGCCATCAGAAGGTGGATCCTCCAAACGGCCCGGCGATTATCATGCACCAGGATCATGAGGCTGAGCGACACAAGCACCAGCGCCGCAGCTGGGAGCTCCGCCAGGGTGAAGAGTTCTGGCGCGTTGCCGTATCCAAGCGCCTTCCAGATGTCTGCGGCAAAATTGTCCCGAAAGTCCCGAAGCGCGCCCAGGGCTATGAACGACAGTCCCAGAAGCGCCAGGCCCGGGGCGTATTGTCTGAAGAAGTGGGCGCGAGCCTGCGCGTCCATGGGCTGTCGGACTGCTCTCTCAACGATATCCAGATCATCGGGCGCCGGCGTCATCGACAACAGCCAGACGGCCAGAGCGATGACCGGCAGGAACACCAGTCCGGTGGCGGCGGGCATCCAGAATTCCGTGACGCCAAATTGATCCATCAGCGATCGTCCAATCGACTTCACAAAGCCCGACGACACGATGAAGCTGGTGCAAAGGCCTGCGCCAAGAAACTCGCTGGTGCGTCGCCCTTCGAGGTAGCGGAAGACGAGCCCGAAAATCATGCCCAGCGGCAGGCCGTTGAGGAATATGGCGACAAGCTTGACCGGCGCAGGCGCGACCGCGAACAGGACGAGCGCCGCCTCAGCAAACAGGATCAGTCCCAGAATGAGGCTCGTCCGCCCCTTTTCTTTGGCTTCCGAGACGAATTTCACGCCCAGATATTTGGATACCGCATAGCCCAGCACCTGACTGATCACGGCGGCAGACTTGAAGTCCATCCCCGATGTCCAGCCCGCCACATCGTGATAGGTTCCGGCCGTGAACGGCTTGCGAAAGGCGTACATGCAGAAATAGGAGGTGAAGGCGAAGCTCAACGCCCATATTGCAACGGTCAGGTTTCCACGGCTCTGCAATTTACGCGTAATGAGGCGTCTCACTGGGCGGCGGCGCGAAGCGGGGCAAGCCAGGCGTCCATGCCAGGGACGATGCGGCCGGGCGCCTTGGCGGCGTCGTCGGCGCTTCTGAGCCATAGGGCGTTGGCGGCTTCTGGATCGGCAGCGAAGCGGGCGACCTCGGCTTGTGACATCAGCCCGCCCTGCAATTCAAACGATTTGCGGCTGATCGGGGAAAGGCGAAGCAGATATTCGGGTGTGGTTGTCACCAGATAGCGTTTGGCGTCGGCATGCAGGCCGATCAGGTGCGCAATTCGTTCGCCCAGAAGTGGTCGCACCGCGTCAGCGCCGACCTGTGCATGATGGGATATGGGACAACGACTATGGGCGATGTCGTGCAACAGCCCGGCGAGCTGCAGATCGATGTCATTGGGCGCCATTTGACGAAGTTCTTCGGCGCATTGCAGACCGTGATCGAGTTCGGACAGGCCCGGCTCCTCGCCAGGTGCGTTCGCCATGGCCTCCATATCGGAGAGCAGTTGGTCCAGGGTCTCGATCGGGCTCCATTTTTCGACTTCGCGCACGGCCAACTCCGAATTATAATTTAAATCAGAAATCATAAGGTCATTTAAAAATTAAATTGAAATCCGTGATCCGGTCAAACCTTGGGTGATGAATTTTGAATGACAGGCTTCTTGCGGTCGAACTTCCTGCGGAATCGTCTGACAGGCCGAAATCGGCCAGTCTGAGCCTGCAGGCCTTGCGCATCTTCTGCGCAGTGGTCGAGCATGGCAGTTTTTCGAAGGCCGCTCTTGCATTGGGCGTGTCCCAGCCGACAATCTCATTCCAGATCGCCAATCTGGAAGCGGTTTGCGAGGCCAGGCTGCTTCATCGCAAGCCTAACCTCAGGCTCACGGACGTCGGACAGGTGTTCCATGGTCGCCTGAAAGTGATCTTGAGCCGGTTTGATGATCTTTTTCAGGAACTCGACGCCTTTCGCGATCTGGGTAAAGGTCGACTGTCAGTGGGGTTCAGCGCGCCCCGCTGCGCCATGCGCCTGCTTGGCGAGTTCAGCCGCCTCTATCCCGCAATCAGCTTTGAAACGGTCAGCGGCAACACGCGAAAGCTGTTGAATGAGGTGGAGCAGGGGCGGGTCGATCTCGCCATTGTTGGTCTGACATCGCCGCCGGCTCAGCTTTCATCCTACCTGATCGAGCCGCTGACCCTGACCTTGTGGGCGGATGCGGGTCACAAGCTGGCGGCGCGCCCTCAGGTGAACCTCAGGGACATCGTTGAATTGCCGCTGATCGGGCGGGAAGCTGGATCCATGACGCGCGCCCTGTTCGAGCGGGCTTGCGAAGATCAAGGGCTCTGTCCCACCTACCGTCTGGTGGTCGAGGGAAGGGAAGGGGTCCGCGAAGCCGTGGCGGCTGGACTGGGCGCGGGCGTCGTGTTTTCCGCAGAGGCGGGCCGCGATGACCGTCTGGCCTGCATTCCGATCACCGATGTGAGACGACATGCCGGGCTATATCTCGTTCACCTGCCGGAGATGGCGGAAATGATGACCGTCGCCGCCATGGTCAGACTGGTCCAGATGAGATGACAGCCTGATCGTCCGTGCTTCGAAGCGCCAGTGCTTGAGCCGCGTTCAGGCGGGGTATAACAGCTTAGCGATTGGAGAGCGCAAACGACGGCGCTCTATCGGGGGTCTGTGCGCCTTGAAAGGCCGAGGTCCGCCGCCGTGTAATGAGGAAGACCTTGCCAAGCTTACCAGACGAACCGACGACGAGCGAAATGGGCCTGGACGACACCTTCAGGTCCGTGGGGATGTTCATCGTCAATTGCGCGGACCTTGATCTGGCCATCTCCTCGCTCGCCGCCGTGGTGCTGAACATGGACGACGGCGATCATGAAACGGTGATCCATTCCATTGATCTTCCGCGCAAGATGCAACTGATCAAGAGCGTTGCGAAGACGTCCGCCATGCCATTCATGAAGCAGGTGCTGAAGCGGGTCGAAAAAGCTGAGAAATTGTTGAACAAACGCACGACAGTCGCGACCGGCGTTTTGCGGGAACAGGATGGCGAGCTTGTTCTCGTGGCGGTGGACTACACGAATTACACAAAAAATGTGTCCAGAAAGACCCTGATGATCAAGGTGTCCGCCTTGCAGGGGCTAACGCGTCGGGTTGATAAACTCACCGACGAAATGAATGCCGCGACTGACTCCATCCGGGACCAAAGGCAACTTCGGCGCAGCTAGATCGCCCGAGTGGGCAGACCGCGACCCTCAAGCACGCCGTCGCGATGGCGTAGCGAGGCGGCCGAATGGCCGTTTCGCTACGCCTGGCGTCGGGCAGATCTAGAACTTGTATTTCAAGCCAAGTTCGACGGACCAGAGGCTGCCCGTCGTGTCGACGATTGTGGGTTTTGCCGCAGTCGCAGCGCTCACGGTGGAGTAGCTGTACACATAGCTTGAGCAGACGGCCGGATTGGCCGCAGTCGGCGCGACCCCCGCCACGTCGGCGCAGGAGACATTGACCAGCGACGTTCCTGCACGACTATTGGAAAACTCCTTCACCACGCCCCAGTGCTTGTTGATGAGATTGCCCAGATTGGTCACATCCACAGTGAATTGCAGCTTGTGGCCAGGCAGCGGGCCCGGAATGTCCTGGGCATATTGAAAATCAATCCGGTTGATGTGCGGGTTCTGGCCAAACCCTTTGGGCGTGATCTGGCCTTGCGGCAGGTTGAACTGATTGACCAGCGATCGGAATTGCTGAAGCGCCGTTGTGTTGGCGAAATACACAGTGGTTCCATTTGCACTGGTGAACTTCAGCGGGTTCGTAGGATCGGGCGAGCCCAGGTTCGGGACGTAGAGAAGCTGGTCGTCACGATACACGCCAAACACTTGGCCGCGCCCGCTCGATAGCGACGGGTCGGTCATGAGGAAGTTGATCCGACGCCCGTCCCGGCTTTCGCCGAACAGGGTGAAGCGAGATTCAAAGCCCTTTATGAATTCATGCTTGTAGCTGAGCTCAATCTTGAGCGCCTGTTTGATGACGTTCCCAGAAAGTCCCTTGACCGATGTGTTGGGGTCATTTTTTGAGACCTGATCGGCGTAATAGTTTCCGCTTGAACTGTTTCCGCCCTCGGTGGTGCCGAATTCCGAAATCCCGCCATAGCTTGTTCCATTCTGGAAGACATAGGCGGCGAAAAAGTCGAGACCGCGCCATCTTGTGCCCGCGGAGAGGGCGACGGTGGAATTCCAGTTCTGTTCGCTGGGATTATAGGCCTGGATGTCGCCGTTTGAGCCGATATTGGCCAGATCAGGATTTGTCGAGGTCGGAAGACCCAGAAGTGCGCGGTTGGCTGTGACGGTTGCTGGCGCCGCGCCGGCGATCTGAAGACCATCGTACCGGATCCGACCGTCGGGCGTATATTGCTGGACGCCGTTGACCGTCAGGAGTCTGGCGCGAATATCGCGGAACGCGATGTTGGTGTCAGACATTGTGGCCACCGCATCGATGCCGAAGTCCCAGTTCCACTTGCTGGTCTTGAAGGAAAGGTTCGCTTTCCAGTCTGCGGGCATGTCAAAGCCGGGTGCGATCGAGTTGGTGAAGGCGAGCCTCTGGGTCGCGCTGGGCGCGGAGACGAGAGACTGAGCCGTCGCCGATGGGGTCGACACGAAGGTCGGGTCCGCCAGATTCAGGTTCAACAATGCTGCGCCAGTCGTCGGATCAAGCACCGTGCCCGTTGACGAGTTCTTATAGGCGTTGAGGCCAGTGCGGATGACGGTAAAGCTGTTGTTCAACGCGCCGGTCTGAGCCCCGTAGCTGTTGCCGATGAACACGTCCGGAATACCGCCCGACACGAGGCCGATGCCGCCTGACAACTCAAACCAGTAGGTGCGCCATTTGGCGGAAAGGCGCGGCATGAGGATGTCGATGCCGTCATAGGTTGTTTGGTTGCTATATCCGTAGCGATTGACGAAATTCGTGTTGAGTGTCGGTTTGGTGTCTTCCGCATAGAAATCATAGCGCAGACCGTAATTGACGGTCAGCTCCGGCGAGATGTCCCAGGTATCCTGCGCGAACAGCGTCTGCACATTGTAGGAAAACCGTTCGGCGGCGTCCGACGGTGTGCCTGTTAGCGCGTTGCCGTAAGAATATGAGTTCGCCAGACCCGCAGCGAAATCGGCGACACTGTCGAAATAGTAGGACCCTTGGGCGTTCTGAACAAACAGATCGTAGATGTGGATGCCTTTGAACTGATAGCCGAGCTTCAGTTGGTGAGTGTCCAGGAACCGGTAGTCGGCGGTAAAGGATCCCGCCAGGTCCGTCGTCTTGAGGATATTCGCCTGCCGGAACTGGTCAGGACCAAAGGATATCGAAGGGCGCCCGCTGCTGCACGAGGTGAGGCTGCCCGTGCTCAGATTGTCGGTGCATATGCTGAAATTGGCGAAGCCTTGCCCCTCCGGCGGGTTCTGTCCCCGCTGGTAGCCACGATAGGAGACGCGGGCTTCGGTGGTCAGGTCGGGAGACCACTTGGAGTTTAACTGCAGAGCGTAGTTGTCTTCGTTTTCCGGCTGGGCATACCAGTTGGAGTCAAGGCTGATGCCTGTGGCGGAGGGGCTGCGCTTCCAGACGGATGAATAGGCATGCCGGTAGCTGGCGGTCAGGCGCTGTGTGTCGGTGATGTTGTAGTCGATTTTTACCGACGATTTCTCGTCCAGGACCGGCTTTACGAGGTCATCCTGTCCGGGTGACAGCTTGCTTGAGGCGGCATATTTGGTCCAGTTGGACAATACCGAATTGATGTCGGCGGCCGTGGCGTTCGGTCCCGTGGACAGGCCCAGCGGATTGAAGAGGGTTCCGTACCCCTGGCCCGCCGGGCCGGCTGCCGTGACATCGTAGCTTGAATATTTTTCGTATGACACGGCGAAGAATAGTCGGTCGCGTATGATGGGACCCGAAAGAAATGCGCCATAGTTCTGGTCGTGGACGTAATTCTTCACCGTCGCTGTGGACTGTTGCAGGCTGATCGTACCGTCGGCATTGGTGACGGTTGAGAACTGGGGAACCCGATTGCCGATCAGGCGAGGGGTGCGATAGAGGTCAAAGACCGACCCGTGAAAATCGTTGCCCCCCGACTTCAGAATCATGTTCAGGGCGCCGCCGGTAAAATCGCCGTCCTCCACGTCGAAGGGCGTCGCCTGCACAGCGATTTGCTCGACAGCTTCCAGAGAGACCGGGCCGCGGTTCGTGGAAAGGCCGCCGGTATTGAGGCCAAAGTCGTCCTGAGAACGGACGCCGTCAATGGTGATCCGGTTGCGGCGCGGGGATGAACCAGCGATATAGAGACCGCCAGACGGACCGGTGCCACGCGCCACGAAATCGAGCTGGGCCAGTGGATCACGTCGTGCGACGTCGCGAATGTCGCGTTTCACCGTCACGACTTCTTCAATATCAGCGCTTTTCAGCGTGGTGCGCGATCCCACATTGGCAAGGTCGGCGAAGGACTTTTTCTTGCCCGTGACCACGACGGCCGAGACTTCAGTTGCAGCCGAGAAATTCAAGGTGACACGGCCAGCATCGCCCACAGTCAGATAGATATCCGTCAGGGTCTGGTCTGCGAACTTCGCGGCCTTGCCAATAACCTTGTAAGGCCCCCCGACCCGAAGCCCGCGCGCGTCGAAGACACCGGCGGCGTCGGTGACCAGGCTGGACTTGGTGCCGGACGGCGTGTGGATGACCGTTACCGTAGCGCCCGCTATGGGGGCTCCAGCCTCGTCGACAGCAACCCCGCGCAACGATGCAGTTGTCTGTTGCGCAAAGGCTGCAGGCGCACAGAGTGCGACCGCGATAACGCCTAATGCGGCAGAATTCGCCATGAGATATCTAGACATCAAAGCCCCCAAATCCCGATTGAGCCCTCGCTCTACTGGTTTCCCACCGAGGCAGGGCTTGCCCAGGACCAAGAGATCTTTGTCCAGCTTCAGGCAAATGTCAGGGACGCAACAGTTTCATGAAATTTAACCATTCAGTTGAAAAGCGTCTTCGGTGGGCGGCGAGCGCATCCCTGCACATTTGCCCTGGCGCCCCCAATTAGACTCTCATCGCCAAGGAAGGCCCCCCGGGCTTCGGCGCGTTCTCCCCGCCAACGCCTAACGACACCCTGTCCAGCGCCACGATGTTCGTCCGGACAATCCTGTTCATTCGATTATGACAGCCCCGCGCTAGTTCGCTGTCGCCTCGACCTATAGGAAGATCGGCCAATGGTCGATTTGGGGTCGGGCGAGGGCGCGGGACAGGTGGACGCAGATCGCGCGAGGCGAGTGGCGTGGGTGGCCAGCCGCATCATGCCGCACGAGCCAGGCGTGCGCAGATGGCTGGCGCGCTCGCGTTTGCCACATGATCAGATAGATGATCTGGTGCAGGAGGCCTATTGCCGCTTCGCCGCAATGGCTTCGCTGGATCACATCACACAGCCACAGGCCTATTTCTTCCAGATCATCCGCAGCCTTATCGTCGATAAAATGCGTCAGGCGAGAGTGGTTCGGATAGAAACTGTTACGGAAATTGAGGCGCTGCCCGTCATAACAGACGAGCCTTCGTCCGAGCGGATCGTCGCCGCCCGCCGGGAGCTTGCCGAGGTGATGTTGCTGATCTCGCAATTGCCAGACCGGTGCCGAAGCGTCTTTCAGTTGCGCAAGATCGAGGGCTTGTCTCAGAAGGAGATCGCCGCAAAGCTTGGAGTGACGGAAACCATCGTCGAAAATGACGTGGCCAAGGGGATGAGGATCATATCCAGGGCTCTGCGTGAGGGGCCGGATCGTAATTTGGCGTTAGCCGTGAAGAAAGACGATGAGAAGAGGCGAGACCGCAGAAGAGATTGATGATGCTGCGTTCGCCTGGGTCGCGCGGCTGGATCGCCTTGACCTAACGTCTGACCTGCAGGCGGAACTTGAGCAATGGCTGGCTGTCGACACCCGTCGTCAGGGCGCGTTTCTGCGCGCGCAGGCCATCTGGCAATCGCTCGACCGCGCCAGTCGGATCGACGCGCAGCCTGAGATTAACGATGTCACAGGACGGGTTTCGCCGGGCCCGGAACGGGAATTGCGCCGGCCAGCGCGCCGGGCCTGGATTGGCGGCGGCGGCGCTCTGATCGCGGCGTGCGCGGCGGGTCTGGTCTGGCAGGCCAATGAGGGCGGCGCGATTTCGACGGCGCGGGGGGAGGTGCGGCATGTGCCCCTGCCCGACGGCTCGACCATGCTGCTCAACACCCAGAGCCGTGTCAGGGTGGCGATGCGCCCGCATGAGCGCCGGTTGAAGATGTCCAGCGGCGAGGCGTGGTTTCAGGTCCAGAGGGACCCTGCGCGTCCCTTTATCGTCGAGGTCGGGTCTGTACGCGTGCGCGCGGTCGGCACCGCTTTTTCTGTGCGCCAGCGTGATCTGGGCGTCGAAATATTGGTGACGGAAGGCGTGGTCGAGGCGTGGCTTGTGGGGCGTGAGGCAAACCGGATCCGCCTGTCTGCCGGCCAGAAGGCGATGGTGGCGGAGACCTCGCCGATCAAGCAACTGGACACCGCGCCGTCTGAACTGGACCGGCGACTGGCCTGGCGATCTGGGCGGATCGATCTGGCGGGAGAGACGCTTGCTGAGGCGGTCGAGGAGTTCAACCGATACAATGCCCGGCAGATCTATGTGGCTCAACCGGAGCTGAATTCGAGAAAGTTGTATGGGATATTCCGGGTGGACGATCCGGACGGATTTTCGAGGGCCATCCATTACAGTCTGAATGCCCAGATAAGTACGTCAAATAGTCTGATCATCATTGGCGGGTGAGAAACCATATAATTCGTGTTCGGATTATGTTTAAACGTACGCGGATAGTATTCATAAATATTTCATAAGGATCGGGTGGCCCCGCCCGTCTTAACCATCAGGAAGGCGCGAACGTCGCGCTTGCTTGTGGGGATCCGCTGATGAACTCGCTATCTGGTCGCAATCTGCGACTGCAAATCCTGGCCGGGACGGCCCTGTCTGTGGCGGCCCTGTCGTCGCCAGCCTTCGCCCAGTCGCATGATTTCAACGTGCCAGAACAGGCGGCGTCCACCGGCGTGGCCGAGTTTGCGCGACAAGCCAACCTCCAGATCCTGATTTCAGGCGACGCCGCCGCCAATCGCCGCACCCGTGCGGTCCGTGGTCAATATGATGTGCGCAACGGTTTGCGGATTCTGCTGGCCGGCACCGGTCTGGAAGCGCGCGAGACCGGAGACGCCACCTATTCGGTGGTGCGCAAAGAGGGCGCTGACAGCGCGACCTCGGTCGAGACCGTGGTGGTGACCGGTCGGGTTGGCGCCGAACTGCGCACGCGCGCCGACACCAGCTATTCCATCAGCGTTGTTCCGATGGAGCGCCTTCGTGAAACGGGCGTCAGCAGCGTTGCCGACACCTTGCGCAACATTCCGGGCTTCTGGGTGGAAAACTCCGGTGGCGAAGCCAGCGCCAATGTTCGGGCTCGCGGCATTCCCGTGGACGGTTTTGCGTCGGTCCAGCTGGCTGAGGACGGCATGCCGATCCAGCATGATCCCGGCCTTGGCTATCTCAACGCGGACCAGTCCTTCCGTCTGGATGAAACGATCAGCCAGATTCAGGTCGTGCGCGGCGGCCCGTCCTCTGTCTTCTCTTCAAACGCGCCGGGCGGTCTGGTGAACTATATCACCCGCAAGGCGGGCGCCGAGGCTGAAGGTCTGGCCAAGGTCAGCATCGGCGATGATGGTCTGTATCGCACCGACTTCTGGTACGGCGGTCCGGTCGGCGACTGGCGCGTGGCCATGGGCGGCTTTTACCGCGTCGAGCGCGGAACCCGTGATCCGGGCTTCAATTTCAACGACGGCGGGCAGGTCCGCCTGTCCGTGGGCCATGATGTTGGTCACGGAACCATCGATCTGGACGTCAAGCACATTGACGACCATGTCGGCTTCTATCTCGGCCAGCCCTATATGGTCAGCGGCGGCGGCATCACTGGCGTTCCCGGCCTGAACGCGACGTCGGGCATTCTGAGCGGCCCTGAGACCCAGCGCCTGGACCTGCGCACGCTGAACGGCCCGCTCAACTACGATCTGACCAGCGGCACGACGGTGAAGCTCGATCAGGCGACGGTGCATCTGGTTCAGGATCTGGCCAATGGCTGGCACATGGATGAGCGGCTGCGCTATCGCACCACCGATCAGGTGCGGATCGGCCTGTTCCCGGCCTCGGTCACTGCCGGAGCCCTGCGATTGACCCAGCTTCTGGGCTCGGCAAAGGCCCTGTTCCCGGCGGCGACCAGCCTGGCCTATAGCTATGTCGACGCCCCCGGCCAGACCTTCACCACCCCGCCAACCGCCAATGGTCTGGAGCTGGAAAACAGCGCCAGAGACATCAATGTCAGCGAACATGAGCTGATGAATGATCTGCGCTTCTCGCGCAAGTTCAACATCGGCGGCCAGACCCACGACATAACGGTCGGCGGTTATTATATGAGCGCGGGCGAAAGCTTTGTTCGTTACGCCGCCGTTTTGGCGATGGACGTGACCAACCACGCCAGACTGATGAACATTGTCGCGCTGAACGCCAGCAACGCTGTCATTGGTTCGGTGACGGACAATGGCGTGCTTCGCTATGGCTCGGAATTCGCCAACGGCTCCGGCAACCAGCGCACCATGGCCATCTATGGCGCTGACGAGTGGCAGGTGAGCGACAGGCTTAGGATCGATTTCGGACTTCGACAGGAGCAGATGAACGCCACGGCGTCTGCTGAAACTTCCGCGACCACAAATCTGGGGCAGACCGCGACTGCGGCGGACAAGTCCTATCTCACCGGGTCTGGTCTCTTCATCCCGTGGAACAAGACCTATTCTACCCTGACCTGGACGGTGGGGACCAATTACCAACTGGACGCGGCGCAGGGCGTTTTCGCCCGCTATACCAGCGCGGCGCGGATGCCCAGTCTGTCGGACTTCCTCACCAACACCAACCCCAGCCCTGTGACGCTGCCGGTGATCAATCACACCGACATGTTCGAATTGGGCTACAAGCTCAGCCGCCCGTGGCTGGACGCCTATGTCACGCTATTTGACACCGAATATCATAATTACGGCGTCTCCCAGACCGTCTATAATCCGGCGACCAGCGGCTATGTCAGCCAGAACTATTTTGCCGATACGCGCGACTATGGCGTGGAGCTGGATGGCGATATCCGGCCGCTGAGCTGGTTTGACGTCGGCTTCGCCGGCACGGTGCAGCAGCCTGAGTTTACTTCGCTCAAATATACGGTCCTGTCTGGCGCCAGCCTGACCACCATGGACCTGAACGGAAAACAACTGCTCCGCGTGCCGAAAACGAACTTCAGCATCAGCCCTGCCGTAAATCTTCTGAATGACCGCCTGCGCGCAGAAGTGTCGGTTGAATATTACAGCAGCCGCTACGCCGACGCAGCGAACACTCAGAAGCTGCCGGAATACACCGTTTTGAATGCGTCGGTGCGCTACCGGTTCGCACCGGACCTGACCCTGTATGTCAACGGCTACAACCTGACCAACGAGATTGGCTTCACCGAGGGCAATCCGCGCTCGGGGGAACTTTTGTCCTCACAGTCGGGCGCGCCTGTCTTTATAGCCAGGTCGATTGTCGGGCGGACCTTGAAGGCGTCTTTGCTTTACAAGTTCTGATCCTGATCGGGCGGGCCGCATCCTTCCCCCTGATGCGGTCCGCCTATAGGGTTGAGGTGAAGTGATGCCTGTATTCGCCATGTTGATGGCCTTTGCGCTTGGCGCAGCCGAAGCCGCGCCGATGACGGCGACCGCGCCTTGGGAAATTGTGCTGACCGGCGAGGTGCGCGAGGGCGACCTGAATCACTATCTGGAGCGTCCTTTCATCGTCCCGGCGGGGGTTGACCGGGTGACGGTCCGGTTCGAACAGGACGGTGCGGCGCAGCGCACGACGATCGATCTTGGCCTGAGAGACCCTGATCGCTTTCGCGGTTGGAGCGGCGGCGAGAAGCAGGAAATGACGGTCGGGCGCGCCGATGCCACGCCCTCCTATCTGCCCGGACCGATACCGGCCGGCACATGGCGATTGGTCATGGGCGTGCCCAATATCCGCAAGGGCGTGGTGACTCATTATCGCGCGACCATAGGGTTCGGAAAGGTAGGCGCCACACCCGCCTCGTCGCATTTCAGCAATGCGCCGCTGAGGTCAGGGCCGGGCTGGTATCGCGGCGATCTGCATATGCATACGGGCCACAGTGATGGGCATTGTCCCTCCCGATCCGGTCGCACCGTGCCCTGTCCCACCTTCCGGACCGTCGAGGCGGCGCAGGCCCGCGGTCTCGATTTCATTGTGGTCAGCGATCATAACACCGTCAGCCAGGCCCAGGACCTGCGGGCGTTGCAGGCCTATTACGATCAGACCCTGCTGATACCGGGAAGCGAACTGACCACCTTCCACGGTCATGGAAACGCCATCGGCCTTGTTGATCCGGTGGATTTTCGGGTGGACGGCGAGCATGTGAACCGCGCCGAGGACATGATCCGCGCAGTGCACGCCCTGGGCGCCCTGTTCAGCGTCAATCACCCGACCAATCCCTCCGGAGAGGTCTGTATGGGATGCGGCTGGACCGCGCCTGACTTCGATTGGACGTCCGTCGACGCCATGGAAGTCGTCAATGGCGGGTCGATGCGCGCCACCGGCCGCGCAGAGGGGCCATTATCCGGCTGGGGCTTGTGGGAGAGCCTTTTGGGGCGTGGTCTGCATATTACGGCAGTGGGGGGTAGCGACAATCACACGCCTGAACTCTCCCCCGACGAACCGGGGAGCATCGGCTATCCGAGCACTGTCGTGTTTGCCGAAAACCTGTCCGAGCGCGCCATACTCCAGGGCGTCAAGGCGGGGAGGGTGTTTATCGACATCATTGGCAGCCGCGATCGGGTCGCCGACTTATCCGCCGTCAGCTCAACCGGGCAGATTGTTCCAATGGGAGGAACGGTGGAGATGCAGGGGCAGCGAAGGGTGAGATTGCAGGTCGCCGTGTCCCATCTGGCGGGGGGGCGCGCAGAGCTTGTCCAGGACGGAAAGAGCTTGGCGAGTGACGCGTTGTCTCCGCGCCTGACCGAGGATGACCAACGTCAGGCGATGGTCATCACCACACCCGGCGCCCGATACATTTATCTCAAGGTTTATGATGCGCATGACCGGCTGAGCCTGATCACTAACCCGATATTTCTTCACTGAAGGGGCCGCCCGGGGGTGTTTGCGGCTGTTCGGAAGGCCGGGTTTCGCCAAAGGTTCGTGCCGTGTCGGACCCTCTCTTGTGCGAATGCCCGGTCTTGCTTAGTGACCGGTCGATGGTCAAGCCTCTACCGCTCACCGAAGTCGCCGGTCGCGCCGCAGCCAGCCCGCTACTGCAGGCGGCTGCGCATCTTGTGGCGAAAGACGGATTTTCCGGCTTGACCCTTCGGCCGCTGGCGGGCGTGCTCGGGATGTCAGTCTCCTCGCTGACCAGCCGTTACGGTTCGCGCGAAGACATCATCGCCCAGGTGCTTGCGGAAGCCGCCGCGGAGGACCGTCTCGCTCTGACCCCCTGGACGCAGATGCGCGACCGAATTCCCGCCGGGCAAGTTCAGTCTCTGGCCGAACTCGCCGAACTGATGCTGGACCATGCGGCGACAGATCAGCGCGACCTGTCCGTCCTGTTCCTGGAGTGCGTCCAGGCCAGCAGCTGGGACGCCCAGGTCCGCACAGCCCTCTGTGACTGGCGCGACGTTCGCGCCGACGCCTGGAATGGACTGGCGCGCCATGCCGGTGTTCCGCAGGACGTGATCAGCAGCGGCCTCATCGAGGGCTATTTCATCGACGAGTTCGCCTATTCGATCTCTCTGACCCGTCTTCCCGCCTACCGGACGCTCCGTCGCCTGTGTCTGCGCCGGCTGTTCACAAATCTGCTGCCCGTCGGCGATCCCCGTTGGGACGATGGCGCGCTCGGTGAAGCGCTCTACGATCTGCTGGCGGAAGACGCCGCCGCGCCGGGCGTGGTTCACGGCGTGGCCCTTCCTCAGGACTGGCGCCTGGGTGCGGCGAGGTGCTGCGCCGTCCAGTTGACCCGGCACGGGGTGTCGGCCGTCACCCATCGCAGCGTCGCGACTTTGGCGGGGCTGAAGCCGACGACGCTGGCCTACCGCTATCCCACACAGGAAGACCTGGTCATCGCGGGCCTGGAATACATCATTACCCATCTGCTGACCTCCGTGGCGGATCTCGAGGCCAGCCGGTCGGGCGAACTCGTCCCAGCCGATCCAATGGAGGGGTTGGATGTGGGCAGGGCGACATTTGCCGTCGCCGTCGCCGCCATCCGGATGGCCCGGCTGGTTCCCTGTGCGGCGGACATGCGCCGTCGCCGCGGGATCAATCTGCTGCGGCTTCTGCAGAGCCGCTCACAGGACTACGACCGGATGGACCGGTTATCGGCCCAGACCCTGGCCCTGGGCCTGATCGGCGCAGGCCTGCTCAACCCGGTCAACGAGCCGTCCAGCGCCGCGAACGAAGCCCTGATCGAGCAGAGCCGGCGCTGGATGCTGGACGCCGGGGCGCTTGGCTGAGTCTGTCGGCGGCGGGGGGAGGTGACGTTTCGTACAATCGTCCGGAGTGATCGATATTTTCCCATTTTGTCTTGGAAAACGTTCGTACAAACGTCATGACCTTGTCATGCCCCTTGGTTAGGCAAGCCCTCGATTGTTGATTATCGGGGGACTTCCAATGCCTGTTCATCCTTACTGGCGCTCGATCGCCATGGCCCTTGCGGCTTCTGTCTGCTCGGCTCCACTGGCAGTCGCCGCAGCATCAGCCGACGATGCGACGTCCTTGGCGCCGGTGATCATCACCGCCCAGCATCGCGATGAGAGCGTCCAGGTGGTGCCGATCGCCGTCACAGTGGTCAGCGGCAAGACGATCGAGGACAGCGGTTTTCAGAACCTGACCGACCTGCAGTTCCTGGTTCCTGGCGTCCAGTACGATCCCACCCAGGGTGCGGCGTTCCAGATCCGGGGTGTCGGCAGCACCTCGTTCGACTTCTCCAACGAGAAGTCGGTCAGCGTCGTTGTCGATGACGTGGTGATGGACGCCCAGCGGGAGAACGGCCTGACCGGCCTGTCAGACATCCAGCGCGTCGACGTTCTGATGGGGCCCCAAGGCACACTGTTCGGCAAGAATTCTACCTCGGGCGCGATTGTCGTCACGACCGCCAATCCGGTGCTTGGGCAGTTCTCAGCCAAGGCCGCAGCCAGCCATGGCGAGCGCAATGACCGGAACGACAACGCCACAGTCAATATCCCGATCGGCTTGGACATGGCCGTGCGCATCACAGCCTTTGACCAGGGCCAGGACGGCCCCGGCCAGTATACGACCGTACACAAGTCCCTCGGCGCCTTCGAAGACTGGGGCTATCGGGCCAAGCTTCTCTACAAGCCGAACGACGCCTTCCAGCTGCTCGTGATGAACGACTACCAGCACCACTGGGACAGCTCGATCCGCGTGGCCGTGTCCGGTCAGCCCGCTATCGTCGCCTCCACCCAGGCGGCCCTGGGCGTGACCGCGGGCCCGCAGAACGGCAACGACGCCGACAGCTCGGTCGGCGCAATCGTCACGACGTCGCAGGGCACATCCGTCCAGGCCCGTTTGAAGATCGGCGCCGATACCCTCACCTCGATCACCGCGGTGCGCGAAACGACCTATAACAACGATACGCCAGCCGACCTCACGCCCACCAGCACCTATGCCTATATCCCGTTCAACTCGGGTCGGCTCAGCACCTCAAAGGTCAGCCAGGAACTGCGGTTGGCCTCGCCGACCGGCCAGTTCATCGAATATGTGGGCGGTCTGTTCTATAACAAGCTGATTGCGGACCAGACCCAGCTCCAGTGGGCGACGCTTGGGGCGCCCCTGAACGCCTCGACGACCCGTCTCTACGCCTTGACTGGCGCGATCGGCGCGTCGGGCGACATTTCGCTGTTCATGGCGCGCAATACGACGGCGGCGGCCTATGGTCAGCTGAAGTTCAATCTCACGCCCAGGTTCAATATTGCCTTTGGCGGACGCTACACCTACGACGACAACAGCCAGTCGCTGTCTTATCCCTTCGTCGATCCCGTTTCCGTTGTCGGACACTCCGTCACTTTTGTGGCGACAAGCGCCCAGCCGTTCCAGCCCGCGGGCAGCCTCGTAGGGCACAATTTCTCCTACCGTATCGCGCCGGAATACCACCTGACCGATGATGTGCTGCTGTATGCGAGCTATTCCACCGGCTACAAGCCCGGCGGTGTGGCCTTTGTGGGCAACAAGTACGACCCGTTCCGCGAGGAAACCGTCAACGCTTACGAGGTCGGCGTGAAGTCCGAACTGTTCGGCCACCGTCTCCGCTTGAATGCGGACGCCTTCAATGAGGACTTCAAGCAGTTTCAGGCGACCATTTTGACGGCGATCCCGGGCAGCGTGCTGCTACAGTCGGTGATCGGCAACGCCGGTGGCCTGAAGAGCGAGGGCGCGGAGGCGACGTTTGCCTGGAAGGCGACCGACGCCCTCACCCTCAATGGCTCGGTGACCTATACCGACGCCTATTTCACGAATTACGTGCCCAACACCACCACCAACTACACCAATACACGCCTCACCAATGCGCCGCGTTGGGCGGGCTTTGTGGCGGCGGACTATGTGCGGCCGATCAACGACAGCCTGAAGATGAAGGCGACCCTGGACTATGCCTATCGTTCCAACCTGTGGACGGTGACCGGCCAGCCCGCCTATTCGGAAGTGAAGGGCTATGGCCTGGCCAATGCCCGCATCAGCTTCCAGATGCCCAGCCGGGGCCTGGAGCTGGGCGTCTATGCCCGCAACCTTTTCGACCACTATTTCTCGACCGGCTGGCAGCAGTATGGCGCCCTCGGTCTGCTGCATTACCAGTCCCTGGATGCATCGCGCACGGCGGGCGTGTTCCTGAAATAC
Organism: uncultured Caulobacterales bacterium; assembly: GCA_903858685.1. Lineage (GTDB taxonomy): Bacteria > Pseudomonadota > Alphaproteobacteria > Caulobacterales > Caulobacteraceae > CAIMFV01. The sequence goes on along the minus strand of CAIOJR010000217.1, from coordinate 16,797 downwards.
GCCTACTGAACCTGTCTGAGGAACTTCAAGACCGGGCGGGCGCTGAGGCTTCCCTCAGCGTCCGCCCCCAAGGGCCCGCCTTATCGCCGACCTGATCCGGGCGGGCCGTTTCTGTTTGGCGGCCCGAGCCGCGCCTGAAGGAGCTAACGATGATGACCCGCGTGCTCATGCTCGTGGCGGCCAGCGTCGCCATCGCCACCGCCGTCTCCGCGGTCGAGGCGCCTGACCTCCCGGCGGACCTGAAGATCAACCAGATCCAGGTGCTGGGCACTCACAACAGCTATCACGCAGCCGTTGATCCCCACATTCTGACCATGATGGACGCCAAGCTTCCCTCCATGGGCAAGATCGTCGGCAGTCTGCCCGAGGCGGCCCGTCGGCAGTTCCTGATCGACCATCCCAACGATGTCACCTTCAGCCAGGCCCTGGATTATAGCCATCCATCCCTGACCGAGCAGCTGGACCTGGGCGTGCGCGGCCTCGAGATCGATGTGAACCCTGACCCCGTCGGCGGCGCCTATGGCGATCCGGCGGCCTATCGAATCCTGCGCGCACAGGGGGTGGCGGACCTGCTCCCATTCGATCCGGCGACCGTGGCGGCGCCGGGTCTGAAGGTGTTGCACATGCCTGACGTGGATTTCCGCAGCACTTGCCCGACCTTCCGCAGCTGTATCGCAGAGATCCGGGCCTGGTCCGACCGTCATCGCGGCCACGTGCCGATCTTCGTCATGGTCGAGGCCAAGGTGAAGTCCTTCCCGATCCTGCCGGGCTCGAAACCGGCGCCGCCGTTCACGCCCGAGACCTATGACGAGATCGACCACACGATCCTGGAAGGGTTTCCCCGAGAACGGATCATCACGCCGGACGATGTGCGGGGAAACTATCCCACGCTGGAGGCGGCCGTTCTCGCCGGCGCCTGGCCAAGCCTGGCCCAGTCCCGGGGGAAGGTGATGTTCCTCCTGATGACCGCAACGGGCCATGACGGCGCAGCGGCCTACCTCATTGGCCATCCGGGCCTCAAGGGCCGCGTCGCTTTCATGGATTCCCAGCCCGGACAGGCGCACGCGGCGTTCATCCTCGACGACAACGCCGTGGCGCGGGGGCCCGAGATCCGTGACGAGGTCAAGCGCGGATACTTCGTGCGCACACGGTCCGACATCGAGACCTATGAGGCCCGGGTCAACGATATGAGCCGCGCGACAGCGACGTTCGCCAGCGGCGGTCAGATCGTTTCCACCGACTATGAGAAGCCCGGCGCCTCCCCAGGCGGCAACTATGTCGTGAGCCTTCCCACAGGATTCGCCGCAAGGTGCAATCCGTTGTCCGCGCCAAATTGCGGCCGGTAGGTCTTCACTTCTGACCAGCCGTCTCAGACCCTGTCCAAATCCGCTTCAGGTCATTTCTCACGGGGGGAGGGGGACTGGGTTGTCATCTGTTGGCAACGCAGCGCCCACAGGAGCGCTGATGCGACCTGGGCGCAGGGCAGGCGTTCCGCCGGGCTTGGCGCATGGGCGCGAGCTATGCCCAGCTTAGCCATTGGCGCGAGGCCAGCATGGGCTAAGATCGCCATGAAACAATGGTCGGCGGAACGGGGCGAAGATGGCGGGGCAGCATTTCAGTCTGGAGACAGGGCAGGATACTTTGCTCGCCGTCGTGCTTGGCGCAACCCTGGCGACCCTTGGCGGGTTTCTGGCCGGGCAGTTCGAACGCTACATTCACCAGCGTGAGCGCGAACGCAATGCCGCTCTATTATTCGGGGAGATTCTCTCCTCACTCAAATTTTTGATCTATCTTGCGGACGCAAGCCGTTCCCGCGGCGACCCTTATGGCGTGATCACTCAACGGATGATCCGCGCCGCCCAGCGGGAGACGGAAGCCTATGACCGCAACCGAGAGTCGCTTTATGATCTGCGCAGGGCCAATGACCGTGCGCGTATTCATTCAATTCTGGTCCGGATGACCTTGGCCGTGGATGGCGTGCTGTCAGCCTATGATGCGATCAACAGCGTAGATCCCGCTCTTAGAGCGGGCGAGGCAGCTGAGGCGGATGGCGATCATAGCGCGCGTCTGAAGATACTTATGGATGATAGGGTCTTCGCCTTCAATTATGCTGTCGCCTTGGCCGAAGAAATTCCAGACCTTCTTAAATCGTTGAATGGTGTTGCAAATTATTCCTTTGAGACGCACGAAAAACTAATGCGGCGGACCATGGGCATAGATTGATACAATATTGAAACTGAACGGGACTCTGATTTAGTCTAGTCGTGTTATGTCTGGAGTCGTTATTTGTTTATGTCTCAATCTGGAGCCGAATGATCCCATGTCTTGACCGAATAGTTTCGGTCCGGGAGGTTGCGACGAAGCTAGCAATGCTGGTTCGGGCTTCTCCTCGCTGTAGCGACAAGGTGATCCAGCGTTGCGCGCAGCTATGAGGGGAAACCGGCGCCCTGCTGCGCCATGTCGGCCCAGGGTTCCCATGGCGGGTCGCCCCTTATGGGCAGAAGCGTTCGGTTGCCTGAGCAAACATAGGAAAGGAAGCGACAGCTCAGCATCCCCTTGTGGCGTGCTTCGGACCAATATGGCGTCAAGGCAGGGAGGCGCGGCAATTGGATGGATATTGCCGACTCATGGCCTTTGCTGATTTCCTTTGTAATAATTAATTCCATCTAACATCCAATATCAGACTGTTGGTTCTCAAGCCGACCGGGAATTCAGGTATTGGTGAATGGGTCAAGACGCTTCTTATGAGCTGGAACGCCTGCGAGTCCTGGCCAAGCTTGATGTTTTAAGCGCCGAGCGGGAGGCAATTTTCGACGGCCTGACCAAGCTCGCCGCTGACCTCTTCTGTGTCCCCTTCGCGGCTATTTCATTTGTGGCTTCAGACCAGCAGGGGTTCAAGTCCACCATCGGCTTCGAAGCAAATGCAACGCCGAGGGCCGTCTCATTCTGCCACTACGCCATCCAGACTGACGACGTGACGGTCGTCCTCGACGCGACACAGGATCGTCGATTTCGCAATAATCCTCTGGTGACCGAAGCGCCTCATATCCGGTTTTTCGCGGGCGCACCGCTCGTCACCCACGAAGGCTATCGCCTGGGCGCGTTGTGTTTGATGGACCAGGCGCCCCACACGAGCTTTGATGCTAAGGATCGGAAAACGCTCGCAAGCCTGGCGGCCAGCGTTGTTCAGGCGCTGGTCTTGCGTTCGGAGGCGATAGAGAGCCAGAAACAGGCCCAGCTGGCTGCCGACCGCGGCAGGCTTCTGTCCCTGTCTGAACAAATGGCCGGCTTGGGCACCTGGTCATGGGACCTTGCCAGGAACCAAACCGACTGGTCCACCGAGGTTTACCGTATCCACGGCGTCGACCCGGGTCTGCCCGCGCTCGACCTCGACCGGGTTCTCGCACTGTATGTCCCCGAAGACCGGGAAAGGCTGCGAGTGGTCGTCGAACGGGCGATGGCTGACGGCCTGGACTATGAGCATCAGGGGACTGTGATATGGCCGAACATGGAGCGCCGGGACGTTCTCGCACGCGGGACAGTGCGAAAGGGGGCTGACGGCAAGGTCGAGGCCCTGATGGGGACTTATCAGGATGTCACCCACCTTCGTCTGGCGGATGCGGCGCTGCGTGCGGGTGAGGCCCGCTTTCGGCGATTGACGGATAATGCAAATGACATTTTTACCGAGGCGAGCCTGGATGGACGCTTCACCTTTGTGTCCCCGGCCTCGACACGGATCACCGGTTTCGCGCCCAGCGAGGCGATCGGTCGTCAAGCGACAGATTTTGTGCACCCTGATGACAGGGAGCGGGTGAAAGCAGAAATCTCATCGGCCCTCAACCACGCAGGCAGCGAGATTGTAGAGTACCGTCACATCCGCAAGGATGGTCGCGTGATTTGGCTTGAGGCGCGACCCATGCTCGCCCGCGATCCCGTGACTGGGAAGGCCATCGCGATTACCGACATCATCCGCGATGTGACCGAGCGCGTCCTGGCGGAGAGAGCCGTCGCCGATCGGGAAGCGCGCTTCCGCCTGCTCAGTGAAAACGCCACGGACATTGTCGCGCAATATACTATAGGTGGTGAATTTATATATCTGTCCCCGTCGATTCACGACGCAATGGGTTACCGGCCGGAGGAGCTGATCGGGCGCAAGGTGCAGGATTTCATTGCACGCGAAGATCTGCACCGTGTTCTGAGCCAGTTGCAGAAATATGTCGAGGCGGGCCCGGACGCCACCCCGATCTATTTCGAGTACCGGGCGCCCGCCAAGGATGGATCACTGGTGTGGCTCGAGGCTCACCCGATGAAATTGTACGATCCTGAATCGGGAGGCCTGATCGGATTTCAGGACGTTGTGCGTAATGTAACAAACCGAAAGACGATTGAAGCTGATTTGCAACAGGCGCGTGACGCCGCCATTGTTGCGACCAAAGCAAAATCGGCTTTTCTCGCGAATATGACCCATGAAATCCGCACTCCTCTGACCGCAATACTGGGATTTACGCGGCTCCTGTCCGAGGGAAGCCAACTATCGCCTCAACATCAGAAATATGTCACACGCATTGCCGCAGCCAGTGAAGCGCTCGTGGCGCTGGTGAGCGACGTGCTGGACTTCTCCAAGATTGAGGCCGGCGAATTGAAGATCAATTTGCAAGCCGCCAATGCCGCCGAATTAATCGAGGGCGCGGTGGCGATCTTTGAAGCCCAGGCGCGCGAGAAGGGGATCGATTTAAACCTTGTCGTCGACCCGCAGACGCCTCACGCACTGTCGGTTGATCGGGACAAGGTTCGACAGGTTGTGCTGAACCTTGTGAGCAATGCGATCAAGTTCACCGATGTGGGCGCTGTTACGATTGAAGCTCGGTACAATTCTTCTGAAGAAGAGTTGCAGATAGAAATATCGGACACCGGGACGGGTCTGACCTGCGAGCAGTCGCAAAGCTTATTTCAGCGCTTCAGTCAGGCTGACATGTCAACGACGCGCCGTCATGGCGGCACTGGATTGGGACTTGCGATCTCAAAGGGTTTGGTCGAGGCCATGGGCGGCGAAATCGGCGTTCGAAGCGCTGTTGGGACCGGCAGTTCATTCTGGTTCCACATCCCCGCGCGTCCCGCCGCCGCCCGGCAATCGCCTTCTCCGTCCGCGTTGAGCATCAGCCTTGCCGGGCTTCGTGTCCTGATCGTGGATGACAATGCCAGCGTTCGGGAAATCACGCGCGCCATATTGGAAAGCGTCGGCGCCGAAGTGTCTGAACAGGAAGACCCCGTCCAATCCGTGGCGCTCCTTGGCGAGCAGTCATTCGACGTCATGTTGTTTGATCAGCAGATGCCCGGCCTGTCCGGGGAAGCGCTCCTGGCTCAGGTTCGCGCCACGCCGGGGCCCAATCAATTTGTGCCAACCCTATTGTTTTCAGCAAATGACCACGATCAGCAGCGCGTGCAGCGTGCAGGCTTCTTCGCGCATCTGGCGAAGCCTGTCACGCCGTTGAACCTGGTGACGTCCGTGATCAGAGCCTTTAATGAAGCGGCGCCTGCCCATGCTTGATTCAATATTGATTCATATCGGATGGGTTGAGCGGCGTCCCCAAGTGCAGCAGCTGGCGCTGATGCGGGCGCAAGCGGCGCAAACGCGGTGGAAGCGCCAGCCGCAGGCGACTCGTCTGGGGCTTTGGCCTGACGCAAGTGGTCATGACGGCTCAGAAGCGTTCTGAAAATGTCCAGAAAATCCCTGTGTCCGTTTCAGTGGAATCAACATTGGGGTCAGATCAGGAGGCCGCGAGCCGGCCCGCGGTGGCGCTGCGCAGCAACATTTCCGGATGAGGCGTCGCCTTGCCGATCAGGTAGCCTTGGGCTTGAGTGCAGCCAAGACGACTGACCGCCTGCAACTGCGCCTCGGTTTCAACGCCTTCTGCAGTGGTGATCAGTCCAAGCTTGGCGCTGAGGGCGGTCACGGCGGAGATGATCGACGTCGCGGCGCGACTGTCTGGCAGGCCGCGCGTGAAGCTCTGGTCGATCTTGATCTTGTCGAACGGAAAACGCTGCAAATAGGACAAGGAAGCGAAGCCCGTGCCAAAATCGTCCAGGGCGATGGAGACCCCGATCTCTCGCAACTGGCGAAGGCATTTCAGAACTTCAGGTTCGTCGTCGATCAGGACCGTCTCGGTGACTTCCAGCTCCAGGCGGTTGGGGGCAAGGCCTGATTTCGACAGGGCCTGGAAGATGCAGGAGACCAGTCCTGGCGACTTGAACTGCATCGCTGATATGTTCACGGCGACGCTGGTGTCCTGGGGCCAGAGGCTGGCTGCGTCACAGGCTGCACGGATCATCCATTCGCCCATGGGATTTATAAGACCGAGTTCTTCGGCAAGCGGGATGAAATCGTTCGGGGGCACCATTCCTCTGCGCTCATGCGGCCAGCGCATCAGGGCTTCGAAGCCGACTATGCGACCTTGACTGAGATCCAGAATGGGCTGGAAGTGGGCCTTGAAGTCGCCATTGGAGACGGCGCGTCGTAAATCATTTTCAAGCGAGCGGCGGTCCGCCAGTTCGGCGTGCATTGTGGCGTCAAACCGACGCCACACCCCTTTGCCTTCGGATTTTGACCGGTAAAGGGCAATGTCCGCCCGCTTGAGCAGTTCTTCCGCATTGTCCGCATCTTGCGGATAGAGGGCGATCCCGATGCTGGCCCCGATACTGACGCTGTGGTCCCCAAGTTCGAGCGGGGTCGACATCACCGATGTCAAACGATTGGCGACGGTCTTGGCTGTTTCCGCGACGTCTTCGCCACACAGAAGGACAGCGAATTCGTCACCGCCAAGCCGTGACGCCAGTTCGTCCGACCGCAACACGTCCTTCATGCGCTCTGCGACAAGGCGCAACACAGCATCGCCTGCATTGTGGCCCAATGTGTCATTGACGCTCTTGAATCGATCCAGATCCACCGCCAGGACGGCGACGTCCATCAGGGCGCCTCGTTGGCGGGCGAGATCGACCTGCCGCAGCGACATTTCGAGACGTTCCTGAAATAGCGCTCGGTTGGGCAGGGCGGTCAGCAGGTCGAAATGGGCGAGATGCTGAATGCGGTCCTGCGCGCGTCGGGCGTCCGTCAGGTCGTCGGCCACCGTCAGAATGAGAGACTCGCCGTCAGGCATATCGACAGGCGTCTGACTGATGCGAAGAACGCGATGATCATTGTCGCTGGGGCGGACATAGGCCAGGTCGCGATGTCGGCCCGTCCCGGCATCCTGACTGATGAGACGATCCGCATTGCGCAACTGGTCCATCAGACGCGAAGGGGCGATTTCGTCTATGCGGTGGCCGATGAACGTCTCCCGATTGACGCCGAGAATGGATTCGCTCGCGCGGTTCATCAAAAGGAACCGCCCCGAATTGCTCGATCGGACCGCCACCAGTGAGGGAATATGTTCAATGACGGCTTCCGCAAAATGGCGGTTGCGCTCCGCCTCCAGATGGGAAGCCTTCAGGCTTTCAGTCAGCTCACCGAGTTGGCTGGCGGTTTCCAGACGCTCTGTAGCGGCCGCGCGGAGCAGGTCCACAGCCGCGCCAACGCCCAGGTAGCGTCCGTTTTCGACGACGATGAAGCCCTTGAGCAGTTGGCCCGAATGCCCGTCGAGCGCCAATGAGGCAAAGTCTCCCGGCGCGGTGTCTGCTTCCACCACCAGCGGATCGGTGTCCATGATGATCTGAACCGACCGGGCGGCGAACAGAGCGCGCCCATATTGCTTGGCTAAACGAAGGAGAAAGGTGTTGCGCTCGATCAGTCCTGTCGGTCTGTGCTGATCGTCGACAACGGGGATGAGCAAGCATTCAGGCTCGCGCTCGAACCGTTGATAGATCGTCTCACTCGTATCTGCTTTGCCTGCGGGCGGCGTTGCGAGCGCTAACTGTCGAAGCGTGATCATGCCTACCTCCAGGAAGCATATACTGGATCAACGATAATAATAATGAGTTCACATTTCCTGGAAAATCCAACTTGCACTGATTTTACCGCAATATAGGCTCCTGATTAAATCAGGTATATTTCATTCGTGTTCTGATTATGTGATTTTGACGCGTTTAACTTTTGCACACGATCTGGCAGTGATTTATTCTAACATAAACGGGCCATGAATAATCCCGCACTCCCAGGATGACTTAGGGGCTTTGACCGCCCAATTTTGTAAATAGTGAGCTGATTCAATGAATTGAAGACGGCTGGCGTTCCACGGTTTGAGGGTCGCGTCCGACTCGGGCCTGCTGGCGTTTTGTGAACGCGACGAAGCTGTGGGATTGAGCGAGCTTTCTGGCCAGGCGCTGGCCGTCAGCCGGAGTGGCGGCCAAGGTGGAATGGCGTCCGGGCGAGCCTTATCCCAGAGCAGCCTTCATCATGACCGACCGGACCCGACCGCTCAAACGCAAGCGCGCACCGCTTTGGGCGACGCTGGCCAGGCGGGATGGGACCGAAAGCGACGACGGGTGGATCCACATTGCCGCCATCTATACAATTCTGCGCATCCAGACCGGCGCATGGGCGGTCCATCCGGGGAAGGTCGGCTTAAGGGGGTAACCGTGAGATCAAACACGATGCGCGACGGCTTCAGACTTCTGTCGGCTGCCATCATCGCCGCGCTTTTGGCGCCGCCGACGCCGGCCAGAGCCGACACGCGTTTCGACGCCAGGATGGAAGTGACGCCGGAGGAGGGGCCGCTCAATCCGGTCGTCGAGAAACGCTACTCGCCGCAATTCCGGGCCTGCCAGGACCGGGCGAGCATAACCCAGGACAATGCGCGCTGCTTTGAAAACGAGTTCGTCCGGCAGGACGTCGCCCTGAACCGGGCCTGGAAGGCCACTCTGAATCGAATGCCGTCCGTCGACCGTGGACCGCTGCTGGCCGCCCAACGAAAATGGATCGCCGCCCGCGACCCGTTCTGCCGCAAGGATTCGGATGGGTTTCAGGAGGGCACCATCGCGCCCGTCATCTACGTGTCCTGCCGCGTCGAACTGACGATACGCCGCACGATCTGGCTCGAACAGTTGCGCTGACCAGGCGTAGGCCATCGCGCCCGCTGCGGCGGTTTTCAATGTCCGGTAGGGCTGGTCGCCAGTGTTGGGGGGCCGGACGATGCAACGTGCGAGGTCGGCGACGGCGTTCAGCGCCCCGGCTTTGGCTAGATAACCGCAGGCGGCGTCAATTCCCGCTTAGGGTGTTAGTAAGTGTTAACGATAATGAAAATAAACTAAATGCGTGAGATTTTTATTCATTTTTGCCGGTCATGTCCAATATAGATCTATAATCCGGGGCGTAACTGGCATGTACCGTCGGCATTTACTGCGATATTGCGCGTTAGTATTTTCGATGCTTGCTGCAGGGGTCGCTGTCGGCGAATGCGACGCACAGACCGTCCAAAGTGGACCTATAGATCCGTCCTACGGCAAGATCGCCCCCTTTTATGGGGACGTCGGAACCGAGTATGGCAAGATCGCCCCCTTCTACGGCAAGATCGCCCCCTTCTATGGCAAGATCGCTCCCTTCTGGGGAACCATCGATCCACAATACGGCAAGATCGCGCCATTCAGCGCAGGGAGCGGCGTCTGGTCTGTCGCCAATCCATATGTCTCCACCGTCCCGGCGAGCGATTCCGCCTATCTTGGAAGCGGCGTAGATCCCTTCTGGGGCGACGGATCGCAAAATCCCTATCTGCACAATCCAAGCAAATCCATCGCCTTCAAGTCCCTGGCTGGATTCTGGACCTCGACGGGGCAGAGCTGGTCCAACGTGATGGTCAACTGGTCCAAGGCTTCGACCTCGGCGGACTATGCTGCGCTCGCGAATGAGATCAACACCACCATTCTGAACCCGTCGAGCACCTTCTGGTCCAAGGCTGTGGCGGCGGGACGGCCAAAGGTCGGGCTGTCGGTTATCCCCCAGGACGCCGTCGTCCCCAAAACCTTCAAAGCTCTGGTTGCTTCGGTGTTCGGCGCCTATGGCGTTCGCGTGGACAGTTCTGGCGGGGTTGACCCGGCGAGCCTGGCCGCGATTTCGCAGACCCAGCAGGCAGAGGCGTTCCTGTCGCTGTACGACAACCTGATGGCCTATAGCGGCGCGCCGCACGTGGACTGGTGGATGGCGCAGACCGGATGGTCGCCCTATCTGGCGCAACTGGTCAGCGACAACGCCGAACGACGCCGTCCCATCTCCGTGGGCGTGCTCGACATGTCCGCCAGCTATGCTGGAAACTGGTATCAGGGGGCCATCTACCAGTATGGCGCTCACATCTTTGACAACGGCCATGGCGCGGCGGTCTCAAGCCTGATCCTGGGTTCAATGGATGGATCCGGCGTTATGGGCGTGGTTCCATCGCAGCTGGCGCGCGTCGCCGTCTATAATCCTTACGACGCCAGCCTCACCACCAACTGGACAGAGGTTGGGAAAGGCGTCGACGCCTTGTCCGCGTTGCTGTTCGGCTCCACCGGAAGCGACGCTCCGGTCGGGGTCCTGAACGCCTCCCTCGGCGTCCATGGCGTGACGCTGGACTCCGGTTGGAACACCGCGCTCGCGTCTGGTTCTGCGCATGGACACGTCCTTGTTGTGGCGGCCGGCAATGACGGCGCGACCCAGCCGTCCAGCATTCCGTGGAATTTTGCCGTGAATCCGGCGCTGCTCGTTGTCGGCTCGGTGGGACTTGACGGAACGATCTCCAACTTCTCCAACCGACCAGGCGAGGCCTGTCTGACGGACACCGCGACCGGCGCGTGCGACAAGTTGAAGAACCACTTCATTGTCGCGCCGGGTGAAATGATCCTGGTGTCCGACGGCAAGGGCGGCACGACCCGGCAGTCCGGCACATCTCTGGCCGCCCCGCTGGTGTCCGGCGCGATCGTGCTCCTGCAGGCTCGCTGGCCGTGGCTGTCGTGGCATCCCAACGCCCTGGTCGACATCATCACCCGGTCCGCGACCCCGCTCGGAACGTCGCCCGGATCGGATGCAGTCTACGGTGTGGGAGAGCTGAACATCGCCGCCTCGCAGGCGCCGCTGAACTGGAACGCGCTGCAATACTTCACGGTGGACGCCAAGCACCCTCAGATCGGCAAGGGTGATGGTGTGGCGATCAGCATTCCCCAGATCACCACCCTGATCAAGTCCGGCTCCCAGGCCGTCTGGAACAGCAACAAGCTCTATATTACCGCGGTAGAGTCGATCGACGACACGGCGCGCGATTTCAAAATACCCCTGGCCTCGACATTGGTCGGCCAGCGCGTCGCTGATCATGCAGGCCTTCCGGTGTTCCAGTCGTTCCTGACCGGTTCGTTCCTGCAATGGGCGAAATCGTCAGCAGCCGCGCCTTCGGCCTCTGGCTCCGGTTTTTCTGCAGGCCCGCGGGCGAGCGTTGATTATGGGCGGGTCGCCGGCTTCCAGATGCGCATGTCCATGGCGCCGGCCCAATCCAACTTCGGATTCAGGGATTCCAGCTATCCCGTCGTGACCGATATCAGCCTTGCGCGCGGCGCGGCGGTTGTGCGCACGGGATTTGGGGACAATGCCTCAGCGCTCGGATTGACCGATGCTTTCGCCTCGGCAGACGGCTTTGACCGCGGACGCAGCGCCGCCGATCCGTTCATGCGTCTGGCGTCCGGCGGCGCCTACGGCGTGGCCGAGGTGCGGCCATTCGACAAGGCGACCATCTCCGCCGCCTATACACAGACCCGTCAGTCGCGCGACATCAGCGTCTTCGGGCCTGCCATCCAGATGTCGGGCGCCGCCACCTACCAGGCTCAGGCGTCCTATCTGGCGGTGGCCTATGCCCCGTCGCATCGCGCCTCGTTGCGCTTCACCATGACGGAGCTTTCAGAGGACAAGGCCTTGCTCGGCGTCCAGTCCCTGACGCCGGACATTCTCGGCCGCGGCGCCTCGACCCGGGCGATGGGCATTGAGTTCCATGGTGAGCTCTCGAAAACGCTCTCTTTGCACGGCGCCGTGACGGTGGGCCAGACCGTCTCCCGATCGGGCCAGGCTCTGCACACTGACGGCGCCGGGCTGACGAGCGAGGCGGCCGCCATCTCGCTGGTCAAGGCGCAGATCCTGGGTGCGGACGACGCTCTGAAGCTGACACTGTCGCAGCCTATGCATGTCACAGCCGGGGCGGTCACCTTTTCCAGCTACGGCGTCGTGGATCGTCAAACCGGCGCCATGGGTCTTGTCACCCAGGACGCGACGCCAAGGACTGCGGCCTCGCCCGTCGCCGCCGAGCTTGATTATGGTCGCAAGCTTCATGGATTAAGCGAAATGGGCGCTTTCCTTCGGTATGAGAGCCAGTCGCCAATAGATGGCGCAATATCTCCGGCTGCGACCATTTTCGGTTTGAAGGTGTCCGGCAGGTTCTGAGCCCTGCGCCCCGGGTCGCCGAACCGAATATTCAGTCTTTGATAGTCTCAATTCGAGCGTGACTGACGCCGGATCAGGCTGTCCTTTATTCAAATTCAACCTCTGTACCGCATGGTTGCAACAACAATGCGAGGCCAGAGCCGATGGGCGCTTATCAGGTTTGGACGAGACTGGCGATCGCTGTTGCGTTGATCGTCTGCGCGCCGATTGCGGCGATCGCCACCGAGCCAGGGTTCGAGGCCGAGATCCAGGCGGCGAAAGCCGGCATGATGGCGGACTCAGCCCACGCCTTGGGGCATGCGCGCAAGGCGGAGGCGCTGGCTGGCCACGGGACGGATGCCTCGTCTCAGGTCGCGCTGGCGACCGCTCAGTGGCTGGAGGCGGAGGCGATGGTGCGGATGGACCGCCCCGCAGACGGCTTGCAGCTTGCGGACAAGGCGAGGAAGACGGCGGAAAAATACGCGCCCAATTCCAAACTGGTCGGCGATCTTCTGATCACGAAAGGCTATGCCGATCAGAATGTGGCAAATCCCGGCGAAGCGCTGCGTAATTTCCAGGAGGCCAATGCAATCCTCACAATAGCCGGGGATCTCCGGGGGCAATCCAAAACGCTTCAGATGATCGGCGGGATCTATGATGACGCCAAGGACTATAAGCGCGCCCTGAGCTATTATGAGCGGGCGTCAGACACCTATCGCATGGACGACGCGCTCGCCCTGTCGGCCCTGAACAACGTTGGTGTTACAGCTAAAAACCTGAAGGAATTCGACAAGGCTGAGCAATATTTCCGTAGAGCCTATGTGATTTCGGATCGCCTGGACAGCAATTCACTCCGATTTCGGATCCTGACGAATCTGGCGGATTGCCTGGCGCTCAATGGAAAGCTGAACGCGGCGCGGAAGGAGATCAACCTTGCGCGATCAATCTATGCGCGAGATGTTTCGGTCGCGGACTGGTCGCCTTTCCTGTGGGGCGCCCAGGCTGAGGTGGATTTCAGCGCCGGACGTCTGGACCAGGCTGCGCAACACATCGACCGCGCCTTCGCCGGGGCTGATCTTGCGACGACCACGGAGCCGTACCGCGACTTTCACCTTTTGGCCTATCGCATTTTCAAGCGTACGGGCGCCTATGCGCGAGCCCTGGCGCATCTTGAGGCATACAAGCGTCTGGATGATGCGTCGGCGCAACTGGCGGGCTCCACCAGCGGTCAACTCGCTTCGGCGCAATTCGACTTCACCAATCAAAACCTGCAACTCGCGCGCCTGAAACTGTCGAAGTTGACGGAGCAACAAAAGTTCTCCTCCGATCTGGGCAGATTGACCGCCCTGTTGCTGGCGGTTTTCACCGTGGCCCTTGTACTGGCCGTGACGGCCTTTCTGGTGGCGAGACGCGGACGGAATTTCGCTCAAAAGGCAAACCTCGAACTGGCGCATTTGAACGGGTCTCTGGAGCGCGCCGTCGCGGCGCGAACCGAGTTTCTCGCCCGCACGAGCCACGAGATCCGCACCCCGCTCAATGGCATTGTCGGCATTGCTCACGCATTGCTGAGCCGGAAAGACTTGGCGCCGGAGGTTCGCAACCTGATCACCATGTTGCATCACTGCGGCGACTCCATGAGCGCCCTTATAAGCGACATATTGGACATGGCCTCGATCGAGCGGAAGGTCCTTACCCTGTCCGACGCCGAGCACGACCTGGGCGATGTGGCGCGTGACACGGTTGATGTCTGGCGTTGGCGCGCGCAGGACAAGGGGCTGGAGTTCAATGTCCTGGGCTTCGACGACGCGCCTCGCATTGTCTGTGATCAGGTGAAGGTCAGGCAGGTTCTCGACAATTTGTTGTCAAACGCTGTGAAGTTCACCTCCAGCGGAAGTGTCGACCTATCCTGCGCCGTCCTCCATGAGGCGAGCGCCCTGCGGATCGTGATCACGGTCAGTGATACCGGGATCGGCATCCGGTCAGACCAGAGGGAACTGATATTCGAGCCTTTCCATCAGGTGGAAGGCGGCACGCGTCGCCGGTTCGAGGGGACAGGGCTGGGGCTGTCGATCAGTCGGGAGCTCGCCAGACTGATGGGCGGCGACCTGGTGCTGGAAGATCGCGACACGGGCTCGGTCTTCACCTTCAGCTTCACCAGCCGCGCGGTGGACAGTCTGGCGCCGGTCATTGACGCCCCCGCGATTGGCCGGGGGCAAACCTCTCTGCTGCTGGTCGATTCAAATCCACTGAACGCCAAGATCCTCTGTGCCGGTCTGAAGGCGGCTCCCCTTTCGATCAAGACCATCGCCAGCCTCGACGAATTGAGCTGTTCACCCGACCCGCATGAACATGCGATCATACTGTTGTCCATTGATGCGGACGATCTGTCAGGGGCGGCGGTGCGTCGGGCCCGGGATCGGTTTGCGGCCCAGAAGATCGTGGTGCTTTGCGCGCCGGTTCAGCGGCCCGATCGAGGATCCCCTGAGGCCCTTATGGCCGATGCATGGATTGAAAAGCCGATCCGCCTGCCGCTGCTCATCGCGGCTCTGGAAGGGCTTGGCATGCCTGCAACGGACGCCGTTGCGCACCGCGCCGCAGTCAGGGCGATGACTGGTTAACCCGATCTTAGAGCCTCGCGCGCTAGTTTCTGAGCCATGACGCTCGGTCGCGCGAGCGACGCAGGAGCGGCAAAGCATGCGAGCACTCTGCATAGACGATCATCCGGTCAATCGGCGGGTGCTCGTCGCTTTGCTGGCGACAGCCGGAATTTCCGCAGACGAGGCAGAGTCCGGATCTCACGGCCTGCAGCTTCTGGATGCGTTCGATTATGATCTCGTATTTATGGATCTGCGCATGCCGGAAATGGACGGCGTCGAGGCTGCGGCGCTGATCCGCGCGCGTGATGATAAAAAGTGTGATGTTCCGATCATTCTGGTCACGGCCGACATCGAGTTCTCTGTGGGCCCACCAAGGATCGGAAACGACTTCGATGGCGCTGTGTTCAAGCCTATCAGGCCCGACATCTTATTCGAAACAATCGCCAGCGCCTTGGTATTACATGACGCAGATATGGTCAGTCTGAACTGAGCGCGCACCGACGACCGGTCCTGTCCGGCGATGTCCGCCGGTTCGCGGGGAGGTCGTCTCGCGAAAAAACTCCGCTTGGCGTGAGGGTTGCGGCAGGTGTCGACCCGTTGCCGTCGTCAGATGCGTCTAGTTGGCGAGATGGAGGCTAGTTAGCTTTTTGGGCGGCGGCCTTCTGCTCCTCAGCGATGTCGGCGAGGTGCTTCGTCAATGTGACGGGCGCGTTTTGTGGCGTTGAGACGGCCTTGGTCCAGGGGTTCATGCTGACGCACAGTCCCGTATAGTCGCCGCACTCACGCACCTCGCCCGTTTGAGTGTCCACGACCACGATGATGTGCTCATCGTCGGCCGTCGTTGCGGCAGAGCCTGCTTTTGCCGCGCCGGCGACGACCATCTTCGACCATAACGCCCCGGCCGAGTAGGCGCCGATGCCGAGGTAACGACCATGATCCGACGATCCTGCCGATGGGTGCGGCGCGCTACAGCCCGCCAGAGCAAGACCGACACCGCCTAGCGCCATCAAAAATCGCATCACATCGCTCCAGCTTCACGAAAGGCGACAATGAGATCGATCCTGCATGGCGACAATCCCCATTTTGGACGAGGGGGACGTCCGCTGTGGTGCGTCCGGTCGGTCGCCGCCTTCACGGCGACTGTTCGGCGCGGGCTGATGGCAGGAAACGGCCCGAACCCGCCGCCACGCGCTTGCGCTTCTCGGCGGCGGGTTGCGCGCTGACGACTGTTGCGACATGCTCGCCTTTGCGAAGGGATTGATCGCCCTTCGAGGGGCGTGGTCTTCATGCCCATCGGGGGGAGACACATCAATGACTGGTCGAACCTGGGCGGCGCTTGCCGCTTCGCTGATCTGTGGGGTTCTATGTGCTGGCGTTGCTCAGGCTGCGGTTCGCCAATACTATATTGCCGCCGACGAGGTTGACTGGGACTACATGCCGAGCGGCCAGGACCAGATGATGGGCATGGCGCCCATGGGTTACGCCAAGCTCTTCTATGACTCCGGCCCCCATCAGATCGGCCACATTTATCACAAGTCGATCTACCGCGAATACACCGACGCTAGCTTCACGCACCTGAAGCCGAGAGCGCCTCAGGACGCCTATCTCGGCATCCTGGGTCCCATCATCCACGCCGAGGTCGGCGACACGATCAAGGTCCGGTTCCGCAACAACGGAACCCACCCGTACAGCCTGCACCCTCACGGGGTCTTCTACGAGAAGGCCTCGGAGGGCGCGCCCTATGAGGATGGCGTGGCGGCGTCGGCCAAGGGCGGTGACGAGGTCGCGCCAGGCGCGACGTTCGACTATGTCTGGACTGCGCCTGAGCGCGCCGGT
>CAIOJR010000216.1 GCA_903858685.1 uncultured Caulobacterales bacterium | reverse complement strand
GGCCGCGACCACGGCGACGCCAAGGGCCTTGACGAGCCCCCAATGACGCAATCGCCCCGCCATAACAAAGGGCAACCAGTGCGTGGGAAGGGCCGTGTGCAGAAAGGCCACCATGAATCCCGTCGCGAAAAGTCCCAGCCCCGCAAAGGCATGGAGCGAAAAACCGGAGAAGAACGGAAGGTCTGGAACCTGTTGCACACCGGTTCGATAACACAGTCACGTCCCGCTTCCACGCTGGTCCAGACGGATAAGTCTCATTTCGCTCGCCTTGGGGCGGAATAAGCCGCTTCTTCCGTTGACTCAAAAAGTTCGATGGGTATATTCCGCGCCTCTCGCCCGCAGGGATCCTCGCGGGCGCACTCATTTTTACACGCGGCTCAGCAGCGACTTTCAAGTTGCTGCGGCCTTGAAGATCTGGAAGGCGTCTCGCCCATGTACGCGGTGATCAAGACCGGCGGCAAGCAGTACCGGGTTCAGCCCGGTGATTTGCTTGTGGTGGAAAAGCTCGAGGGTGAGGTCGGCGCACAGATCGCCTTCGATCACGTTCTCATGGTTGGCGGCGAAGGCGGCGACGTCGTCGTTGGCGAGCCCACCGTCAATGGCGCCGTCGTCACAGCGACCCTGATTGAAACCCGCAAGGGCGACAAGGTGAAGATCTTCAAGAAGATCCGCCGTCAGGGCTATCGCCGCACCCGCGGCCACCGCCAGCAGGAAACTGTGCTGCGCGTCACCGGCCTGGAAGCCGGCAAGCTCAATGAAAAGTGGGACGGCGTGGTCGACCTGACCCCCAAGGCCGTGCTGGACGCGCGTGCGCGTGGTCTGGCCCCTCGCAGTGAAGCTTCAGTGACCGAAGTGGTCGCCGAAGACGCTCCGGTCCCGGAGAAGACCAAGGCCAAGGCTGCCGAAGCCGAGGCTGAAGTGGCGACTGCGGCGGTGGAAACCGTCGAGGCCGCCCCGAAGAAGACCCGCGCCAAGAAGGCCAAGAGCGACGCTGCGCCGGAAGGCGACGCGGGCTCTGAAGCCTGATCCGGCGTCCCTGAAGGTTTAGGAGAGCAAAATGGCTCACAAGAAATCAGGCGGCTCCTCGCGCAACGGTCGCGATTCTGAGTCCAAGCGCCTTGGCGTCAAGAAGTATGGCGGCGAGCAGGTGCTGGCCGGCAACATTCTGGTGCGTCAACGCGGCACCAAGTTCTGGCCGGGCGTCAATGTCGGCATCGGCCGCGACCACACCCTCTTCGCCACGGCGACGGGTTCGGTCAAGTTCACGACCAAGCGGGATGACCGCACCTATGTGAACATTGAACCGAAGGTCGCTGCAGAGGCCGCCGAATAGGCGAATCCGGGCAAAAGACTCTGGATCGCCTGGGCAAGACCCACGATCCGGATCGCAAATATCTGCGGGGAGTCCGGGTCACCGGGCTCCCCGTTTTCGTTTCCCCGCGGTGAAAATCCGGTCGAATCCGACCAGAGGGGAGGCGAAATGTTCGGACTGACGCTCAAGCCCGAAATCGGGACGGAAAGACTGACCCTGCGCCCGCCGCAGGCGCAGGACGTGGAAAGCATCTTCCACCTCGTCAATGATGTGGACATTGCCCGCATGACGTCCGGCATCCCCCACCCCTACAGCCTGGATAATGCCTGCGCCTTTGTCGCCATGGCTGAACGCGCCGACCCCCATCTGGACCTGCCGCTGCTGATCGAGCATCCGCGCTGGGGTCCCATGGGCATGGTCGGACTGCACCAGCGTGAGGACCCGTGGCCCGAAATCGGCTACTGGGTCGGCCGCACCTTCTGGGGCATGGGCTTTGCGACCGAAGCCGCGGCCGGACTGCTGGACTGGGCGCACAGGGCGCGCGGCGTTCGCGCCGTCGCGTCAGGCCATTTTACGGACAATCCCGCCTCCGGCCGCGTTCTGGAAAAGGTCGGCTTTCTCTATACGGGCCAGATCCGCCCAAGGCAGAGCAATGCGCGGCTAAAACCGACAAACACCCGGATGATGATCTGGCTGGCCTAAAGGCGCGCGGCCTGCTCGGTCGCGCGCACCAGGGCGTCGATCACGCCAGGCTCGGTAGAGGCGTGCCCTGCGTCCCAGATGATGTCCAGCTTGGCTCCCGGCCATGCCTTTTTCAACTTCCAGGCGGCTTCCAGTGGGGTCACCACATCAAATCGGCCCTGCACGATCCAGCCGGGAATGTTCTGGATCCTGTCAATCTGGTCGAGGATCCAGCCATCCTTCTCAAAGAAACCGCCGTTGATGAAATAGTGGCACTCGATCCGGGCGAATGCGATGGCAAAGTCGACGTCATTGAATTTGAACGGCCGCGCCTCTGGTCCCCGGATGGAGATGGTGTCTCCTTCCCACTGGGCCCAGGCGGTCGCCGCATGGGCCTGAATGCGTCGGTCCGGATGGGTCAGGCGGCGGTGATAGGCGCCCATGAGGTCGCCGCGCTCCTCCTCAGGAATCGCGGCCAGAAACCGCTCCCAGGCGTCAGGAAACAGCATCGACGCCCCGTCCTGGTAAAACCAGCTCAACTCACGCTGGGTCAGCAGAAACACGCCGCGCAACACCAGCGCCTCAACACGCTCAGGATGGGCGATGGCGTAGGCGAGCGCCAGGGTGGAGCCCCAGGACCCGCCAAACACGGTCCAGCGCTCGACGCCTAGCCGCTCCCGCAGGCGCTCGATATCCTGGATAAGGGTCCAGGTCGTATTGTCGTCCAGACTGGCATTAGGACGCGATCGCCCGCAGCCGCGCTGGTCAAACAGCACCATGCGCCACTTCAATGGGTCGAAAAAACGCCTCATGGTGGGATTGATGGCGCCGCCAGGGCCGCCATGCAGGATCACGCAGGGGCGTCCGTCTTTCCGGCCGCATTCCTCGTAAAAGATCTCGTGCGGCCCGTCGGTCGGCATCCAGCCCGACGAGAACGGCTCCGTCTCCGCAAAGAGGGTTCTACGACCAAGAGACTGAGACGCGTTCATGCCACCGGTTTAAACACTCATGGACGGGTTTTTCTAGAGCCCGCCGCCATCACTGGAACCGCCCGTCATGTTTGGCGCCAGTTGCGCTGTGCGAACGGGCGTCGCGGCGCGATGCAGAGCGGCGCTGATGAGTTGCGTTATATGGGACTTCTCCGCATTGAACGCCGCCAGCTCTCGCCCGCCGAGGATCGAGGCCTCCTGCGGTTTGACCTTACGCGGGTCCAGCTTGCGATCATGATTCATGATCTCATAGTGCAGATGCGGCCCGGTCGCCAAACCGGTCATGCCCACATAGGCGACCACCTGGCCCTGGCGAATAGGCTCGCCGACGCGCAGGCCGCGCGCATAGGCGGAAAGATGGCCGTAGCCCGTGGACCATCCGCCTGTATGGCTGATCTTGAGCCAGCGGCCATAACCGCCGGCCCATTTCATCTCCTGCACCACCCCGTCGCCCGCCGCATAGACCGGCGTGCCGGTCGAGGCGCCGAAATCGACGCCCTGATGCATGCGCGTATAGCCCAGCACCGGATGGAAGCGCATACCGAAGCTTGAGGTGACACGCGCGGCGTCTACGGGGGTTTTCAGAAGAAAGCCTTTGATGTTCTTGCCAAATTCGTCAAAGAACTGCGTCTTGCCGTCGTGGCTGAACTTATAAAGCCGGGTCACCTTGCCCCGGGCTTCCAGTTCAGCATAGACCAGACCGCCGGTTTCCACGGTGCGCCCCCCCTCGGCCACCTTGCGATCAAAGACCAGCTTGAAGTGATCGTCAGGGCGCAGATCGCGGCTGAAGTCGATCCGGTGGGAAAACAGCTTCACCGCCTCCGCCACCAGACGTCCGTCCGCGCCCGCCCGCTGGGCGGCCAGATAGAGGCTGTCCTTCAGGGCGCCCTGAGCCACCGCCGTCTCTTGGCGGGTGGCTTCGCAGACGCTTCGGCTGGCGAAGGCGCCGTTCGCCACGCGCCAGGCGGACACGGTGCTGACCGGGCCAGTCTTGAGCGACAGACCCTGAAGCTGCAACGCAGCGCCTGGGTTTGACGTCTTGAACGCCAGATCCACAACCTGCCCGGCGCGCACCTTGCGCACATCGAGGTTCGGCGACAGGGCGGCGACCACAGAATGGGCCTCATCAACCGATGCGCCCGCGCGTTGCAGGGCGCCGATCAGGGTCTCTCCCCGCCGAAGCTCGACCCGTCCCGGTCTGGCCGCCGATGCAGGCGGCGTGATCGAGCCTGTCCGAGCCGCGCCTGGCGACCGGGCGTCGGCCCAGCCCAGACCGTGATGCTGCACAAAAAGGGCGCATAAGGCCATGAGCCCCGCCATACCGGCGGCGCTTGCGGTTCGGAAGAGGAAGCTGGATTGGCCCTTCGTCAGGCGATCAAGGCTTGGCGACATCAGTCCTTCATGGTCTTGCCGCCCGGTCCGGCGCTGAAGCGACGGAGGGGACGTATGGGCCGAGAACTTCGGTGAAAGTTAACAAAGAGTTAACAAAACGTTCGAGGTTGTGACCATGCCTTTTTCTCACCCGCCATGGCAAGCAAAATTCGATGCGATCGCGGATCAACAGCACCGTGGCGTGAAGCCGCGCATATGGCCCAAATGATTGACACGACGCGAAATATGTCGACCTAAGCAGGTTATGAACCTTAAGGCCAAAGACATCAGCGAACGGCGCGAAACCGCCCACACCAACGGCGTTGCAAGGCTAATGGCGCCCCTGCGGCTGGACTCCGGCCAGATGCTGCATGATGTCGATATAGCCTATTGCACCTATGGCCAGTTGAACGCGCGCCGTTCAAACGCCGTGCTGATCTGTCACGCCCTGACAATGGACCAGTATGTGGCCAGCCCCAACCCAACCACAGGGCGTCCGGGCTGGTGGCCGACGCTGGTCGGCCCGGGCCAGACTTTGGATCCGCAGCGCTTTTTCATCATTTCCTCCAATATTCTGGGCGGCTGCATGGGCTCGACCGGACCGTCCTCGATCAATCCGGCGACGGGCCGGCCCTATGGACTGAGTTTTCCCGTCATCACCATTGCCGACATGGTGCGCGCACAGGCCATGCTGGTCAGCCAGCTTGGCGTGGACACGCTGTTCACCGTGGTCGGCGGCTCAATGGGCGGCATGCAGGCTCTGGAATGGGCGGCGACCTATCCGGAGCGGATGTTTTCCTGCGTCATGCTCGCCACAGCCGCGCGCCATTCGGCCCAGAACATCGCCTTTCACGAGGTCGGACGTCAGGCCATCATGGCCGATCCCGACTGGCGTGGCGGTGAGTATGCAAGCCAGTCTGTGCGTCCGGAAAAGGGACTGTCGGTCGCGCGGATGGCGGCGCACATCACCTATCTTTCGGAGACCGCCCTGCAACGAAAATTCGGGCGTGAATTGCAGCGCGACGGGCTGTCCTGGGGCTTTGACGCCGATTTTCAGGTCGAAAGCTATCTGCGCCATCAGGGCTCGACCTTTGTAGATCGGTTCGACGCCAACTCGTATCTCTACATCACCCGCGCCATGGACTATTTCGATCTGGCGCAGCGCTTTGACGGCAAGCTGTCCCTGGCCTTCCAGAAATCGGCGGGCGTGCGGTTCTGCGTCTTATCCTTCTCGTCCGACTGGCTCTATCCGACGCCGGAGAGCCGCAATATCGTCCGCGCCCTCAATGCCGCCGGGGCGCCCGCGAGCTTTGTCGAGATCGATTCCGACAAGGGCCACGACGCGTTCCTGTTGGACGAACCGGTCATGCGCGATGTTCTGGCGGGCTTTCTGGAAGCCGCCGCCGAAAAGCGGGGCGTGTAAGCATGGCCCATCTTCTGCCCCCATCCCAGCGCGAGGACTTTCGTGAAATCCTGCGTCTGGTGCGTCCGGGCGCGCGCGTGCTGGATGTCGGCTGCGGCACGGGTGAACTGTTGCAGATGCTGCGCGATGAAAAGGGCGTCGACGGACGCGGCATAGAGATCAGCGCCGAAGGGGTGAGCGCCTGTCTGGCGCGCGGCCTTCCCGTCATGCAGGGCGACGCCGATCGGGACCTGGCGGAATTTCCTCCCCGAAGTTTTGACTATGCCGTCCTGTCACAGACGCTTCAGGCGGTGCGCGCGCCCAAACAGGTGCTGTCCAATCTGCTGCAACTGGCGGAGCGGGCTATCGTGTCCTTCCCCAATTTCGGCCACTGGCGCGTGCGCCTGATGCTTCTGGCCCGTGGCCGAATGCCCGACACCAAGGCCCTGCCGGTGCAATGGTATGAGACGAGCAATATCCACCTGTGCACGCTCAAGGACTTTACGGTCCTGTGCGACGAACTGGACCTGAGGATCGAGGCCGCGGCCGCCCTCTCGGCAGGCCAGCCGGCGCGGTCGATCGATTGCCACTCGCCGATCGAAAACTGGCGCGCGGAATCGGCCTTGTTTCTTCTCAGCCGCAAGGCCGCCCCAGGGCCTGGCGCGACGTCTGCTCAGAAGTCCGATCTGTTCGACTAGAGCAAAATCCGATCTGATTGGATCGGATTTTGCTCATAACCCCATATAATTAGAGCATTTTCTACGACGAACCGGTGTCCACTTCGTTGGAAACTCTAGACGCTCAGCCTCTGCGCGGGCTTCATCCAGACAAGGCCCACCAGCACAATGGCGCACACGCCTGCGAACAGCTGAAAGGCTGGAGCAAAACCTCCCGACGCATCCTTGACCAGACCGCCGATGAAGGGGCCGGCGGCGGCGACCGTGGAGACCAGGCACATGAGCGACATCAGCTCCAGATTCCGCGCCTTGCCAAAGGCGTTCAGAAGCATGACCGTGGTCGCCAGATAGCTGACGCCGTAGCCGATCCCGACCGCGGTCACAGCCAGCGCCACGACCATCTCTCCTTTTCCAACCGCCAGGGTGGCGATGCCGACGGTCACCAGCGCCAGAGCGGCAATCGCCAACAGGCGCGGTGCAATCCGGTCCGCCAGCCAGCCAGCGCCGGCTCGCGCCGCCACATTGACGAGCGCCTGCAGGCTCAGCATCGCCGCCGCCAAGGCGGGCGTCATGCCCCGGCTGGTCAGATGGGCGGCGGACAGGCCGTTGAGCGAGGTCTCGCACAAAAGATAAGCCGTATAGGCGGCGGTGATGATCCAGAACTGAGGCGTGCGCAATGCCGCCGACACACGCCATCCGCCGTCGGCGGCAGTCGGATCCACCGGCTCGGGCTGGCGCGCCTGCGCATCGGCGCGGCGGTCGATGGCCAGAGCTGCGCCAATTGCGGCCACGGTCACGGCGGCGGCCAGAATCTGCCAGTAGTCGCGCCAGCCCTCGCCCGCCGCCCGCACGAGTCGGTAAAGCACAGGCCCCGCCACGCCGCCCAGTGCGCCTGCGGTATAGTAGAAGCCAATGGCGGTGGAGGAATGGCTGAACGTCCGCGACAATACGAATGTGCCGGGAATGATCGCGGTGAGGGCGAAGCCCACGCCGATCAGGATGGCCCCGATCCAATAGAGCTGGACCGCGACCGCCAGGCTCATCAGGAGAAAGCCGACGCCCATGAACATTCCACCCGCCAGGAGCGTGGCCCTCACGCCCAGGCTGCGGACCAGCACGGTCGGCGCATAGCTGGCGAGCCCGCAGGCCAGGGCCAGCAGAGTATAGCCCAGGCCCGCCCGGCTCCAGCTCCAGCCCAGTTGCGCCACCATGTCCGGCAAGGCGACGCCAAGCGAAGTGAAGGTTCCCGCTGTGATCAGAAAGAACAGGATGCTAAGGCCCGCCAAAGCCAAATAGGCCTGCGCACCTGGCCGGGCGATCTGGACCAGAGCCGGCGCTTCCACAGACTGTTCGAAATCGGACATCGGGCTTGTCATCAGAAACTGCGCCTCAGGGTGATCCGCCAGGTACGACCGACACCGGGCAATACAGCCACATTAGCGTAAACGTCAGCGACGGGGGTGAAGTAGCGTTCGTCCGTCAGATTGTCGATATTGGCGCTGACCCGCCAGGACCCATGTTCGATGAAGGTCGAACCATTGGCTGTGGCATAGTCGGGCAGGACGAAGCCGCCGGGCAGGATCGAGGCCATGCGCGAAACATGGGTGGTGCCCAGGGTCGCGCCCCACCGGCCCCAGGCCTGCCGGTCACTGGTCCAGACCCCATACAAGCTCATGACGGAGTGTGGAATCAGGCTCTGATCGTAATTTCCAGGGCGAAGCTGGGATGTGGCGTAAACAATATAGGTCCCGCCATATCCATTCACGCCCGAGACGCCGACCGCAGACGGCGGAACAGCGATCAGGCTGTTGTCCGGCCCTTCAACATCGGTGCGTTGCACATTGCCCGAAAAAGTGAGGCTGAGATTCTTCGTGGCGAGATAGCGAATCTCCAGCTCTGTCCCCTCTGCGCGCGTACCCACCACCGAATTTCCAAGATTGAGCTGGGTGCGGGTCTGGCGGTAGACGCCCAGCGAACCGGTCAGCACGTCCTTGAACAGGCGCAGCTTCACGCCTGCCTCACCCAGGGTTGAGGCAGTGAGCCAATTTCCTCCGGAAATAAGTTGCGGCGCCACGCCTCCGGCCTGTCCCAGCTCCAGCGACGCGGTGCGGGCTGTCGTGACATAGGGCATGAGGCCAAAGGGGCTCTTCCAGGACAGGCTGACGGAATAGCTGAAGTCGCCGGCTTTGCGCTGATAGCTTCGCCCCTGGACAGCGCCATAGACAATGGATCCATCATCGCGACCCACGACGTCATAGTCGTCATAGCGACCGCCCACGGTCAGATCAAAACTGCGCCAGCCAATATCAGTCAGGGCGAAGGCGCCGGCGTCGCGCCAGTGACTGATCACATCGGTTTCCCACTTTACAGATGGATCGCTGAAAGGGCTGGTGAAGATGTCAGTCGCACTCGGTCCCTGGCTGAGATCACGCCGGTCAAGCGAGATATAGCCCCCGTTATAGCTCTCCTTCTGCGTGCCGGAATAGAACCGCACGCCCGCGCCCGCCACCGTATCCGTGGTCAGTTCGCCAAGGTCGCGCTTCAGGGTCCAGCTCGCGCGCGCCTCCAGCACATTGGCCCGATAATCCGCCGGATAGCCGTAGGATACAAAACGCTGGTTCGACAGCTCGTCATAGAAGAGCTGCAGCTTCAGGGACTGCCCCTCGCCCAGACGTTTCGCCAGATCGGCATAGAAGGTGTTGGTGTCAGTTCGTGAAAAATCGGCGGACGATACGAACACCTTGCGCGGACTCAGATTGACGCTCGCCGCACCGCTGTTCAGCTGAAAACGAGGATCGGTGGAGGGCGTGAAGCCGAAATAGGCCGTCATCAGGCCTGTACCTGACGTTACGCCCCTGTCCGCTTCAGCATGATCAAGGACGCCATTGTGGTTGGCGTCGGTGATGTAGGTATTGCGCCCGGCCTGGTACTGACCCGAATCGATCAGGCTCTGGGTCACGCGGTTCCAGCCCGGCGTCTGGACCGCCCCATCTGAATGATAGACCTGCCCGCCAAAGGCCGTCGTCCAGCCCGAGCCCAGATCAAAGTCGGCTGATAACTGGCCAAGCTGATGGCTGGGATAGATGCCGCTATAATAGGAATGATCGGCCTGCGCCTCGCCATAGAGGAAGAGCCCGCCCTGGGCGGCTCCCAACGTCATGGGCGTGACGAGATCCGCCGTCATGCGTTGATGGTCATAAGAGCCGCCCTCGGCCGTCACATCGGCTGAAGGCTGAGTGAGAAATCCGTGCTCGCCCTGCGCAGTCTTGGGCGTGAAGTTCAAGAAACCGCCGACCTTGGATGGGCCATAAATCGGCGTGGCCGGACCGCGCACAATGTCCACCCGGTCGGCTGCGCCCAGCTCGGTCGGATAGGTGCCCCGGTCTTCGATCCGCTTGAAGCCTCGAAAATAGGTCTCCGCCAGCGTGCCGCGCAGATTGAGCGCGCCGGCCACGCCGTAATAGCTGTCCGTAAAAGCGCCGGGAGACACGACAATTAGATCATTGACGCCCTCCACCCCATAGCGCTGCAGCGTCTCGGCGCTGACGAAGGTCGCCTGCCGCGCAGTGTCGATCAGGGCCTTGTCGATTCCAAAGACAGTGGCGTCGGGCCGCCGCTCCAGCAGGCCCGCCTGATCGCGCGCCGTAACGGTAACCGCTTCAACCGTATCGGTTGAGTTGTCGGCATAGGCAGCGCTGGAGATGAGCGCAACGGACGATACGGCAGTGAGTAAAATGCGATTCATCAGATGACTTCCAACCCAGAAACCCCGGGATCAACTCCCGCTGAGTGGGCGATATAGGTTGCGCCTGACTTGCAACAATCAAATAATTCATATGTCCGCTGAAATGTTAGCTTCAATGTTCAATAATTACCTAGGGTTAGCGCCAATCACCCGGGGCATGATCCAGCCACCGACAAAAACGCCCCGCTGTGACCTGACAGCGGAGCGTCGTTGAATTCGTGCAGTTTTCAAGGCGCGCGAGTGCGCCCCGCCTAGCGCGCGGAGCGCTGGTTCCGCTTGGCCAGAACCCGCAGACGCAGGGCGTTGAGCTTGATGAAGCCCCCGGCGTCGCGGTGATCATAGGCGACCTTGCCCTCCTCGAAGGTGACGAGGTCCTGATCGTAAAGGCTGTAGGGGCTGGTGCGACCGATGATCGAGACATTGCCCTTATAGAGCTTGACCCGCACCTGGCCAGTCACAGACGTCTGCGAATAGTCAATGGCCGCCTGCAGCATCTCCCGCTCCGGCGCAAACCAGAAACCGTTATAGACCAGAGATGCGTATTTCGGCATCAGCTCGTCCTTCAGGTGCATGGCGCCGCGATCCAGCGTGATGCTTTCAATCCCCCGGTGCGCGGCCAGGAGGATCGTGCCGCCCGGGGTCTCGTACACGCCGCGCGACTTCATGCCGACGAAACGGTTCTCCACCAGATCAAGGCGGCCGATCCCATTGTCTCGGCCCAGTTCGTTGAGACGGGTCAGAAGCGTCGCGGGCGACATGGCCACGCCGTCAATGGCGACCGGATCGCCCTTTTCAAAGTCGAGGGTGAAGATGTGCGGGGTGTCCGGCGCGTCTTCCGGCGCAATCGTGCGCATGTGAACGAACTCGGGAGCCTCGACCGCCGGGTCTTCCAGCACCTTTCCCTCGGACGAGGAATGCAGAAGGTTGGCGTCAACGCTGAAGGGCGCCTCGCCTCGTTTGTCCTTGGCGATCTGGATCTGATGCTTTTCAGCAAACTCCAGCAGGGCCTCGCGGGATTTGAAGTCCCATTCGCGCCATGGCGCGATCACATGAATGTCCG
>CAIOJR010000215.1 GCA_903858685.1 uncultured Caulobacterales bacterium | reverse complement strand
TTCCAGAGCATGGCGCTCGAACCGCGTCAGGCGCTGAAACTCCAGCGCATAGATCAGACGGTGTGGAAAGGGTTCGGACTGAGCATAGGCGCGCCACTTTTCCGCGTCGGCGTCGACAAAATCAATGATCATGCGGCAGTTGGGCGTCAGGCGGTCCTGGACGTAACGGGCCATGGCGGAGGAATAGACATAGACAATGTCGGGCCTGATACGGTCCATCACATCATTCACCCAGGCCTGCAAATGAGGATGGTGGAAGCGTGACACGCTCAGCGGCGCACCGCTCAGGACGCCCGCCAGCATATTGAGGTTGCGTCTCACCTGTCCCAGATAGGGAAAGCACGCCTCTTCACAGATCTCGCGCGCGGCCGCAACATGTTCCAGATCGGCCCGATCATCGGCGGGCGCGCCCAACCAGACCTGATGGCGCTGGACCAGATGTTGCAAAATGTGGAAGGCGCGTATTTTTTCGCCCTTATTCGGCGGAAAAGGCGGGCGATGCGCAAGAAAGAGGATTTTGGCCAAGGTTCAGTTACCCTTACTGATGTACCTGCAGCTAAAGTCCGCAGCGCAAGACGGATGTATCGGACAATTATCCTTTCTATTGTGTAACAACCCTACAGGGCGACACCATGTGCGGCATAACTGGCCTTTTTGATACTCAGGGCGAGCATCGGTTTGGGCGCGAACTGATCCAGAACATGACCGACGCTGTGGCCCACCGAGGGCCGGACGGAGACGGATTCTATGAAGCGCCCGGCGTGGCCTTTGGGCACCGCCGCCTGGCCATCATCGATCTGGGCGGTGGTCACCAGCCGATGAGTACCGCAGACGGCGTCGTCACCGTCACCTTCAATGGCGAAATCTATAATTACAAACCCCTGCGCGCAGAGCTTGAAGCCCTCGGCGCGGTGTTTCAGACCCAGAGCGACACCGAAGTGCTGTTGCAGGGCTGGCGCATCTGGGGCGAGGGACTGGTCGACCGGATTGGCGGCATGTTCGCCTTCGCCCTTTGGGACTCAAGCGCCCAGACCCTGTTCATGGCACGCGACCGTTTTGGCAAAAAGCCGCTTCACTATGTCATCAGCCCGGATGGCCGCCTGGCCTTTGGCTCTGAGATCAAGTCCTTGATGTGCGTGCCAGACATTGACCGCACCTTGGACAATGAGGCGGTCGAAGATTTCTTCGCCTATGGCTATGTGCCGGACCCGAAGACCATCTACAGGGCCATCCGCAAGCTCGCCCCCGGCCGGTACATGGTCATCAAGCGCGGCTCAGCGCCGCGCATCCGGCGTTACTGGAACCTGCTCGACCATATGTGCGAGACCGGACCGAACCCGGAGCTGGAGCTGATCGAACGCCTGAATGCAGCGGTGAAGAGCCGCCTGATGTCGGAAGTGCCCCTGGGCGCGCTCCTGTCCGGCGGCGTGGATTCCAGCGGCATTGTCGCCCTGATGGCCGGCGATATGAGCGAGCCGGTCAATACCTTCTCCATCGGCTTTGGGGAAAAGGCCTTTGACGAGTCCGCCTATGCCCTGGCGGTCGCCAAGCAATATGGGACGAAACACGACCTGCGGCAGGTTGATGCGGGCGACTTCAGTCTTGTGCCGCGCATGGGCGGAATCTTTGACGAGCCGTTCGGCGACATCTCCGCCATTCCGACCTTCGCTGTTTGCCAGCAGGCCAGGCGCTCCGTGACAGTCGCCCTGTCCGGCGACGGCGGGGACGAGGCTCTGGCCGGATACCGCCGCTACGCCTTCCACAATGCAGAGGAAAAGCTGCGCGCTCTGGCGCCCGCCCCCGTGCGCAAGGCGGTTCTGGGCCTGATGGCGGACCTCTATCCCAGAGGCGCCTGGCTGCCCCGGCCCCTGCGCGCCAAGGCCACCTTGCGCGAACTTTCCCTCGACGGCGCCAGCGCCTATTTCCACAGCGTGTCGGCCCTGCCCCATGATGTGCGCCACGCCCTGTTGTCGCCGGAGTTCCGCAAGGCGCAGGGCGGCTATGATCCCGCCGACGTGGTGCGCACGCCGTTCAATGTGGACCACAAGCTCGATCCCCTGCAGCGCGCCCAGTATGCCGATGTGGAGACCTATCTGCCCGGCGACATCCTGACCAAGGTGGACCGGACCAGCATGGCCAATTCGCTGGAGCTGCGGGCGCCCCTGCTGGACGCCGACTTCTTCGCCTGGGCTTTCTCCCTGCCGGCTTCCGAAAAACTGACCCGCCAGAGGGGGGGCAAGGCCGTATTCAAAAAGGCGCTGGAATCGCGCCTGCCGCATGACCTGCTCTATCGCCCCAAGCAGGGCTTCACCCTGCCTCTGGCGGAATGGCTGCGCGGGCCGCTGAAGACCGATGTGGAGGGGCTGGCGACAAACCCGCACCTGATCGCATCGGGAGTCATCAATCTGGCCAACCTGCAAACACTGGTGCGCAGCCATATGAGCGGCGCGGGCGACCATTCCAAGGCCATCTGGCTGGTCTGGGTGTTTACCACATTCCTTGCCCAGAACGCGTCGGCGTCGACCGTCAGGCTCGCGGCTTAGGACGAAGGCGCACCGATGAAAAACATCTTCCGCCCCAATACCGGCTGGGCCGTACTGATCATCGCCATGGTGATCCTCTACGGCTCATTCTATCCGTTCGCCTTCCACGGCCCGCTGGATCATGACGGACCCTTTCTTGATCTTCTCAAGACGTGGCGCAACAAGCCGGGCAGAGGCGACTTCCTGGCCAATATCCTACTCTACACCCCGCTGGGCTTCTTCGGCTTCTACGCCCTGAAGAAGGAGGGCCTGCCCCTGATCAACCGCTACGCCATCTCGATCGGCATGGGCGTAGCGCTCAGCACCTTTGTCGAACTGACCCAGTATTATGACACAGGCCGCGATCAGGAACTGACCGACATACTGGCCAATGTCACCGGAACAACCTGCGGCGCGGTGGCCGCCATGCTGATCATCGGCAATTATCTGACCCAGATCACCAAGGGTCAGGTGCAGATCGCCGAAAGCATCCGCCCAACGCCGCTCATGATGATCGGCGCCCTGGGCGCCTACAAGCTGTTCCCCTATGTGCCTGTCATTGACATGCACAAATATTATCACGCCATAAAATCGCTATTGGACATCTCAGCTCTGAATGCAGGGTCGATCATCCCCTATCTGGTGACCTGGCTCACACTGGTCCAACTGACCCGGGCGGCCGTCGGTCGACGGTATTTCTCGCCCTTTCTGGCCCTGATCCTGGCCATTTTTGCTCTGGGCAAGATCTTCATCATTGGACTTGGCTTCAATCCGAACGAGGTCGTAGCGATCACCATTGCCGTTCTGTCGATGCCCTTGTTC
>CAIOJR010000214.1 GCA_903858685.1 uncultured Caulobacterales bacterium | reverse complement strand
GCACGATCCCTTCATGGGTCCGGCCGACATAGGCCGCGCCAACAAGGCGATCTTCAATGCGCTGAAGCCGGGCGGGCTCTATATGGTCATAGACCACCAGGCTGAATCCGGCTCGGGCCTGCGCGACACCAACACCTTGCATCGCATCGACATTGAAACGGTCAAGACAGAGGTGCAGGCGGCGGGCTTCGTGCTCGAGGATGTTTCAAACAGTCTGGCCAATCCGGCCGACCCGCACACGGCCAACGTGTTTGACGGCTCCATCCGCGGCCATACCGACACCTTCGTGCTGAAGTTCCGCAAGCCCAGAGCCTGAGCCATTTCGTCCACACAGCGCCGACAAATGCGTCACCCCGCAGTTGGAAGGCAAAGCCTTGCTTGACGCTGGCGGTGTGGGCGCGGATAAGCGGTCGCCGCATTGTCCGGCGGGTTTGGGCGCCAATCGGCGTCCGGCCCCGCGTCAAGATCGTCCGCTCATAACAATCCCCAGCAGAAGCGCCTGATGGAACAAGAGAACTCCCGCAATACGTTCCTGTTCGTGGTCATCGCCATGGCGATGCTGCTGACCTACAATTTCTTCGTGCTGCAACCCGCAGAGAAGAAGCGCGAACTGGCGATGGCCCAGTCGCGCGCGGCGGCGACGCAGCAACTGGCCGCCGCGGCCGCCACCGCCGCCGCCCCCCCGATTGTCACGCGCGATCAGGCCCTGTCCCTGACGCCCCGCATCCGGCTGGACAGCCCGGCCCTGACCGGCTCTGTCTCGCTGCGCGGCGCGCGCGTGGACGATCTGTTCCTGCGCCAATACCCGGTCAGCCTGGACAAGGGCGCGGGTCCGGAAGAGCTGTTCCGTCCCGAAGGAACGACGGGGGCCTATTTTGCGGATTTCGGCTGGATCGGCGCGCCGGGCCTGCCCTCGCCCCAGACCGTCTGGACGTCGAGCGCGGGCGCCGCCCTGTCGCCCGGCAAGCCCGTCGTCCTGTCCCATGACAATGGTCAGGGCCTGATCTTCGAGCGCACCATCGCCGTCGATGAACACTTCATGTTCACCGTCACGGACAAGCTGGTGAACCATACCGCCCAACCGGTGACCGTGGCCGCCTATGGCTCGGTCCAGCGTCAGGGCAAGCCGCATCTGACCCCCAATATCCTGATCCATGAAGGCGGCGTCGGCGCGCTGGGCGAAAAGCACGAACTGAAGCTGCAAGCCTACAAGAACTGGAAGGACAAGGGCGACGTCGTCCTGCCGACCACGGGCGGCTGGGCCGGGATCACCGACAAATACTGGCTCTCCGCCATCATTCCCGACCAGAGCGAGCCGGTGAAGGCGGGCTTCCGCCTGTCGAATGTCGGCGGGACCGATGTCTATGAGGCCAACTATGTCAGCGCCGCCCGCACCGTGGCGCCCGGCGCCTCGATCGTGGAGACGCGGCGCCTGTTCGCCGGCGCCAAGCGGGTCGAACTGTTGAACGCCTATGCAAAGGACCTCAACATCCCCCGTTTTGACGATGCGGTGGACTGGGGTTTCCTGTGGTTCATCACAAAGCCGATCTTCTGGCTCCTGTCGACCTTCCACGGCCTGACCCTGAACTGGGGCGTGTCGATCCTGCTGATGACCCTGGTCGTCAAGATCGCCCTGTTCCCGCTCGCCCATCGCGGCTTCCAGTCGGCCACCAAGATGAAGAAGCTCCAGCCGCAGATGGAAGAGATCCGCAAGCAGTACGCCAAGGATCCCGCCAAGCAGCAACAGGAGACCATGGCCCTGTATCAGCGCGAAAAGGTCAATCCGCTGGCCGGATGCCTGCCGATTCTGGTGCAGATCCCGATCCTCTACGCCCTGTCCAAGGTGCTGTGGGTGTCGTCGGAAATGCGTCAGGCGCCGTTCTTCGGCTGGATTCACGACCTGTCCGCGCCGGACCCGACGAGCTTTGTCAACCTGTTCGGCCTCATTCCCTGGAACCCGGCCAGCCTGCCTCTGGTCGGCGGCGTTCTGGGCGGGGTCCTGCACATCGGCGTGTGGCCCCTGCTCTACGGCTTCACCCAGTGGCTCTCCACCTCCATGAGCCCGCCCGCCAGCGCCGATCCCAGCCAGAAGATCGTCTACCAGCTGATGCCGGTCATGTTCACCTTCATGATGGCCCAGACCCCGTCAGGTCTTCTGATCTACTGGGCCTGGAGCGGAACCCTGACCATTCTGCAGCAATATGTGATCATGCACCGCGCGGGCGTGGACAACCCCATCGACAGCGGCGTCCGTCGCCTGCTGGGTCGGCCCGCCAGGGCCTGAGGGCGGGGCCCCATGGACCGGAAATGACAGAGGGGTCGCGCAAGCGGCCCCTTTTTCACTTGGGCGGTGAGCGGCGTTGGGGAACCCCGTTTTGGGCTCAAAAGTCCTCGCCCATGCCATTGCTTGCGCACGCCCCCTAGCGGTGCGGCTCGCGACGGCTTACCTTCGTGTTCATGGCCCGTTCCCCCCGCAAAAGCACCCCCACTGGCGTTGAAGAGGCGTCGGCGACCTTTGTGATGGACATGATCCCCGGCGGGGCCTCGGCCTGGACGCCGCATCGGCCCGCGCGCCCGGAAAAGTCTGAAGGCGGACGCCCCTTCAAGCTGGTGTCGAACTATGAGCCCGCGGGGGACCAGCCCCGCGCCATCGGCGAACTGGTTGGCGCCATCAATGACGGGGAGCAGGACCAGGTCCTGCTGGGCGTCACGGGCTCCGGCAAGACCTTCACCATGGCCAAGATCATCGAGGCGACCCAGCGCCCGGCCATCATCCTGGCGCCCAACAAGACGCTGGCGGCCCAGCTCTATGGAGAGTTCAAGAGCTTCTTCCCCGACAATGCGGTGGAATATTTCGTCTCCTATTACGACTACTACCAGCCCGAAGCCTATGTGCCGCGTACCGACACCTTCATCGAGAAGGACTCCTCGATCAATGAACAGATCGACCGGATGTGCCACGCCGCCACCCGCGCCATTCTGGAGCGGGACGATGTGATCATCGTGGCGTCCGTCTCGTGCATCTATGGTATCGGTTCGGTCGAGACCTATACGGCCATGACCTTCTCGCTCACCATCGGCGAGATTGTCGACGAGCGGCGCCTGATGGCTGATCTGGTGGCCCTGCAATACAAGCGCAACGACGCGGCCTTTACGCGCGGAACCTTCCGCCGCCGCGGCGACGTGATCGAAATCTTCCCCGCCCACTATGAAGACAGGGCCTGGCGCATCTCGCTGTTTGGCGAAGAGGTGGAGGCGATCACCGAATTCGACCCCCTGACCGGCAAGAAGACCGCCGATCTGCCCCAGGTGAAGATCTATGCCAACAGCCACTATGTGACCCCGCGCCCGACCCTGAAACAGGCCGCCGACCATATCCGCGCGGAGATGGAGGAACGGGTCAGATGGTTTACTGAAACAGGCAAGCTTTTGGAGGCGCAAAGGCTGGAACAGCGCACAAGGTTTGACCTGGAGATGATGGAGACCACGGGCTCCTGCGCCGGGATCGAGAATTACAGCCGCTATCTGACCGGCCGACAGCCGGGCGAGCCGCCGCCCACCCTGTTCGAATATGTGCCGGAAAACGCCCTGTTGTTCGCCGATGAAAGCCATGTCTCGGTGCCCCAGATCGGCGGCATGTACCGGGGCGACTTCCGGCGCAAATCCACGCTGGCCGAATACGGCTTTCGCCTGCCCTCCTGCATGGATAACCGGCCGTTGAAGTTCGAGGAGTGGGACGCCATGCGACCCCAGTCGGTCTTTGTGTCCGCCACGCCAGGTCCGTGGGAGATGGAGCGGACGGGCGGCGTATTTGTCGAGCAGGTCATCCGCCCCACGGGCCTGATCGACCCGCCCGTCGAGGTGCGGCCCGTGACGCGCTATCCCGACGGCCGCCCCTTCAGCCAGGTGGATGACTGCATCTTCGAGGTCAAGGCCGCCGCCCTGCGCGGCTGGCGCTCCCTGGTCACCGTCCTGACCAAGAAGATGGCCGAAGACCTGACGGAATATATGCATGAGCAGGGGGTGCGGGTGCGCTACATGCACTCCGATGTCGACACGGTGGAGCGGATCGAAATCATCCGCGACCTGCGCCTGGGCGCCTTTGACGTGCTGATCGGCATCAATCTGCTGCGCGAGGGGCTGGATATTCCCGAATGCGCACGGGTCTTCATTCTGGATGCGGACAAGGAAGGTTTCCTGCGGTCGGAAACCTCGCTGGTTCAGACCATCGGGCGGGCGGCCCGGAATATTGACGGCCAGGTCGTGCTCTATGCCGACCGCATCACCGGCTCCATGGAGCGCGCCATGGCCGAAACCCGGCGGCGACGCGAAAAGCAGGAATCCTACAATTCCGAGCACGGCATCACGCCGGAAAGCGTGCGACGCGACATTTCTGACATTCTGAACTCCCCCTATGAAAAGGGCGACCGGGTCACGATCGAGGCGGGCGTGGCGGAAGAATCGCGGCCGTTCCTCGGTTCAAACTTCCAGTCCACGCTCAAGGACCTGGAAAACAAGATGCGCGAGGCCGCAGCCAATCTCGAATTCGAGACCGCCGCCCGTATGCGAGACGAGATCAAGCGCCTGAAGATGCTCGACCTGGAATTCGCCAAAGACATGGTCAGTCAAGGCTAGATCCGTCGCCCGAACCGGTCCCGACCGGCAGATTTGACTCGGCAAAAACGGCTGGAGACCCGGCAAGTTCTGCCGCCTGAGGCAGGGCTTGCCGACCTGACACTCTTGAGAGACATGCTAACGTATTAGTAATCCTAACTTTTTTAACCAAGGTGATTGTGGCGCCGCCCTTGCTCCTGTCTCGATCGAGCAAAAAGCTCCCGAACACAAAATGTGGTCGGCATTCCTAAGAAGACAGGATCAAGACTATGTCTAACAACAGCATCAATACAAATGTCGGTTCGCTGATCGCGCTTCAGAACCTGAACTACACCGCGACCGAACTGCAACAAACTCAAAATCGCATCTCCACCGGCCTGGCGGTTTCGTCAGCCAAGGACAATGGCGCCATCTGGGCCATCGCCCAGAACAGCCGCGCCTCCATTTCAAGCCTCGATTCAGTGAAGTCGTCACTGCAACGCTCGCAGTCCACCGTGGACGTCGCGGTATCGGCCGGTCAGACCATTTCCGACCTGTTGAACCAGATCAAGTCCAAGACCCTCTCCGCCACCGACACCTCGCTCGATACGGCCAGCCGCACCGCCTTGAACAGCGATGTGAGCGCTCTGATTGGCCAGATCACCAAGATTATCTCCAATGCGGACTTCAATGGCGCCAATCTGATCAAGACCGGCGGCACCACGCTCTATGCGCTCGCCAACGCCTCTGGCTCCGCCAAATTGACGGTCTCGGCCATCAGCCTGGCCGTCGGCGGGACCAATATCACCTTCTCCGCCACGGCCTCCTTCACCACGTCCACGACGGCCTCGACCCTGTTGACCACGGTCAACGCCTCGATCACCAACGTGAACGCGGCTGTAGCCAAGCTCGGCACCTCGTCAAACGCCCTGACCACCCACCTCAACTTCATCAACGCCTTGCAGGACTCCCTCACCCAGGGCGTCGGCAATCTGGTGGATGCGGACGTGGCCAAGGAAAGCGCCAACCTCACGGCCCTGCAGACCAAGCAGCAGCTTGGCATTCAGGCCCTATCGATCGCCAACGCCTCCAAGAGCTCGCTTCTGTCGCTCTTCCGCTAGGTTCAGACGGGTTTGCGCTGACAGACAGGCGCGCTGGACATGTCCGGCGCGCCTTTTTCTGTTCCCGCAGGCAAATTGGAACAAAAGGCCCTATGGTCGGGTCGATGAGTTCGCCCGCCCCCGACACCGCGCCCGCCCCGTCAGACCTGATCCGGGAGCAGGGCCTGACACGCATGCGCCGGCTGGCCCTGGCCATTCTGGCGGCCATGGCGGCTCTATTCCTGATCGCGGCCCGTCTGCGCCATGTCCATCCGGTGTTCGGCTATCTGGAAGCCTTCGCCGAGGCCGGTCTGGCGGGCGGACTGGCGGACTGGTTCGCCGTCACCGCCCTGTTCCGCCGCCCACTGGGCCTGCCCATTCCGCACACCGCGATCATCCCGAGAAACCGGGCGCGGATCGGACGCGCGCTGGGCGATTTCATTTCGGACCAGCTTCTGTCCCCGGACCTGGTGCAGGCGGGGCTGGCGCGCTTCAGCGCGTCGGCGGCGCTAGCGGACGTGCTGGCGGCGCAAAGCCTTGACGGCGCGCCGCTGGTCGACGAGCTCGCGCGGAAGCTGGCCAGAGCCGCGCCCGGGCTGTTGCGCGCCGCCCCGCGCCATGCGCTGGAAACGGGACTGAAGGCCTTGATGCAGGAGGCGCTGGCCAGTGCGCCGGCGGGTCAGACCTCGAGCGCGGCGCTGCGTCTGTTCTGGACTCCAGAGCGCAGCAGAGCGATAGGCGAGGCGACGTTGCGCTATGTGGCGAGCGCCATCGACAGCCGCCGCGACGCGTTGCGCGACGAACTGGCGGCCCATGGCGGCGGCTGGACGCCGCGCTTTGTCGACAGGATGCTCGCGGACCGGGTCATCGGCGCCGTGGAGAACCTGCTGGGCGATCTGGAACAGGCCGACCATCCATGGCGGCTGGCGCTGGACCGCTCGGTCGCGGATATGGCCGACCGTCTGGCCAGCGACCCTGAACTGGTCGCCCGGGCTCAGGGCTGGAAGGATGATCTGGCCAGGGGTCCGGCTCTGGACGCCGCCGCGCGCGCCGCCGTGGACCGCCTGACCCGGCCAGAGGTGGCGAACGGCGTCGAGGATGAGGCGCTGGCCGACCTGATCGCACAGGCCCTGAACGGCCTGATCGCGCGCCTGAGAACGGACAGGGCCCTGTCAGAGCCGCTGGACCTGGCGGTTCAGCAGGCCCTGACACAGCGCATTCTGGCGGAAAGACCGTCTGTGTCCGACCTGGTCACGGAACGGGTCGGCGCCTGGGACGAGGCGACTTTGGTGCGAGCGCTGGAACTGCAAACGGGACAGGATCTGCAATATATCCGCATCAATGGCGCATTGGTGGGCGGCGTGGCGGGACTGGCCATCCACCTGATCAGCGGGCTCGCCCACCTGCGCTGACACCCGGGCGGGGCCGGCGGCGGGAGAGCCTGTCCTCCCATTTTCATTTTCTAAACATCATGAATTCAAACGGTTGCGAAAAATCGAGGGGGATAAATCAGCCCCCTGCCGTCTCGGGCCTATTCTACGGACATGACGGAGACCCCCGACATGACCTGCCCGCCCCCCGCCGTCCCTGCGTCGCCCGCCTCGCCCAGCGTGGACGAGATGATGGACGCCGGCGCTCACCGCCTCGCCCTGCTGTTCATGCGGGAAATCGAGGCCGCTGAGGCCTGGGACGCCGAGACAGAGGACGGCGTGCGTACAGACAAGCGCGCCAAGGCCCTGATCTCCATGGCCAAGGCCGGTCAGGCCATCCGTCAGCTGGCCCGCCCCGATCCCGACGCCCCGGCCGCTCCCCCGCGCCGGGCGGCGACGGGACGCGGGGCGGGCCAGTCTTCCCCAACCGATCATGACGATCCCGCCCAACCCGAAGAGACGGACATGGATGACGACTTCAGCAACGATCCCGCCGGGCTGGAAGCCCTTCGCGACACCCTCGAGCGTCGACTGGAACGGATTGCTCGCGACCTCGAAGCGAAGGGACGTGCTGGCGCAGATGACGCCGCAGGAGCTGGCGGCGCTGAACCGGAACTGGCTGCTAAACGCCCACGACGCGCAACGGCCGCCCACCGGAAATAGCTGGCGCACCTGGCTGTTTCTGGGCGGGCGCGGCGCGGGCAAGACGCGGGCGGGCGCCCAGTGGCTGGCGGCGCAGGCCAGACCCGGCGCGCGGCTGGCCCTGGTCGGGCCGACCCTGCACGATGTGCGCGAGGTGATGGTCGAAGGGCCGTCCGGCCTTCGCGCCATCGCCCCGGACCACGACCGGCCAAGGTTTGAAAGCTCGCGTCGACGACTGGTCTATGACAGCGGCGCCATCGCCTACGCCTTTTCGGCGGAGGACCCGGAAAGTCTGCGCGGGCCGCAGTTCCATCACGCCTGGGCGGACGAGTTCTGCGCCTGGCCCCAGCCGGAGGCGGTGATGAGCCAGCTCAGACTGGGACTGAGGCTGGGCTCTGCGCCCCGGACCGTGGTGACCACGACGCCCAAGCCCGTGGCGGCCCTGCGTCGCCTGATGGCCGAGCCGGATCTGGTCATGACGCGGGCAGGAACCGCAGCCAATGCCGACCATCTGTCGCCCGCCTTTCTGGAAGGGCTGGACCGGCTCTATGGCGGCACGCGTCTGGCGGCTCAGGAGCTGGAAGGCCTGGTGGTGGAGGTCGATGGGGCGGCGTTGTGGCGGGCGGAGGACTTCGCCCGTCTGCGCCGCCCCCCGCCGGAGCGCTATGACAGCATCGTGCTGGCGGTAGATCCGACGGCCAGCGCCCATGGCGACGCCTGCGGCATGGTCGTGGCCGGACGGCTGGCCGACCGGGCCCATGTGATCGCCGACCGCACGGCCAGTGGTCTGTCGCCTCTGGCCTGGGCCGGACGGGCGGCGGCCACGGCGGCGGAGTTCCGGGTCAGCCGGATCGTGGCCGAAGCCAATCAGGGCGGCGAGATGGTGCGCACGCTTCTGGTCATGGCGGGCTGTCAGGTTCCGGTGACCCTGGTCCACGCCAGTCGCTCCAAACGGATGCGGGCCGAGCCGGTGGCTGCGCTCTATGAGCAGGGCCGCATCAGCCACGCCCCCGATCTGGCCGCGCTGGAGGAGGAGTTGCTCGCGCTCGGCTCGACAGAGCCGGCCGCGGACGGCGCCAGTCCGGACCGGGCCGATGCGCTGGTCTGGGCCCTGAGCGAACTTCTCCTGAACACCGGGCCGGGACCGCGCGTGGCGCGACTCTAGCCAGAGGGGCGCTGCGCGCCCCGCACACACCACAAGGACCTGACCATGCCCCTCTTCCCATCGTGGCGTCATCGCCGCGCGACGGCGCACGCGCCGCCCCAG
The DNA here is from genome assembly GCA_903858685.1 of uncultured Caulobacterales bacterium. Classification (GTDB taxonomy): domain Bacteria; phylum Pseudomonadota; class Alphaproteobacteria; order Caulobacterales; family Caulobacteraceae; genus CAIMFV01. The sequence continues at coordinate 3,749 of CAIOJR010000214.1, read as the reverse complement.
CCGCCGCAAGCCCCGGAGATCAAGGATTCCGCCACCCGCAAGCTGCTGGCCCTGACCACGGCGGGCCGGGCGCGCTGGACGCCGAGAGACTATCAGGCCCTGGCGCGTGAAGGCTTTGCGCGCAATCCGGTGGTCTATCGATGCGTGCGCATGGTCGCAGAGGCCGCCGCCTCCGTGCCGCTGATCGTGTTTCAAAAGGGCGAGCGCGCGCCGGATCATCCCCTGCAACTTCTGCTGGCCCGACCCAATCCGGAAGAGGCTGGGCCGGACCTGATGGAGGCCTTTTTCGGATCGCTCCAGACCTCGGGCAACGCCTATCTGGAGGCCACAGGAACCGGCGCGCCGAAGGAGCTCTACGTGCTGCGGCCCGACCGGATGAAGGTCTGTCCCGGGCCGCGCGGCTGGCCGGACGCCTATGAGTACAGCGCCGCCGGACGCGCGGTGCGGCTGGCGCGACGCAGCGACGGCTGGATGCCGGTGCTGCAGCTGAAACTGTTCAATCCAACGGACGACTATTACGGCTTTTCGCCCCTGGAGGCGGCGGCCTTCGCCATCGATGTGCACAACGCCTCGGCCGCCTGGAACAAGGCCTTGCTGGACAATGCGGCCAGACCCTCCGGCGCGCTGGTCTTTACCGGCCGAAGCCCCGGCGATCGGCTGAGCGAGGAACAGTTTGAACGCCTGAAGCAGGAGCTTGGCGAGGTGCATTCGGGGCCCAGCGGCGCGGGGCGGCCCCTGCTGCTGGAAGGCGGGCTGGACTGGAAGCCCATGGCCCTGACGCCCGCCGATATGGACTTCATCGCGGGCAAGGCGGCCTCGGCGCGCGAGATCGCCTCGGCGTTCGGCGTGCCGCCGCAGCTTCTGGGCATTCCCGGCGACAATGCCTACGCCAATTTCAGCGAGGCCAATGGCGCCTTCTGGCGACAGACCGTGGCGCCCCTGACGGAGCGGGCGGCGCGGGCGATGACGGCCTGGCTGGCGCCGCGCTTTGCGGACTGCGTGATCCGCCCCGACTTCGACCAGTGCCCCGGCCTGTCGGCTGAGCGGGAGAGCCTGTGGGCGCGGCTGGATGCGGCGACCTTCCTGACCAATGAGGAGCGCCGCCGCATGGCCGGTCTTGGCGCTACGCCCAGCGAGGCCAGCCATGGCTGAGGGCCCTGTCGGCATCGATATCAGCGGCGCCCGCCGCATCCCTCTGGCCGTGGTGGTGGCGATTCTGGCCCAGACGGGCGCTGGTCTGATCTGGACGGGCGCGGCGGCGGAGCGGATCAGCGTGGTGGAGCAAAGGCTCGACCACGCCAGCGCCATCGGAGAGAGACTGGCCCGGTTGGAGGCCGAGGTCGAAAGCGCCCGCGCCAGTCTGGAGCGGGTCGAAAAGGCGCTGGACCAGGGACGCCGTCCATGAGCCCGCGCCAGACCGTGATCGAAGGCTACGCCTCGCTGTTCGGCGTGCCGGACCTGGCCCGTGACGAGGTCGCCCGCGGCGCCTTTGCAACCTCCCTGGCCAGGCGCCCCGCAGCCATGATCGGCATGTTGCACCAGCACGAGGCGCAGGCGTCGGTCGGGGTGTGGGATCAGGTGCGCGAGGATGGACGCGGATTGTTTGTCCGTGGACGGATCATCGAGACCGACCATCAGGCCCGCTACGCCGCGGCCCTTGTCAGGGCCGGCGCTCTGGACGGCCTGTCCATCGGCTTTCGCACCGTCGCCTCCCACCGCCCGGACCGGGGCGGACTGCGAATCCTGACCCAGATCGACCTCTGGGAAGTCTCTCTGGTGAGCTTTCCCATGCTGCCACAGGCCCGGCTTCGGGTCGTGGCCAGACCCCCATCAGTCGCCGCCGCAAGACCGGCCGGTCTGGCGGCCTGATACAGCCTTCCCCAACAAAGGACCCCCCATGACCGAGACCAAGCAAGCCGCCTCCACCCCGGAGATCCGCGCCCAGATGCACGAAATGATGGCCGCATTCGAAGCCTTCAAGGCGCTCAATGAGGACCGGCTCAAGGCCATAGAGGTCAAGCGCGCCGACCCGCTGCACGACGACGCCCTGGCCCGCATCGAAGCCGCCATCCAGACCGCTCAGACCCATGCCGAGCGCGCCGCCAGCGAGGCGCGCCGTCCCATGATCGGCGGCGAGTTCAAGGCCTACACCCCGTTCAGCGAGCGCAAGACCGCCTTTGATCTCTACATGAAGACCGGCCAGGAAGCGGCGCTGGAGGCCAAGGGCGTGGCCGAGGACACGGCCGCCACCGGCGGCGGCTGGCTGGTCCCGCCCGAAACCGAACAGTCGATCACCCAGAGGCTGCAGCACTCCAGCCCGATGCGGGCGATCTGCTCGGTGCAGACCATTTCAGCGCCAGTGTATCGCAAGGTCTTTTCCATTTCCGGCGCCGCCACAGGCTGGGCCGCAGAGACAGCGCCGCGCACCGAAACGGCGCCGCCGACCCTGATCAATCTGGATATTCCGTGCTCGGATCTTTACGCCGTGCCCGCCGCGACCCAGGCCCTGCTGAACGACGCAATTGTCGATATTGACGAATGGCTGGCGCATGAGTGTGAAGACGCCTTCGCCTTTCAGGAGACGCAGGCCTTCATCAATGGCACGGGCGTCAACCAGCCGCACGGCCTGTTGAGCGGACCGATTGCGGCCAATGGCGCCGCCGGAACGCCCTGGGGCACGCTGGGCTATATCGCCAGCGGCGTCGACTCCGCCGTGGGCTCCACCGATCCGATCCAGGACATGATCTATTCGCTGCGCGCCCAGTTCCGGGCCAATGGCCGGTTCATTCTGAACAAGAAGACAACCGCCATGCTGCGCAAGCTGAAGGACTCCATCGGCGACTATATCTGGACCCCGCCTGCAGAGGCCGGTCAGCCCGCCAGCCTGTTCGGCTATCCGGTGACGGAGGTCGAGACCATGCCCGACCCCGCGTCCGGCAGCTATTCCCTGGCGTTCGGCGACTTCGAGAAGGGCTATCTGATCGTGGACCGGGCGGGGATCAATGTGCTGCGCGACCCCTTCACCGCCAAGCCCTATGTGCTGTTCTACACCACCAAGCGCGTCGGCGGCGCAGTTCAGGTGTCGGACGCCGTCAAGCTGCTGAAGTTCGGCGTCTCCTGATCCCCGCAGACTGAACCGTCGCCCGCGGCCGGACGCGTCCGGTGCGGGCGACGGCCCTTTCCTTCGTCACTGAATGGAACCGACGCGCCATGACCACCCTGACCGTGATCACCCCTCCCGCCGCGCTGGCCGCCACGCCCGCCGATCTGGCGGCCTATCTCCGCATTTCGCAGACCGACGACGCTTCGGCCCTCGCCACCCTGATCGCCGCTGCGCACGAACAGGTGCAGCGCGAGACCGGCCAGACCCTGATCACCACCACCTGGCAGGAGGTGCGCGACGCCTGGGCGCCGGTGCAGCCGGACGGATCGCTTTTCCTGCTGACGGGGCCTCTGCAGGGCGTGAGCCTGGTGGAGACGACCGATGGGACGGGAGTCGCCACCGAGGTGGACCCGGCCTATTACCGGCCCATTATCGGCGCCTTTCCGGGCGAGATCGCCGCCACGACGCTGGCCATGCGCCAGCCTACGGCGCGCGCCGCCGGGCTCAGGATCGTCTATACGGCGGGCCTGACCAGCGACCCGGCGCAGCTGCCCGCGCCGCTGAAACTGGCCGTCCTGCAACTGGCGGCCTATTGCTACCAGCACCGCGGCGAGGCGGACGCCCCCATCGCCCTGATCGACCGGCT
>CAIOJR010000213.1 GCA_903858685.1 uncultured Caulobacterales bacterium | reverse complement strand
CTCGAATCGCCTCCCAATCACGGCGTGGCTCGGGTGTCCGGTAATATCCCCAAAAGACGCCCGTCAGAAACGCCGGTTGCCAAAGCGTCTGGCACCAGTCCATCCAACGGTCGAACGCGGCTCTTTCCAACGGACTTTCCGGCCAAAATCGGGGGCTGCCGTACTTCGCCGCCAGAAAGCGAAGGATCGAATGGGACTCCCAAATGGCGGCCCCGTCGTCTTCAATCACGGGGACGAGGCGGTTCGGGTTCAGGGTCTCGAAGCCTCTGTCCGAAAGTCGCCCGAATGGGCCTCCTGCCGGAATGTGCTCGTAGTCCAACTTCAGCTCACCCAGCAGCCAGAGGACCTTCTGGACATTCTGCGAGTTTCGCCGTCCCCAGACTTTCAGCATCAGACGACCCGTCGAAAGCAGCTTGCCGGTTGGATTGCATCAGGAACGACGCCCGGCGCAACGTTCCCAAACACTAGAGGTCATTGCAATCCCAGCACCTCTCTTCCCGTCCCTACCGCGATTCAAGAGCGTCTGCTTAGGGTCGATAACGCTGTTTGGGATCAGGCCACAAAGCCGCCATTCGGGCGGCCAACCGCCGTTGGCGCAAAGCGATCCGCCCCCCCTATCCTTCGGTCCGCGCCGCTCAATTTTTCTAGATCGCTATTCTGTTTAGTATTGCGGGGTCCACCTCTGAGGCGACACCAGGAGTTCAAAATCGACGACTTCAACGAAATCAATGCTTTATGAGCCCACCAGCCCAAATAAGCTCTACATTACAATGACTTGCTTATCGTCACTTTCTGCAGGCAGGTCACGAGAACCCCGCTCCGGCCCGATGAAACAGAAATGACCGCGCACCTGACGTCCTTCTGACAGGCTGCACCTCCGCCGCGTCGTGTGTTCCAACCCCCGTCTGTTCCAGGTCCTGCGGCGACCAAGACTGCGTCACGCGTCTAGATCTCCGGCTCAGGCGCCGATTTGCGAGCCCGACCAACTCAACCGTCGCGCGTTTGACTCGACCGTTATCTCATGAAATGCATCTTAAAAGCGTATTACGAGCCGAGCTATGATTCAACGCCAAGATCGACGTTCCTATTCTCACATTGCACAACGACTTCTGTTCGTGATGGTCATGGTCGTTGCAAGCGGGCTCCCTCTCTCCAACGTTCACGCGCAGACGGCGTCTCAGATCGTCCCGCCCAGCTTTCGCCCGCAACCTGCACCGGAGCCGCACAATATTGGAATATCCGGCGGCGCAGGCGTGGCGTCGCCCGAGGGTTCGGAATCTCTCTCAGTCAGCCTGGCTTCGGTGCGTGTCGATGGCGGGTTTGACGACATGGCCCCGACGACCGACGCCCTTCTGGCGCAACTGAACGGTCGTAATATCACTGTCGCCGAATTGTTCGACATCGCGCGGGGGCTGGAAAAAGCCTATTTCGCCGCGGGATATGGCCTGGTCAGGGTCGCCGTGCCGCCCCAGTCGCTGCAGGACGGCGGCGTCGCCCGGATCGCGGTTGTGGACGGATTTATTGAACGGGTTGATGTTCAATCCCTGCCCAAAGGCGTGCGACAGCGGATCGGCGCCCTGCTCCAACCGCTTGTCGGGCAGCATCATCTAAAGTTTGGCGAACTCCAGCGCCGGCTTTTGCTCGCGGGACAGGTCCCGGGCGTCGTCCTGCGGTCGACGCTCCTGGCCGGAGAAAATCTCGGCGGAAGCCAACTGGTTATAGAGGCTCGCCATGTCCGCCTGTCCGGTCAGGTCTCGATGGACAATAGGCTCAGCTCAGCCCTAGGGCGCTCTGCGACCATCTTCAACCTGTCAGAAAACAGCCTGGGCGGGCATGGCGAACAGCTCTATATATCGCTGTCGGGAGACCCCGGCGCCTCCAATGACGGGTTCACCAGCACTCATCCGCGCAACCGGGCCTTGGCGGCGGGCGCGGTGACGCCACTGGGCGTGGATGGGCTTTCGGCTGCGTTTGAACTGTCGGAATCGATCACCACCCCCCGGGTGCAGACGAACGGCTTTCAGATTCAGAGCATTTTCGATCGCTATTGCGCAAGCCTGACCTATCCCGTTCTACTGGCGCGCGATCGCACCGTGACATTGGGCGCCGCGTTTGACCTGACCAATGAGTGGTTGAGCGCCCATGCGCCTTTGGGGGCGCCGATTTCCATCGATCATCTGCGGATTGTTCGGCTTTCGGCGGACGGCTACTGGTTGACGCCGTGGCGCGCCTCGATCAACGGCCATGGCGCGGTCGGATTTGGCCTGGATGTGCTCGGCGCACGGACCAGGTCGGAAGCGACATCGGCAATTCCCCTGTCAAGGCAGGGCTCTGACGCCCGCTTTTCCAAGCTTGATCTCAGCCTGGCCTACAGCCAGCCATTGGCAAGTCACCTGGTCTTTGATGGCGCTGCACGCGGTCAGACCGGCTTCGGTCGCGCTCTCGCCTCATCCGAACAGATCGGGATCGTCTCAGCGACGGGGCTTTCCGGCTTCGATTCAGGCTCCCTCGAGGGCGATGAAGGCTACGCCCTACGCGGCGCAGTGTCGTCGCCATGGGCGAACGCCGTGGGCGCCTATGGATATCTGATCGCGCCCTATGCCTTTATTGCTCATGGCGAGATCGGGCTCGAGCGCCCCACCGCCCAGGAACACGCCCGCGTCACAGGCGATTCCTACGGCGTCGGTCTGAGGCTGGGTGCGGCGCCAAACGCCAACAGCCGTAGCGCTTCCCTCAGTGTGGAGCTGTCTCGCAGCCAGCGGAGCGACCAGCCCGGGGCGCAGGATCGCGTCACCCTGTCGGGCGCAGTGACGTTCTAACGCCCAGTCACACGCATCTGATGACCCAAAAGCCCTCCTTAGGGCTGCATGAGGCCCTGCAATGACCATCCGATTTCAGCCCGTTTCAGGCTGCGCCCTCCGCGCCCTGCGCCCCCTCTCAGCAGCGCTTCTTTGCTCGACCGCCCTGATGGGGATCGCCAGGGCTGCAAACCCGGTCCTGCCCACCGGCGGTCAGGCTGCTGCGGGTCAGGTCTCGATGTCCCGAACGGCAGGCGCTCAGCTGACCATCGTCCAGACGTCTCAATCCGCAGTGATCAACTGGCAGGACTTTTCAATCGGCGTCGGCGCATCGGTGAATATCAGCCAGCCCAACGCCGCCGCCGCCCTGCTGAACCGGGTGACCGGCGACACCGCGACGACGATTTCGGGCGCGCTGAATGCGAATGGGCAGGTCTATCTGGTCAATCCCAACGGCGTGGTGATTTCGAAGTCCGGCCTGATCATAGCCGGAGCCTTCGTCGCGTCCACGCTCGGCATTTCCGACTCCGATTTCATGGCGAGCAACCGGAGCTTCAGCGGTCACGGAAGCTCAGCCTCCGTCAGCAATAGCGGCGCGGTGATCCTGGGACGCGGGGGGTATGCGGCGCTGATGGGGGGCGCTGTGGACAATGCGGGCGTGATCAGCGCCCCTCTTGGCAAGGTAGCTCTGGCCTCAGGCGAGCGCGTGACGCTGGACCTGTCGGGCGACGGGTTCATCCAGGTCGCCCTTCCGACTGAAGCGGCAGGCCCCGGCGCCCTGATCAATAGCTCGGGGCTGCTCTCCGCCGCTGGCGGAGTCATCGAGATCCGCGCCGCGACAGCCCTGAACGCGGCGCGCAACGCCGTCAGCCTGTCGGGCGTCGCGGATGCGACGGCGGTGTCAGGCGCGAATGGCAGGGTCATTCTGTCTGGCGGAACGGGGGGCGAGGTCACCGTGTCCGGTGCGCTCATGGCCCCTGCCCCGATGGGCGTCGGTGGATCCGTCAGCGTCGATGGCGTCCGCGTGACGCTGGACGGCGCCATGATCGATGTGTCCGGCGCGGCGGGAGGTGGGACGATCCAGATCGGCGGGCCCGTTCATGGCGACCTTTCCAGACCTCAATCGACGCTCACAACCATCGACGCGGCCACGATCCTCAAAGCCGATGCGGTAAGGACTGGTCCCGGCGGGACGCTCAGCATCTGGTCGACCGGCGACACCCTCTATCTTGGATCGCTGAGCGCACGCGGCGGGACCGAGGGCGGCGACGGCGGATCAGCTGAAATCTCGGCGGCTGGCGGCCTGACGTTCAATGGAGCGGTTGATCTGTCGGCGCCAAACGGCAAGGCGGGGCGATTGCTGCTGGATCCCGCCACCCTGAGGGTCAATCAGTCGACCGCGACCAGCATTGGCAGCGTGCTCAATGGCGGCGCCGACGTTCGGATCCAGACCACCAGCTGGGCCTATTCTGCGAGCCCCGGCGTGGCCATCTCCAACCAGAACACAGTTCTTGGAGACACCAGCGGCGATATCACGATCAACGCCCCGATCAGCTGGTCAAGCAGCGCCAAGCTGACCATCAGTTCCTTTCACAGCCTGAACATCCTGGCCCCGATCACTCTATCCGGCGCGGGCTCGCTGGACCTGGAAACCAATTCAGGCAATTCAGGTTCAGACGGGGCTCTGAGCTTTGGCCTGACCGCGAACGGCTTCCGGGGCCAGGTCTCCTACACCGGCGTCGGCGGCTCTCTGACAATCAATGGCGCCGCCTATACGCTGCTCTACAGCCTGACCGACATCGGCGACATCCCGGCGAACAGCAATGGCAATTTCGCGCTGGCCGCCAGCCTGACAGGAACCGGCACGGCTGACGGCGCTCAGTTCAGCAACGCGCTGGTCAGCCATTTTGGAGGGATCTTCGAGGGCCTGGGCCATACCATCACCAACCTGACCATCAACGCGAACAATGACAATGTCGGTCTGTTTTCAAGCATTTACGGCGGCGTCCGCGACCTTGGCCTCCTTGGCGGATATGTGACGGGCAACAACCAGGTTGGCGCGGTCGCCGGCGCAATCTCCGATGAGTCCGGCGCCCCGGCCGTCGTCGAAAATGTCTATTCCAGCGCCAATGTGACCGGCAATGGGCTCATTGTCGGCGGCTTGGTCGGGATGGTGGATTCAGGATCCGGCGGGGTGACCATCCGTCATGCCTATGTGACCGGGGCGGTGACCACCTCGGCCACTGGCGGATATGTGGGCGGTCTGGTCGGCTACACCTTTTCCAATGGCGGGCTCTCCAGCATCAATAACGCCTACGCCACAGGAAGGGTTTCCGGCGGCGCCGTCGGCGACGTCGGCGGGTTGGTGGGCTTGAACCAGGGCGGCAGCTTGACTGCCGTCTACGCCACCGGCGATGTCAGCGGCCTGAACGGCGGTGTCGGCGGCCTTGTCGGCGTAAATATCGGCGGCGCAGCCACAGCGCGCATCGATCAGGCATTCGCCACGGGCGCGGTGTCAGGCTCTGGCGGGGCGACCGGCGGTCTGGTGGGGTCGAATACGGACGCTGGCGGATATCCCGCCCTTATTTCCAACGCCTACGCCACCGGGCCGGTTTCCAGTCCAGATGGATATGTTGGGGGACTGGTCGGTCAAAACCAGGCCACAGGGCAAGGCGCCTCCATTTCCGCCGCCTATGCGACCGGCGCAGTCTTGTCTGCGCAGGCAGTGACCGGCGGGCTTGTCGGCGTCAATGACGGCGGTGTGATCACAAGCGCTGGATTTGACAGGGCCGCCTCCGGCGTGGCGACCGCAATTGGCGCCGACAATCATGACCAGAGCCGCAATGTCGCAGGACTGACAACCGCCCTCCTCCAATCCGATGGATTGGCCAGTCTGGGCGTGACCGGCGATGTTTGGGCGGGCGGGGCGAACGGGCTCTATCCTTATCTGACCGCCGTCTTTCCCAACGGTGTGCAGTCCATCTCCGGCACAATTTACGATGCGCCGGGCGGACATGTGGTTGGAACGGCGTCTCAACAGCCTGTCCTGGTCGGTGCGGTCGACAAAGGCGCGCAGTTGGGCTCGGCCTATGCCGGCGCCAATGGATATTACTACATCCTCGTGCCGTCGGGCTCGATCACGGCGGGCGATGCGGTGGCCAGCTATCTGACCGTCGGCGCCGGTCTGGGCGTCGCAGACCAACAGGCGGCCGCCGTGAAAGGGCTCGACCTCTATCAGAACAGTCTGCACTTTTCGACCACTCAGACCACTCTATCGGCGGCGGAGCAGGCGCTCGGCGCTGGCTTCCTCTCGGCGGCAGGCAGTGTGGCCTCGGCTCAGAACGCCGTGGCCAAGGCCGCCGGTCGGGTCATCACGGCCCTGGGCCCGTCGTTTGATATTGACCACAATATCACCACGTCAAGCCTGTTCGGGGTCATCAGCGCCAGTACGATCACGGTCGATCAAGCGATCACGATCAATGGCGGCGGCGCACTGTCTCTCCTCGCTTCAGGCGCCCTCTCCATCAATGCGCCTGTGGTGATTGACCCGGACAATGGCGTCGGCGCCGCTGTCATTTTGCAGGACCAGGGCACAGCCAGCGCTCTGCGCTTTGGCTTCGGTGCAAATGGGTTCGCCGGCAGTCTGACCTTTGACGGATCGAGCGGCAATGCTCAACGGCTCTCCATCAACGGCGCCCCGTACAGCCTGTTGTATTCGTTGACCGATCTTCTACAAATTGATGCGCAGAACCCTGGCGGCTTCTACGCCATGGCCCAGAACATGGATGGCGGATCCACCTTCTATTCCACCGCCCTGGTTGGACAGACAAACGCCACACCCTTTGGCGGCGTGTTCGAGGGGCTCGGTCACGTGGTGACCAACCTCAATATCACCACGACGGGCGCGGCGGGCCTGTTTGGCTATGTCAATGGCGGCACGATCCGAAACCTTGGCGTGAGCGGCGGCGCGGTCAGCGGGGTCTCCAATGTCGGAGCTCTGGTCGGCTTGGCCCAGGCGGACCTGATCACCCAGTCATTCGCTGCAACAGGCGTGAGGGGCCAGGGCGACAATGTCGGTGGGTTGGTCGGCGCCCAGATCGACGGAACGGTCAGCACCAGTTACGCTTCAGGGTCTGTCACCGCCGAAGGTAACCAGGTCGGAGGGCTGATCGGCTATTTCGAAGCCTCCAACCTGTCGCAGGCCGCCGCGAGCGGCGCGGTCGCCGCCACCGGCCCGACCAGCCAAAATGTCGGCGGTCTTGTGGGCGAATCCATCGGGACCGCAAGCGCAGACGCCCATATCACAGACACATACGCCACGGGCGCGGTGACGGGCGCTGGCAATATTGGCGGACTGGTCGGCCAAAATAAGGGCGACGTCCCAGGTGGTGCGCCGAGCGCCCGGATCGAGACGAGCTACGCCACCGGCCTTGTGCACCAAGGCGTCAATGCCGGCGGTTTGGTCGGCGATAATGAGTCCGGCGGCACGGTCGTCAATTCCGCCTATGACCGTGAGACAACCGGCCAGATCGCGGCCTTCGGCGCCGACCCCGACGGTTCAACCCCAGCCGCCACGGCGATGACGACATCTGGTCTGCAGACGGGCGGACTGCCAACAGGGTTCAGCCGTTCGATCTGGAGCGGCGGCGGCGGCGGCCTCTACCCCTATCTGACGGTGGTGCATCCAGACGGGGTCCAGGCGGTGTCTGGATACGCCTATCAGGGCTTGAGCCACGCAAATGCAGGTCTGGTCGTCAATCTGGACCGGGCGAGCGGGTCCCTGGGATTCGCTTCAACCGGCGCCAGCGGCTATTATTACCTCCTGCTGGACGGCGCGCCCATCGCGTCCAACGATACGGTTCTGGCCTATGCGAATGGCGGCCAGGGCGCAGCCGCAGCGGCCAGCATGTCGCCATCCGGCGTGACGATTTCGGGGCTGAACCTCTATGACGGGGCTGTGCGCGTGACCAGCGCCGCGACCCGCTATTCCCTCCTCGAGGACGGAGCGCTGCTGGCGCCGTTGCTGGCGGCGGCGGGCGCGGATCAGACCGCTGCAAGCCTGATCAACGCCACCAGCGGCCGCTACTACCAGCTCAGCGGGTCGAGCTTCACCATCGATGCGCCGGTCAATTCGACCGTCAGTCGGGTCTTTGACAACACGACCGGCCTTGCCCTGACCGTCGCTCAGCCGATCAACGTCAGTGGCTCTGGCGGTCTTTTTGGATTGCTGACGGGCGGTGTCCTGAGCATCGATGCGCCGATCACAGTCTCTGGCGGGACGGCGGTTGCGCTCAACTACAATTCGCGCACCCAATCCAGCCTCAACTTCAACCTGACGGCTGATGGTTTCGCTGGCAGCCTGACATTTGGCGGATCTCAGGGAACGGGCGCCACCCTCAGCGTCAATGGCGCCAGCCTGGCCCTTGTCTATACCGAGGCCCAGCTGCGGGGCGTCGCCCTCGACCAGAACTGGGCCCTGGCGAACAATCTCATCCTGGCGTCATCCTATGATCGTGCGCTGATTGGCGCGGATGCGGATGCGTTTTCGGGTCGGTTTGAGGGGCTTGGCCATACGATCAGCGGCCTGAACATCACAAGCACCGCCTCCAATGTCGGTCTGTTCGGCCAGTCCAGCGGAACCATCGAAAATCTTGGCCTGGTCGATGGTCAGGTCGCCAGCCGTGGCGGATCCAATATTGGCGGACTGGTCGGTTCGAGCAGCGGACAGCTGTTTGACGTCTATTCCACACTGGCGGTTTCGGGGTCCGGAAATGTTGGCGGCCTGATCGGTCAGTCTTCAGGCGGCGTCGTGACAACCGCCTTCGCCACCGGTCCGGTCAATGGAGCGGAAAATGTCGGCGGGCTCGTCGGCGCCGTTGCGGCGTCGACGGTGCGGGACTCTTTCGCCACCGGGGCGGTAACCGGCGCCAACCCCGCCGCCACGGGACTTGGCGGACTTGTGGGCGCTTTGGCCGATGGCGCATCCTTGAGCGACGTCTACGCCACCGGCGCCGTCATCGGCGGCCAATTTGCGGGTGGATTGGTCGGCTATTACAACCCCTCCCCCAGCGCGGCTCCCTCATCAGTGACCAACGCCTATTCGTCAGGCTATGTCTCCGGCAGCGGGGGCGGAAGCTTTGGAGGGACGACAGCGCCGCTTGGCGGTTCAATCTATTTCGACACAGGCACTAGCGGGCGGGTCAATGGCGCCGGTTCATTGTCTGGCGTGACCGGGTTGACGACGGCGCAGCTTCAAGGAACCGCGTCGTCGGGGCCGGTCTCCATCTCGATCGCCTTCAGCGGCGGCGTCAACGGTCTCTATCCCTATCTCACCAACTTCTACCCCAATGGCGTCCAGGCCGTGACCGGCCAGACGACCAATGCGGTGCTCAACACAGCTGTGAACGGCGGCGCGACCACGATCAGCGCCTTTGCCGACGGACGTCTGCTGGGCGCAAGCGGGCCCGGCGCCAATGGGGTCTATTACATTGCGGTTCCGGCCGGAGACATCACCGGCAATTCACAACTTCTGACCTTTATGTCCGGCGCATCCGGTTTGGCTGACGGCGTCTCGGCAACCCAAGGCAGCGCCGGGGCCCTGCAAACCGCATTGCCGATCGTCAGCGGCGCGCAGACGGTGATCACCAGCGCATCCAGCCTGTCGACCAGCACAGTGACCTTTGACAGCCTTCAGGCGCAGGTGGAAGTGATTCAGAAATTTCTCCACACTTCCAATATGCTTCCTGGTAATCTTCATTTGATCGCGACAGGTGATTTCCAGCTTGACCAGTCGATCAGATCCAGCGGCGACCTGAGCATCGTGGCGCAGGGCGGCCTGACCCTGGGCGCGACCGTGAGCGTGGCAAATGATACGTCCCTAAAGGCCCTCCACGGCGGTATTGATCAACTTTCAGGCGAGATCATCACCGACGGATTGACGCTCACCGCCAATGGTCCCGTGGTGCTCATGGGGGACAATCGATTGACCCGACTTGAGTCGATCTCGACGGACGGCGGAAACCTCACCCTACATGACGTGTCCGCCACGACGGGTCTCATCATTGCGGGTCCGGTCAGGTCCGCCGGCGCGGTTGAAATCGACGCCACAGGCCCTCTGACGCTCTCAGCCGGAGCCCATATCTTTTCGCAGGCGTCAGACACTGCGGTGATCCTGAGTGCGGGCGGGGCTTTTAGCAATGCAGCGGGCGGCGACGTCATCTCAGCGCCCAATGGCCGATGGCTGGTCTATTTAAGCGACCCCCATGCGGTCAGCCAGACCTATGGCGGCCTGGACAGCGAGAATACAGCGGTCTGGAACACAGCGGCCGGCGCCACAACGGCTCTGGGCGGTAATCGCTACGTCTTCGCCTATCAACCGGTCCTGTCGGTCCAGACCACCAGTGACGCCAAGACCTACGGCGCAGACGCGACGCCTGCATTGGGCGGCGACTACCGAATAACAGGTCTGGAGCCTGGGGTGGCGGGCGCCTATCTGGGGGACCTCGCGCCGAGCGCCTATGGCGGCGCACCCGCCGTGACCTCCGTCGGCGCTGCAGCCACCGCAAATGTGACGCCCGGGGGCTACAGCATCATTGCATCCATGGGCAACCTGCAAACGCATCTTGGATATGGCCTCGCCTTCAGCAATACCGGCGTCCTGACCGTCTCGCCAAGGGCTGTGACCGTCACGGCTCTGGGCGGGGCCTCCACCTATGGCGATAGCCCGACCAATCCGGGACTGGCGGCGTCTGGTCTCGTCAATGGCGACACGGTCGCAGCGCTGACCGGGCTTGCCAGCAGCTTCAACATCAACGCCCAGACCCATGCCGGGACCATCGCCCTGTCAGTAATCGGCGCCAATACAGACGCCGACTACGCCGTTACGACCCAGGGCGGAAGCTGGACCGTCTCGCCAAGGGCTGTGACCGTCACGGCTCTGG
>CAIOJR010000212.1 GCA_903858685.1 uncultured Caulobacterales bacterium | reverse complement strand
GTCCGACTTGACCAGGGCCGCAGCGGCCTTGGCCTTTGCGGCGCCGACGGCGTCATGACGCTCAGCCTTGCCCTTGTGGCCGTAGGCGGCGCGGATATCGTCGCCGACCAGCTTCTTGATCTCGGTGACGACGCTGGAGAAGTCCTCGGGGGTGAAGTCCCACGGGTCCTTTGCGGCGTGCTCGGCCAGTTCGATGATGGCCTGAATAACCGGCTGGATGGACTTGTGGGCAAAGGTCACGGCGCCCAGAACGACCTCTTCGGTCAGTTCCTGGATTTCCGATTCCACCATCATCACGGCGTCGTCCGTGCCGGCGACCACCAGATCCATCTTCGAATTCGGAAGCTGGTCAAGCGTCGGGTTCAGCACATATTCGCCGTCAATATAGCCAACGCGCGCAGCAGCGATGGGACCCATGAAAGGCACGCCTGACAGGGTCAGGGCCGCAGATGCGGCCACCATGGCCACGATGTCCGGATCGTTTTCCAGATCGTGGCTCAGAACCGTGACGACGACTTGGGTTTCGTTCTTGAAGCCCTTGAGGAACAGGGGACGGATCGGACGGTCGATCAGGCGGGAAACCAGGGTTTCCTTCTCGGTCGGACGGCCTTCGCGCTTGAAAAAGCCGCCGGGGATCTTGCCCGCGGCGAAGGTCTTTTCCTGATAATTCACCGTGAGGGGGAAGAAGTCGAGGCCAGGCTTGGGCGACTTGGCTGCGACCACGGTCGCCAGCACGCAGGTTTCGCCATAGGTGGCCAGAACCGCACCGTCAGCCTGACGGGCCACGCGGCCGGTTTCCAGGGTCAGCTTGCGGCCGCCCCATTCAACGCTCTTGCGTCGGATATCAAACATGTTGGTTTCTTTCTTTTCATCCCCGCGAGGCGGATTCCAGGCGGGCGGACAGGGGCGGGCGCGAACAATGCGGACGGGTCCGAAATCCTCTCCAGATAGCCAGCGCGCCCCATGGCGTCGCTGGTTGGCAGGCGGTTTGAGGATCATTACGGACCCTCGCCGGCGAATTGACCCCGGTCAGCACAGGCTTACCCAGGTGGTCGGCGCCCCGTCCAGCGCCTGCCAGGCGGACGGGGCGTGACGCTTTGGTTTCGGTCCTGCGCCTAGCGACGCAGACCCAGGGTCCCGATCAGAGCCTGATAGCGGCCCACATCGGTCGTCTTCAGGTGATCCAGAAGACGGCGACGCTGGGACACCATCTTCAGAAGGCCACGACGGGAGTGGTTGTCCTTCTTGTGGGTCTTGAAGTGTTCAGTCAGATTGGCGATCCGTTCTGACAGGATCGCGACCTGCACTTCTGCAGATCCGGTATCGCCCTCAGTCCGGGCATGGGTTGCGATAACCTCGGCCTTGCGGTCAGGTGTAATCGACATCGTTCAAATCTCCGTTTCGAGATGAAAAACACGGGTCGGGTTGAGCCGGCCCGCACGAAGGTCGCAAAGGGCGCTCGCCCGTCCGTTACACGTCGCCAAAACGGTTCGAGACGCGTCCTGTCCACCGATGATCCGGGGGACGAGACGCGCCATGAGCGCTTCAACTTGACGGGGAACGAGAACGATCGGTCGCCCTTGGCTTAGCCGGAAGGCGTCTTCTCCGGTCACGGCCAACGCCGGGATGTCGTCCAGCGCGGTCTCGACCGGCTTCAAGCCTTCCGATCCGCAGGCCCTATGCACCAGATCCTGCAGAATTTCCAGCGAAATTGAGTCTTCTTCGGTGAACCGGCCCACACGCGTGCGGCGCAGCACGCTCACATGACCACAGGCGCCCAGCCTATCGGCCAGATCGCGCGCCATGGCCCGGACATAAAAGCCCTTGCCGCAATGAATCTCGAACTCGGCATGATCGACGTCAAGCATACGGGTGAGACAAGCCGAGTGGATCATCACCTTGCGGGTCGGAAGCTCGAACTCGACCCCTTCGCGGGCCAGATCATAGGCCCGCTGCCCATCCACCTTGATGGCCGAGAAGTTGGGTGGAACCTGATCAATCTCACCGACAAAGGCGCCCAGCTCAGCCTCGATCGCCGCGACGGTCGGCCGGACATCGGAGGTGGCGATCACCTCACCTTCACGGTCATAGCTGGCCGTCGTCACGCCCCACTGCACCGTAAAGCGATAGGCCTTGTCGGCCTCCATCAGGAAAGGCACCGTCTTGGTGGCCTCCCCCAGCGCGATCGGCAGGATCCCGGAGGCGAGCGGATCCAGCGTACCGGCATGTCCGGCCTTTTGCGCATTGAACAACCGCCGCACGCGGGCGACCGCCTCGGTGGAGGTCATATCCAGAGGCTTGTTCAGATTGATCCAGCCATGAACCGGATCGCCTTTCTTGCGCCGCCCCATCAGGCGTCGTCCTCCTGATCGTCATCGTCCATCGCCAGGTCGCGCTGCACCACCGGGTTGTCGAACAGCCGGTTCATGGCGGCGGCCACGCCAAAGCTCTGATCATGGACAAAATGCAGGTCGGGTGTGAACTTCAGCTCAATCGTCCGACCGAGAACGCCGCGGATATATTTGGCCGACCGGTTGAGCGCATCAACGATCTCTTTGGCGCGCGCGCCGGCCAGGGGCTCCACAAACACGGTCGCATGGCGCATGTCGGGCGAGATGCGCACCTCAGTGACAGTGACCGACGCATTGACCAGATCCGGATCGTGAAACGGCTCTTCCCGAAGGATTTCCGCAAGCGCGTGTCGCACCAGTTCGCCTGCGCGAAGCTGGCGTTGGGTGGGGCCAGCGGTTTCAGAGCGCCCGCTGCGCGCCTTGGGTCCGCGCTCGCCGCCACGACCGCCTTTATGAGAATGTGAGGACATGTCGAACTCGCTCCAGCCCCGGCCGCGGATCAGACGCGTACAGGGGGTTGAGACGCGCAACGCCGGCACAAAGGGTCCAACGCCACGCAAAGGAAGCGCGGGCTGATACGCGCATTGTGTGAGCAAGTCAAAAAAACGCAGGATCAGTCGGTCTGGGACGAGACCCACCGACGCGGCCAGCGCGGCCCTAGCGGCCGCACTTCGCCCGGCAGAAGCGCCTGATGGCTGACCGTCGTTCCAAGTATGGCGCAAATCGCCTGAACCGGCTCAAGACCGCCAACCGGGCTGGTCGCGATGGGCCCCATCAACATGGCCCGGTCAATCGCCTTCCACTCCGCCCGGGCCCGATCATCATGACCCACGGCGAAGAACTGGCGTTGGGGCTCAGCCTGTCCCGCCGTTTCCACCATCACCGCAATCAGCCAGGCCTTGGCCACAAATGGTCTCCCGCCGCGCACGGCCTGTCTTGTGTCAGGTTCCGCAGTGCAGCGCCACTGATGTCGCCGATTGAGGCCGCAACGCCTGCGCCCGGGTCCGGACGGGTCAGGGTTCAGCCCGGATGGCGCGCTGGATCCGGGCCCTGGACTGGGCGCCGCCAGCATCTATGTTCAGGGTCATGAGCCGGCGGTCTGGATAGGTGCTCAGATTAAGCTGCTGCCGTTCCAGCATTTCCAGATCCTCGCTGAAAATCTTGCCCTGTCCCTCGCGGATGGACTCGGTCAAAGCGACATTACCGGCCGCAAAATTGCGGGCCATGCCCCAGAAATACCAATGGGAGGTTTCGGTCTCCGGCGTGATGAAATCCACCACGATGCTGGACACCTTGTCTGCGTGGTCCGCTTCATATCCGCCGCGTCCGGCCAGAGCGACGCCAACCTCGATCATCACATGGCTGGGCAGCGAAAAGCGGCAGATTTGCCAGCGATCCACCAGTTCGTTTTCCGGCAGGCCCGCTCCGCCCAGCGCAGCACGCCAGAAGGGCGGCGCGGACACCTTCTCCATAAAGCGGCGGGTGACCACCTCTTCGCCATCGAGCAGGGTTTCCACCGGCGCCTCGTCAATCTCCTTCTGGCCAATGCTGTTGGCGTGGACATAGGTCTCGTGGGTCAGGTCCATGAGATTATCCACCATCAGACGATAGTCGCACGCGATATGATACAGACCGCCGCCATAGGCCCAGTCTGGATCATCGGCCCAGAACAGTTTGGGCAGAGCGTCCGGGTCCGCCAGATCGGCCCTGCCCGGCCATACCCAGATAAAGCCGTATCGCTCGACCACCGAATAGGCGCGCACGGCGGGAAAGCCGCCGACGGTCTGACCGGGCATGGCGCAAGGCTTGCCCTGCCCATCCACCGACAGGCCATGATAGCCGCAGGTCAGGCGGCCATGCTTCAGAAATCCAAGCGAAAGGGGCGCGCCGCGATGTGGACAGAAATCCTCCAGAGCTGAAACCGCGCCGCCCTCGCCGCGAAACAGGACAAGGCGTTCACCACAAATGGTGCGACCCAAGGGCTGATCGCTTAATTCACCGGATCTGGCGGCCACATACCAGGCGTTGACCGGCCAGGTGCGCGAACCGGCGGTCGCGGATGAAGCGGGCATGAGACAGCCTCCAATCGCCCCGGGGGAAGGGCTTGAACGAGCTGGCAGTGTGGCGCGAAATAGCTATGTTTCACAAGTATTTTTGACGGGACTTGACCAGCCGCCGCGTTCGCTGGTCGACCGACTCCACGTCCATTTCAATAGGAAATCTCTATCGCGATGCATGATATAATCAATTTTCTTTGTTCGGCTCCATGGGATAGAAGACACCCTGCCTCAACAAGGAGCTCTCCATGTCCCTGATCAACACCGAAATCAAACCCTTCAAAGCCGACGCGTTCAAGGCTGGCAAGTTCATCACCGTCACCGAGGCCGACCTGCACGGCAAGTGGTCCGTGGTGTTCTTCTATCCCGCTGACTTCACCTTCGTTTGCCCGACGGAACTGGAAGACCTGGCCGACAATTATGCCGAGTTCCAGAAGCTGGGCGTGGAAATCTACAGCGTCTCGACCGACACCCATTTCGCTCACAAGGCCTGGCACGACACGTCTGAAGCCGTGAAGAAGATCGCCTACACCATGGTTGGCGACCCCACCGGCAATATCTGCCGCAATTTCGAAGTCCTGATCGAGGAGGCCGGTCTGGCCGACCGCGGCACCTTTGTTGTCGATCCTGACGGCAAGATCCAGATCGTGGAAATCACCGCCGGCGGCATTGGTCGTGACGCTCTGGAACTGCTGCGCAAGGTGAAAGCGGCACAGTATGTCGCCTCGCATCCGGGCGAAGTCTGCCCGGCCAAGTGGGTCGAAGGGGAAAAGACCCTCGCCCCCTCGCTCGACCTTGTCGGCAAGATCTAAAGTCTGACCCGCCTCCGTCTGTCCGTGACCGATGGCGTCAGACAGGCGGAGGCCCCTTTTCCCGCCTCGATCACTTGAAGAACCTACGCCCCGACAGGCCACGGCGCCTGTCGGACGCCCCCCTGTGGGCAAGCGCCATAGCGCCGCCACACCTAGACGACCGGAGCAGGTCCATGTTGGAAGCCAGCCTGAAAGCCCAGTTAAAGGGCTATCTCGAAAACATCAGACACCCCATAGAGCTCGTGGCGAGCCTTGGAGAGGGCGAGAAATCCACGGAACTTCTGGGGCTGCTGCAAGACATTGTCGCCCAGTCGGACAAGATCAGCCTGTCGACCGACGGCCAGGATGCGCGCAAGCCCAGCTTCGCCATAAATCGCACAGGCGCCGATATCGGCGTGAGATTCGCCGGCCTGCCCATGGGGCATGAGTTTACGTCCCTCGTCCTCGCGCTCATTCAGGTTGGCGGTCACCCGCCCCGCCTGGACCAGGAGGTGATTGACCAGATTGCGGCGCTGGACGGCGACTATCAGTTCGAAACCTATTTCTCCCTGTCCTGCCAGAACTGTCCAGACGTGGTTCAGGCGCTGAATGTCATGAGCGTGATCAATCCGCGGATCCGCCATGTGGCGATCGACGGCGCCCTGTTCCAGGACGAGGTCAGCGCACGAAAAATCATGGCGGTGCCAACCATCATGCTCAATGGAGAGGTGTTTGGTCAGGGCCGGATGAATGTCGAGCAGATATTGGCCAGGCTGGACACCGGCGCCGTCAGTCGCGCTGCGGACCGCATCCGCGACAAGGACCCCTTTGACGTGCTGATTGTCGGCGGCGGTCCGGCCGGCGCCGCAGCCGCCATATACGCCGCACGCAAGGGCATCCGCACAGGCCTCGCCACCGAGCGTTTCGGCGGTCAGGTGCTCGACACCATGGGGATCGAGAACTTCATCTCCGTTTCCCACACCGAGGGTCCCAAGCTGGTTACGGCTCTGGAAGCCCACGTCAAGGACTATGAGGTGGATGTCATGAACCTGCAGCGCGCGGTCAGGCTGACGCCTGCACAGACGCCGGGCGGCCTGATCCGGGTGGACCTGGAGAACGGCGCCTCATTGTCGTCGCGCTCTGTCATTCTCGCCACCGGGGCTCGTTGGCGCCAGATGAATGTTCCGGGTGAAGACGCCTACCGAAATCGGGGCGTGGCCTATTGTCCCCACTGCGACGGCCCCCTCTACAAGGGCAAGCGGGTCGCTGTGATCGGCGGCGGCAATAGCGGCGTGGAGGCCGCCATTGATCTGGCCGGCGTCGTCAAGCACGTGACCCTGATCGAATTTGACAGCCAACTTCGCGCGGACGCCGTGCTTCAGCGCAAATTGACCAGCCTGCCCAATGTCACTGTGCTGACCTCGACCCTGTCGACCGAGGTGCTCGGAGATGGTGAAAAGGTAACAGCCCTCGCCTACCAGGACCGGACGACGAATATGCCGCACCAGCTGGACCTGGACGGAATCTTCGTCCAGATCGGTCTGGTTCCCAATACCGAATGGCTCAAGGGCGCGATCGAGCTGTCGCCGCGCGGCGAGATCATTGTAGATGCGCGCGGCGAGACGTCCGTCCCGGGCGTGTTTGCGGCAGGCGACGCCACCACCACGCCGTTCAAGCAGATCATCATCGCGACCGGGGAAGGGGCGAAATCCGCCCTCTCCGCCTTCGACTATCTGATCCGCCTGGCGCCCGTGGACGCCGCAGCCGCCTGATCCAGCAATCCCAAGAGGCCGCCGCACAGCGTCCCGCTCCGTCATGAGGCGCACAGCGACGGTGATGATGCGCCGCCTTTTCAGACGCCTGTGATCGTGACTAGTCTTTCTGGAAGGAACAGAAGGACCGGATGATGTCGAAACTCAGTGGCGCAAAAGTGGTGGTGATTGGCGGCGCATCGGGCGTCGGCTACGCCGTAGCAGCCGCTGCGCTGGAGGCCGGCGCCGAGGTGGTGGTCGGCTCCAGCCGGACCGCGCGGATTGAAGCGGCGGCCAGGCGCCTGGGTCATGGCGCCAGGAGCCTGTTGGTGGATGTCAGGGATGAGGCTTCCGTATCGGCCTTCTTCGACGCTGTAGGCCCCTTCCACCACCTGGTTTTTACCGCCGGCGACTGGGGCCAGATGCGCGGTCCGACCCGCGACCTCGACATCGAGGCCAGCAAGGCGCGGATGGAGGTCCGCTTCTGGGGGGCCGCCCGCGCCGCAAAGCACGCCGTCCGCCAGATTGCTGCGGACGGATCAATCAGCTTGACCGGGGGCATGCTGGCGCACCGGCCCATGCCCGGCGCGCCCCTGACCACCGCCTCGGCCAATACGACGGAGGGACTGGCCCTGGGTCTGGCCCGGGACCTCGCGCCTATCCGGGTCAACGCCGTCTGCCTGGGTCTGATCCTGAGCGAGCAGGTGCAGACCATGGGTGAATCGGCGATCAAGGCCTTCACCTCAAACCTCCCGCTGCCACGGGCCGGAACCGTTGCAGAGGCCGCCGAGGCCTACCTCTATCTGATGCGCGCCACCTATGTGACGGGCCAGATCGTGCGGGTTGATGGCGGCGGCAGTCTGGTCTAGGCGCGCACCCAGCCGTCAAGCCCGTGAATGAAGCGCCGCAGGCCTGTTTGACTGAGTAGTCTCCGATCCTATCGAAAGACCACTGTGGACCCCATTCTGGGCGCCAAGGATGGCCCGGGCACTTCGCCTCGCGTCCATGCGATCACCCCGAGGTATCGGCCATGAATGCGATGTCAAAGCTCTCCACCATGATGGCCCTTGTCTATCACGGACCCGGGCAGATAGCGTTCGAAGTCCATGCCCGGCCGACCATAATCGCGCCCACTGACGCCATCGTCAGGATCACCAGGACGACCATCTGCGGCACCGACCTTCATATCCTGAAGGGCGACCTGCCAAGCTGCACGCCCGGCCGCATCCTGGGGCATGAGGGCGTAGGCGTCATTGACAGCGTCGGCCCGGCCGTCACGGCGTTCAAGGTCAATGACCGGGTGCTGATCTCCTGCGTCAGCGCGTGCGGCAAGTGCTCTTACTGTCGCAAAGGGATGTTCTCACATTGTACGACGGGCGGCTGGATCCTTGGCAACACCATAGACGGCGCGCAGGCGGAGTTCGTCCGCATCCCGCACGCCGATACGAGCCTCTATCCCATTCCTGAGGGCGCTGACGAAGAGGCCCTGGTCATGCTCAGCGACATCCTCCCGACTGGCTTCGAGTGCGGCGTGTTGAACGGCAAGGTTCAGCCCGGCGCCACAGTCGCGATCGTCGGCTCCGGGCCGATCGGTCTGGCCGCGCTGCTCACGGCGCAATTTTATTCGCCCGGCGAGATCATCATGATCGACCTTGACGATAACCGCCTGGAGGTCGCCAAGCGCTTCGGCGCGACCAAGACCATCAACAGCAGCGACGGCAAGGCGGTCGAAGCCCTGATGTCTTTGACCGACAATGTCGGCGTCGACACCGCAATCGAGGCGGTCGGCGTCCCCGCGACATTCGAGCTCTGCGAACAGATTGTCGCGCCCGGAGGGATTATCGCCAATATCGGCGTGCACGGGGTCAAGGTCGACCTGCATCTCGAAAAGCTCTGGGATCGCAACATCTCGATCACGACGCGGCTGGTCGACACCGTGAGCACGCCGATGCTGCTGAAGGTGCTCAAGGCGCAAAAGATCGACCCCCGGCTTCTGATCACCCATCGCTTCAAGCTCTCCGACATCCTCGACGCCTATCGGACGTTCGGCGACGCCGCCAAGACCAAGGCGCTGAAAGTGATTCTCGAAGCCTGACGTCCACCCGAGCCGGTCTTGGGGGCCGGACGGCGCCGGAATGGAAAACCAACGCCTTACCAGAGCCTTAGCTCCTTTGACGGCAAATTAATCAAGAGGTTCGACGACATCGACCGGGCCGGATACGAGGACAAGCTGGCGACGGCGGCAATCACCTGGAGCGATCGCACATCGTCTAGAGAAGGGGGCTCGCCAGTCTCAACAGGTTTTCCAGAAGTCGCGCGATCCGGCCTCGGGCTGACCAGGCGTCTTGAGTGACGACGGTGCTGCGGCTCACATAGGTGTCCAGGACGGCGCCCAGTTCGGAATTCATCTGTGATCCATACAGGATGAGGCTGAGCTCCAGGTTCAGATAGAAACTGCGCAGGTCCATGTTCACCGTGCCGAACAGGCTGATGTCCTCGTCAATCAGCACCGCCTTGGTATGGAGCAGTCCGCCCGCAAAGCGGTAGATGACGACCCCCGCCGCAAGCAGTTCCGCATAGGAAGACTGGCTGGCATATTGGCCGATCCAGGTGTCGAGCCGGATCGGCACGATAAGCTGAACATCGACGCCGCGCTTGGCGGCGGACCGGAGGGCGAGCGCGACAGCCTGATCCGGTATGAAATAGGGCGTGACGATGCGCACGCGGCGGCGGGCGTTGAAGATGGCGGCGACGATGAATTCGTAAATGGTCGAGGCGGCCATTTCCGGACCGGACGGGAGCAGTTGCATCAAGACCGCTTCCGGGGGAAGCGGGTCCTTGCAGGGCTCCAGCGGCGGCCCATACAGCGCTGCCTCCCCTGCGTCCGCCTGTGGCCCCTCCAGCAGATAGTCGGAGTTGAACACGCAGGCGAGGGCGTCCACCATCTCACCTTCGATACGCATCATGACGTCGATCCACTCGCCGACCTGACTCGCGATCTTGAAGACATGCGGATCAATCAGGTTGAAGCTGCCCGTGTAGGCCACGCTGCGGTCGCAGATCAGAAGCTTGCGATGGTTGCGAAGATCTGAGCGTTTCGAAACTGATTTAAGCAGGGAGACGGGAAGGGAGCGGACGACGACGACGCCTTCAGCTCTGAGGCGCTGTGGCCAGTTGGAACGAAAGAACGCCTTGGCGCCATAGTCATCCGCCAGGATTTTGCACGCGACGCCACGCGCTGCGGCTCTCAATACGGCGTTCAGGACGGCTTCCACCCGTCCATTCGGATCTATGATATAGAATTCAAGACAGCACTCCGTCCTGGCGCGATCAATATCCAGTCCCATGGACGTCAGGATCTCACCAGCATCGGTCATGATTTTCTGGCGGTTGCGCGCCAGGATCGGAAATCCGCTATCTCGCGCCAGGGATTCAGCCAGGGCGCCAAAGGGGGCCTGGATTTGCTGAGCGCCGCCCATGTCGCGGCGTGCTACCGAATAGGCGGTCTGGTAGTAGGATCGAATGCGCTGGCCCAGCTTGAGACGACGCTGACCCAGGCTGTGATCGCCGAAGAGCAGGTAAAGAACAGGCCCCGCAATGGGCATGGCGATCAACAGGACAATCCAGGCCAGCGCGGTGTTGACCGGCAGCTTCCGGTACAGAATGCGCAAGGTCAGAAGGCTCGCCACGGCGATATGAAGCAGGAATGGAACGGAATCCGATGCGATCAATTCGACTCCTCCACCATGGCCAGGCCAATCTGAACGGCGCGTTTCCCGACCTGCCGAAGTCAGAACGACCTTGAATCTGTTGACCTGGAACATCCAGGCCGCCATCGGAACCGGGCGCTACCGGGACTATCTGCTGCGCGCGCACCGGCAGGTGATGAACACACCGTCCAAGACAGGCATCCTGCTTGAGATCGCCCGCAAAATAGCGCCCTTCGACCTTGTCTGCCTGCAGGAAGTCGATCTTGGCGGTCGGCGCTCAGGCTTTCGCTCCCAGGTCGACGCCATCCTTGCAGAGTCTGGTCACGTCCATGCGGCTGTCCAGCACAATCGGACTATCCCCGGCCTGTCCCGCCACGGCAACGCCATTCTCAGCCGCTGGCCGCTGGCGAACCTGCAGGACATCAAACTCCCCGGCCGGTTCAAGGGGCGCGGATGCCTCATCGCCGACGTCATCGGCCCGGTTCGATTCAGAGTGGCCTGCCTGCATCTCAGCCTGGGCGGCGAGGATCAGGACCTGCAGCTCCAAACCATCGCCATTGCTTTGCGTGAGGCCGGCACATGGGCGGCGATGGGCGATTTCAACTGCTCCGCCCGCAGCGCGCCGATGCAGGCCTTTTGCAAGGCCACCGGCGGCAAACTCCCGCCCTCGCCGCTCCTGACCTTTCCATCCTGGCGACCTCGGCAGGATTTGGACCACATAGTTGCGAGCGAGCGGCTTGACCTCGTTCACTGGCGCGCGGAGGCGGCGCGCCTGTCCGACCATCTCGCCCTGTCGGCCCGGCTTGGATGATCGTCGCCTTTGGGGCGATGGGTCCATCTGGCGACGCCACAGCGCGACGCCCCGACCGGCGGCCCTGTCCAGACCGCTCTAGGCGGCGGAAACGCTCAGGGCCGGATAGTCGGTGTAACCCCGCGCATCTGGGGCATAGATGGTTGCAGGAACCAGATCATTGAGCGGCGCCCCGGTGCGCAGCCGCAACGGGAGATCCGGGTTTGCGATAAAGGCCTTGCCAAAGGCCACGGCGTCGGCGGTTCCAGCCTTGAGCGCGGTCTGGGCGCTGTCACCGGTAAAGCCTTCATTTGCGATATAGACGCCGCTGAAGGTCTTGCGCAGCTGCGGACCAAGACTGTCCGGGCCGACATGTTCGCGGGCGCAGATGAAAGCGATGCCCTTCTTGTCCAGCTCCTTGACGACATGGCCGAATGTGGCCGCCAGGTTGCTGTCCCCCATGGACTGGGCGTCGGCCCGAGGGGCCAGATGCATGCCGACACGGTCGCGCCCCCAGACCGAAATCACCGCGTCGGTGACCTCCAGCATCAGGCGTGCGCGATTCTCGATTCGGCCGCCATAGGCGTCGGTTCGGATATTGGAGCCGTCCTGGAGAAACTGATCCAGCAGATAGCCGTTGGCGCCATGAATCTCGACACCGTCGAAACCGGCGGCCTGGGCATATTCAGCCCCTTGGCGGTAGGCCTCAATAACGCCTGGCAATTCATCGAGCTCCAGAGCGCGGGGCGTCGGATAGGGGCGTTCAGGGCGCAAAAGACTCACATTTCCCTTTGCGGCGATGGCGCTGGGCGCGACGGGCGGACGCCCATTGTGAAAGGAGGGATCGGATATGCGGCCCACGTGCCAGAGCTGCATGTAAATGCGGCCGCCCGAAGCGTGAACGGCGCGCGTGACCTGCTTCCAGCCGTGCGCCTGCTCCAATGTCCATATGCCGGGAACGCCCTGATAGCCGACGCCTTGCGGCGTGACCGGTACGGCTTCGGAGATGATCAATCCCGCCGAGGCCCGCTGCGCATAATATTCGGCTATCACGGCGTTGGGGATGTGCGTGTCCCCCGCCCTCAGCCGGGTCAGCGGCGCCATGATGACGCGGTTTGGCAGATCGATGTCGCCAATGCGAATAGGGTCGAACAGAGACGGCATGGACGAACCTTCGATGACTGTTGCTCACGTCGGAGGGCAAAGGCGCCTTCCACGTGCGATGAGATCTTGGGGGTCACGGCGTGCGTAACAAGATCGGGCGCCGTAGATTATTTCTCAGCCGACTCACAGGATTTCTAGTCGCCGCCCCTCTCGCTATCGGCGCGTGACGACGAGCGCGTCTGATCGATTTCGAAAATCGGGAAGATTCTGCGTCCGATTCGCCGCCCATCTCTCCTTCAGGCCTGGTCGAGGGAGATCAAATCCGTGCCCATCACACTGATCCATCAATGGAATATCGCGCTTCATGGCGGCCCTTCCCATCGCTACAGAGGAAAGGCGGCGCTCCTGGTCATGGCTATATCCGCCGCCGCGGCGTTGCTGGGCGCGATCGTCTTCAAGGGCGGGGTCGATCTGATCGGCGTGAGCTTTCTGATCGGCTATCAGCTCTATTCCGCCAGCAGGCCCAGAAACAGGGGCGGTGTGGGAAAGCCGCCGCCGAACCCCTCTCTGACGGCCCGAAGAAGTGCTGCGGGTCCCGACGCCGCGATGGGCAGAAAGACCCATCCGACCTCAGGCCAGGCTCGGCCCCCTCCAGTCTCGACGGGGTCGGCTCGCTCAGATTTGAGGCGTTTGTAGGTCAGTCAGAAATTGAAGAATAGGCTCCGCCTGTGCCGGAATGAAGTGTCGCGCTTGCAGCAGAAACCGCACATCGGCCATGGGGACGTGACGCGACAGGCGACGACAGGTCTCTTCTGAATTGATGAGCACATCCTTGCCGCCGATGATCACAAGCATGGGAAGGTCGAGGCGGCCAAGGTCTTGGTCGGTCAGGCGGGGAATTTTCATCACGCGGGGAATCACGTTTCGCCCGATCAGCGCCATCAACTCCGCCAAAGGGCGGACCTCCGGCGCCAGGCTGGGCGGCGGGGGGCCAAACACCTGCTCGCGGACCTTGGCGTATCCCCACGGCCCGAGCAGCAAAAGCGGCGCTGCCCGTAACAGGAAGTTTTTCTGGCGGCCTATGCCCGCCGGGCAGATCAGCGCCAGCTTTTCCACACGCTGCGGCCGGCGTTTCGCATAATCCAGAGCCAGCCATCCGCCAAAGGACACGCCCACGAAGCTTGCCCTTGTGACGCCAAGCCCTGTCATCACATCATCCAGCCACAGAGCATAGGCGTCGCCATCCAGGAGCGGTCGGGAGGGGGCGCTGAAGCCGGCGTCGCCGATCATGTCGATGGC
>CAIOJR010000211.1 GCA_903858685.1 uncultured Caulobacterales bacterium | reverse complement strand
TACAATCTGTGCGACGACGAGCCTTGCGCGCCCGGGGACGTCACCGAACACGCTGCCCGTCTGATCGGCCAGACGCCCCCGCCCATAATCGCCTTTGACGACGCCGATCTCAGCCCCATGGCGCGGCGCTTCTATGCCGAGAGCAAGAGGGTCTCGAACGCGCGCGCCAAGGGCGAACTGGGCTGGCGCCCCGCCTATCCGACCTACCGCGAGGGACTGTCGGCGATCCTGACCGACGAGCAGCGCGCACCGTAAGGCGCGCGCGCGGTTTTGTTTCTAGGACTTCGCCGACGCCATGCCCATGGCCTCAAGAATCTCAGGCGCGATGTTTTCCGCGCCCTTTTCCTGAATATGCTGAGCGACGCGCATGCCGACCGCCATGCGGGCTTCGCCCATAAAGGTCTCGCGATTGCTGCGCGCCCATTCGAGCGAGGCTTCACGATTGGCGTTGGAGCCCTGGAAGCGCGGGAACACATAACGCGCCATCAGTTCGTAGGACCGCTTGGTCTGTTCAAAGTCCGCCCAGTTGTGGCCCATCTGCAGGAAGGCGCCAAAGCCGCCGGACTGGCGCTCCAGCCGTTCAATCTGGGCGATGGCGTCCTCGGGCGTACCGATCACGGCCAGACCCGATGCAATCAGCGCATCCACGGGATCCCCGCCGTCGCTGGGCGCCAGCGGCAGGGCTGCGACTTCCTGGAAATAGTAGAGCCACTTCTCCAATCCAAATCGCACATTCTCCCGCGCTTTTTCGCGCGTCTCGGCGATATGCATCGGCCCCACCAGGCGCCATGAATTGCGATCCACGGTCTGACCGTTGGCGGCGGCCATCTCTTCGGCGATCGCCCAGTTGGAGGCCAGGGCATTGAAGCCGCCCGTCTGGGTCGCGCCAATCGACAAGAGCCCGACCCCATGCTTGCCCGCAGCCCTGGCGCCGGTCGGCGAGACCTGACTGGCGACCGTGATGTCCACATGGGGTCGGGTATAGGGGGTCATTTGCAGGCGCGCCTGATTCAATTCGAACCAGTCGGTCTTCTTCGTAACCGTTTCACCCCGCAGAAGCGGGACCAGAACATCGATCGCCTCGTCCATCCGGTCGCGCTGACTGGAAACGGGAATGCCCATCATAAAGGCGTCGGACGGCAAGGCCCCTGGCCCGACGCCAAACATCACCCGGCCACGCGTGACATGATCCAGCTGGTTGATCCGGTCGGCCAGCATCAGGGGGTGGTGATAGGGCAGAGAGGACACGCCCGTGCCCAGGCGAATATTGCGCGTCCGCTCCGCCACCGTAGCGATGAACAGTTCAGGGCTGGCGATGATTTCGTAACCGGCGGAATGGTGTTCCCCGATCCAGGCTTCGTCATAGCCCAGCCTGTCCATCCACTGAACCAGCTCCAGATCGCGTTCGATCGCCAGGGTCGGGTTTTCAGCCACGGGATGAAACGGTGCGATGAACGCGCCGAAACGCATCTTGCTGGAGCGGCTTGGGGAGGACATGCCCTGTTCCTTGTGTTTCCGATCCGGTTATGTGTCGCCGTCTGGTCCCTCCGGACGCGGACCAGGGCGTAGCGCCTTCAAGAGAACGCTGATTACCTGAATTATGACGCAGGACAGCCCGCCCCGTCCACTGGGCCGCAGCGCATTTCTGTTGGACGGCGGGTTTAAAGAGGCCCAGAAACCGCCCATATTCTATTGCAACACCAGGTGTCGCAGTTGGAGAGTCGAATGTTCAACCTGTTCCACCGCGCGTTTATCCTTGTGCTCATGGGCTTGACGCTGGCGGTCTCATCCACCGCTCTGGCGGGACCGGGCCCTGCGACGCAGGATCCGGCCAAGGTTCCCGCTGGCCTTTATGTGCTCGACAAGGGCCATGCCAGCCTTGTGGCCAGGATCGGCCATATGGGCTTTTCACGCTACACAATGCGCTTCAACAAGCTGGACGGCCAGTTCACCTATGATCCGTCCACGGTGGGGTCGACACGGCTGAGCGTCACGATCGATCCGGCGAGCATCGATACCGGCTCTGACAGCTTTTCGAAGACCCTGACGGGGCCGTCCTGGCTCAACACCGCCGCCTTTCCGACCATCACCTTCACGGCCACGGATGTAACGCCCGGCCCCGATGGGCATGGCGCTGTCACCGGAGATCTGACCTTTCTGGGCGTGACGCGGCCGGTCGTGCTGGATGTGATGTTCAACGGCTATGGTCCGGGTTTTCCGTTCGGGGCCAAGGCGGGATTTTCCGCCACCGCCCGCATCAAGCGCTCTGAATTCGGACTGAAAACCTATCTGCCTCTGGTCAGCGATGATGTTGATCTGATGATCGAAGTCGAGTTCAACAGAAAATAGCTGACAGCTGCGCCATCAGGCTGATCGAGGATGCGAGACCAAGATGACGACCAGAAACGACCGCTATTCATCGGTTGCCGTGCTTCTTCACTGGATCATCGCGCTGTCCATTCTGTTCCAGATCATCCTGGGCTGGCGGATGGGCGACAACGCCCGCTCCGCCGCCACCTATCTCGTGTTTCAGCTGCACAAGTCGGTGGGGATCACGATCCTGCTGGTGAGCCTGGTGCGGCTGGGCTGGCGATTGAGTCACCGCGCCCCGCCTCTTCCGGCCCACCTGAAGACGTGGGAGCGGCATCTGGCCCATCTGACCCATGTGCTGTTCTACATCATCATGATCGGCCTGCCGATCACCGGCTGGATCATGGTCTCGGCCTCCAAGACCAATATCCCCACGCTGCTCTACGGCACGGCGCCTTGGCCTCATCTGCCCTGGCTGCCAGAGCTGGCGGCGGGTCCCAAGCAGGTCTGGCACAAGGTCGGCGAGGTCGGACACGGCTTCCTGGCCAAGCTGACCTACGCGCTTCTGGCCCTGCATGTCGGCGGCGCGCTGAAGCACCAGCTGATCGACCGCGACGCCACCCTGTCGCGCATGATCCCTGGCGTAAAGGCCGGCGCCTGGTTTGATCTGCGCGCGCTCGCACTTGCCGCCGCCGCTATCGCCTCAATCGGGCTGGGCTATGCGGTGTTCAGCGGCGCCAAACCTGCGCCGAAGCCTGTGGCGGCGCCAGCGGCCGTTGCGCCAGTGGACAACGTCATCACCGAGGACGCGCCTGTGACCGGCGCCAAGCCGGGCGCGACGTCGTCGGCAACGCTTGCCCCGCTCGCCGCCCCGCCCGCGCCGCCGCCGGTCTGGGCCGTCGACAAGGGCGCGGTGCTGGGGTTTGAGACCACCTGGTCCGGTCAGCCCGTCACCGGCCATTTCGAGCACTGGACGGCAGACATCCGTTTCTCGCCAGAGGCGTTGGCGGCCTCGACCCTCAGCGTGACCATAGACCCCGCGTCGGTCTCCACCGGCGATCCGCAGCGAGACGCCACCCTGCCGACGGAAGACTGGTTCAACGCCGCCAAGTTCCCCCGCGCCGTCTTCACCGCGAAACATTTCCGCAAGGCGGGCGAGCGATATGTGGCGGACGGCGTCTTGAATCTGAAGGGCGTGTCAAAACCCGTGAAACTGGCCTTCAGCCTGAGCATAGACGGCGACAAGGCCACCGCCTCCGGCACGGCTCAGCTTGACCGCACCCTGTTCGGCGTGGGCCAGGGCGAATATGGCGCCACAGATCAGATACCCGCCGCCGTCAGCATCAATTTCAATCTGACGGCCCACAAGCCCGCGACGGCGAAATAGGGCTCAGCCGGTTGACGTTGGGATAATCTGGCTCAAGCCGACGGATCGTGTCTAGGATGGCGCTATAACGGCGCGAACGTCGCAAGGAAACGCCATGAATCTGGACCTGACGCCTGAAGACCTCGCATTTCGCGACGAGGTGCGCGCCTTTCTGGACGCAGAACTCAGCCCGGACCTTCGCGAGGCGGGACGCCTGACCACCAGCGTCTTCACCGACAAGGAATGGAACCTGCCCTGGCACAGGATCCTTCACGCCAAGGGCTGGATCGCCCCGTCCTGGCCCAAGGAATATGGCGGCACGGGCTGGACGGAAATGCAGCGCCACATCTTCGCCGCCGAGTGCGCATTGGCCGGCGCGCCGCATCTGTCGCCCATGGGGCTGCGCATGGTGGGCCCCTGCATCCAGCGCTATGGCACGCCGGAGCAAAAGGCCTTTTACCTTCCGCGAATCCTGGCGGGCGAGGACTACTGGTGCCAGGGTTATTCCGAGCCGGGATCCGGGTCTGATCTGGCCTCCCTGCAACTGCGCGCGGTGCTGGACGGCGATCACTATGTCCTGAACGGCTCCAAGATCTGGACCACCCACGCCCATTTCGCCAACCGCATGTTCTGTCTCGTGCGGACCCGCACCGAGGGCAAGCCGCAGGCGGGGATCACCTTCCTGTTGCTGGACATGAACACGCCGGGGTTGGAGGTGAAGCCGATCATCACCATGGCGGGCGATCATGAAGTCAACCAGGTGTTTTTCGACAATGTGCGCGTGCCGGTCTCCGGGCGGCTCGGCGAAGAAAATCAGGGCTGGACGGTCGCAAAATATCTGCTGGAGTTCGAACGCGGCGGCGGCAATGCCGCGGGCCTGAAATATGCACTGGCCGAAGTTGTCCATATCGCAAAGTCGGAGCAGGCCGACAGCGGCGCGCGCCTCTATGACGACCCCGCCTTCCGCGCAAAGCTGGCCCAGGCCGAGATCGCCCTGCACGCCATCGAGATGACCGAGCATCGCGTGCTGAGCGCTCTGGCGTCCGGCAAGAACCCCGGCGCGGCCTCGTCCATGCTCAAGACCCAAGGGACGGAAGCGATGCAAAGGCTGGACGAACTGGCGGTCGAGGCGACGGCCTGTTACGCCGCCGTCTATCAGCCCGCCGCCCGCGCGCCGGGCTCCAATCTGGAACCGGTCGGCCCGGCGCACAGCATGACAGCCACAGCGCGCTATCTGAACAATCGCGCAGCCTCGATCTATGGCGGGTCGAACGAAATCCAGCGCAACATCATGGCGCAACTGGTGCTCGGTCTGTGACGCGGCGACGGGCGCGCCAGATTCGACCTCTGTGATCGCGGATTAGGCCTGAAGCCCACCCGTTCCTGTCCGAATGTGACGGAATATGCGGCGCCTTAGCCACACCCGGCATTAAGGCGTCGCAGCCAACGGCGTTGAGCGTCATCTTTTCGTCGCACGATTTGACTTCACCGGCGCCGCCGCGTTTGATCCGGTCAGGCATCAGGCATCCACGGGTTCAGGAATGGTCGGCGACAGCGCCACAGCGAAAGGAACGGTGTCCCTCGCATTGGCCCATGCCGCCAATCTCTTGTCCACACGTCCCGATCTGGCCCAGACGCAGGTCGACGAGATTCTGAAGGCCGTTCCCGGCCATCCGCAGGCGCTGATGCTGCTGGGCGCCGCGCACCGGCGCCAAGGCGATCTGACGGCGGCTCTGTCCGTACTGACGCCACTGGCCGCCAGCCAGCCCAAGGCCGCATCGGTGCATCTGGAGCTGGGCCTTGCCCTGTCCGATGCTGGCGACCCCAAGGGTGCGATCACAGCCCTGCAGCGCACGACCGCCCTGAAACCCGCCCAGCCGGACGCCTGGCGCGCCCTGGCGGATCTGTATGTTGTGGCGGGGGATGTGGCGGGCGCCGACCGCGCCTATGCCCAGTCCATCCGCTGGTCCACCGAGGACGCCGCCCTGATGGAGGCCGCGATCGCTCTGGCGGACGACAAGCTGGCGGTGGCGGAACGGTTGCTGAAAGCGCGCCTGAACGACACGCCCACCGATGTCGCCGCCATGCGGATGCTGGCCGAGGTGGCGGGCAGACTGGGCCGCTATGGCGACAGCGAACGCCTGCTGACGCGGGCGCTGGAGCTGGCGCCCGGCTTTGACGCCGCGCGGCACAACCTGGCCACCGTGCTCTATCGTCAGGCCAAGCTGGAACCGGCGCTGGATGAGATCAACCGGTTGCTGGCCAAATCACCCAATGACCCCAATTACCGCAACCTGCAGGCGGGCGCCCTGGCGCGGGTCGGGGATGTGACCGAGTCGATCGCCGTCTATGGCAAGATGCTGCGCGACTATCCCAACCAGCCCAAGGGCTGGCTGTCCTATGGACATGCGCTGAAGACCGCCGGCCGCCACGCCGACGGCGTGGCGGCCTATCGCCGCAGCATCGCCCAGCAACCCAGTTTCGGCGAAGCCTATTGGAGCCTGGCCAACCTCAAGACCTTCAAGTTCGAACCCGGCGAGGTGGAGGCCATGCGGTCCCAGCTGGCGCGCGATGATCTTGACCTCGAACACCGGTTCCACCTGCATTTCGCACTCGGCAAGGCGCTGGAAGACGCTCGCGCGTTCGAGGAGTCGTTTTATCACTACGCGCAGGGCAACCGCCTGCGCCGCTCCGTCATCGATTATGACGCCGACGAGGGTCGCGAGAGCCTGCAACGCGCCAAGGCGTTATTCACCCCGGACTTTTTTACGGCGCGCAAGGGTCAGGGCGCTGAGGCCCCCGATCCCATCTTCATTGTCGGCCTGCCGCGCTCCGGCTCGACCCTGATCGAGCAGATCCTGGACAGCCATTCGCAGGTCGAAGGCACGGCGGAACTGCCCGAAATCGGCTTCATCGCTCGAACCCTAGGCGACCGGAAACGCAAAAGCGAACCGTCACGCTATCCCGAGGCCATAGCCGAACTGTCGCCTGAGCAACTGCGCCAGCTTGGGCAGTCCTTCATCGACAAGACCCGTATTCAGCGGAAAACGGCCAAGCCGTTCTTCATCGACAAGCTACCCAACAACTTCCTGCATATCGGTCTGATCCAGACGATCCTGCCCAACGCCAAGATCATTGATGCCCGGCGAAGCCCCATGGGCGCCTGTTTTTCCGGCTTCAAGCAGCATTTCGCGCGCGGGCAGAACTTCTCCTACGACCTCGAGGATCTTGGCCGCTATTACGCAGACTATGTAGAGTTGATGGCCCACTTCGACACTGTATCGCCGGGAAAAATCCATCGGGTCTTCTACGAGAAGATGGTGGAGGACACGGAAGGGGAAGTTCGTCGCCTGCTGGACTATTGCGGCCTCGATTTCGAAGACGGGTGCCTCAGGTTCTACGAAAACGAAAGGGCGGTTCGAACCGCCAGTTCGGAACAGGTGCGCAGCCCGATCTTCACCGACGCCGTCGAGCACTGGCGCCACTACGAACCCTGGCTAGAGCCTTTGAAGTCGGCTCTGGGCGAGGTGCTGAACACCTATCCCAAGACACCAAGGTTTGACCGAGCACAACGCGCTAAACTGAAAGCCGAAGGAACCATCGGCTGAATTGATATTCCAAGGGGGACTTGATCTGATGAAACGACTGAGACTGAGCGCACGCAGCGCCCTGACAACCTCGCTCCTGGCCTCGACCATGCTGGCGGGGTCTGTCATGAGCGCCCACGCAGCCGCCGCCAGCACTGCCGCCAATGACACCGCCACAGTCGCGGAGGTGATCGTCACAGCCAACAAGCAGGAAGAGAACCTTCAGAAGGTCTCGCTCAGCATTCAGGCGCTCGACACAAGGACCCTGACCCAGCGCAATGTGTCGGAGTTTCAGGACTATGTGAAATTCCTGCCCAGCGTCTCCTTCCAGACCACCGCCCCTTCCGTCACCAGCATCTATATGCGCGGCGTGGCGTCCGGCGAAAACGGCAACCACTCCGGCCCTCTGCCCTCCGTCGGCCTCTATCTCGACGAACAGTCCGTCACCACCATAGGCGGCGCTCTGGACATCCACGTCTATGACGTGGCGCGGATTGAATCGCTGGCTGGGCCGCAGGGCACGCTCTATGGCGCCAGTTCGGAATCGGGAACCGTGCGCATCATCACCAACAAGCCGTCCACCGGCGGCTTCAGCGCCGCCTATGACGTGCAGGGCAATGTGAATGCAAAGGGTGCGCCCGGTTATGACGCCGAAGGCTTCGTCAATATTCCGCTGAATGACAAGACAGCCGTGCGTCTGGTGGGCTGGGCCGAACATGACGGCGGCTATATCGACAACATCCCCGGCACGCGGAGTTTCTCGACCGGCGTCGTGCTGAACAACGCATCCCTGGTGAAGAAGAACTTCAACCCGGTGGATACTGTGGGTGGCCGCGCGGCGCTGAAGATCGACCTGAACGACACATGGACCATCATGCCCTCCGTGATCGCTCAGGATCAGCGCCAGCAGGGCGTATTCGGCTATCAGCCCAATCTGGGCGATCTGAACGTCCAGCACTTCCTGCCGGATCGCAGCCATGACCGCTGGTACCAGGCCTCCCTCTCGGTGACGGGAAAGCTCAGCAAGTATGACGTGACCTATACCGGCGGTTATTTCCAGCGCAAGGTCGACGCCACGTCCGACTATACCGACTATTCGTTCTGGTATGACAAGGCCTACGGCTCCGGCGCCTACTGGACGGACAATGCGGGCAATCCGGTCGCCAACCCGGCCCAGTTCATCACTGGCAAGGACCAGTTTGACAAGTCGAGCCACGAACTCCGCATCCAGTCGCCCCAGACCGATCGTCTTCGCTTGACCGCCGGGCTGTTTGAACAGCGTCAGAGCCACTGGATCATCCAGGACTATACGATCGCA
This sequence comes from uncultured Caulobacterales bacterium, assembly GCA_903858685.1. Lineage (GTDB taxonomy): Bacteria > Pseudomonadota > Alphaproteobacteria > Caulobacterales > Caulobacteraceae > CAIMFV01. The sequence goes on along the minus strand of CAIOJR010000211.1, from coordinate 1,369 downwards.
GGCCTGGGCTCGAACATTTCGGTGGATGGCTGGAAGAACACGATCTGGCTGACCGACCAGATGCGGGTCGACCGCGACAGCGCTGCTTTCGGACAGATCGCCTATGACCTGACAGACAAGATCACCCTGACGGGCGGCCTGCGCGCCTATCAGTACAAGAACTCGCTGGTGGGCTTCTATGGCTTCTCAGCCGGCTTCAGCTCCCATACGGGCGAGGCGAAATGTTTCAATCAGATCCACTACCGCGGCGACCCCTGCATCAATCTGAACAAGACCGTGTCGGACTCGGGCAACACCTACAAGTTCGACATCACCTATAAGCTGGATGACAACAAGCGCATCTACGCCACGGTGGCGAACGGCTATCGCCCCGGCGGCGTCAATCGCAACGGCGCCCTGCCGCCCTATGCAGCTGACGAACTGACCAGCTATGAACTGGGATGGAAGACCAGTCTGTTTGAAAAGAAGGTGCGTTTCAACGGCGCGGTCTATTATGAAGACTGGAACAATTTCCAGTACTCCTTCCTCGGCGCCAACAGTCTGACCATCATCGCCAATGCCGGTCAGGCCAAGATCATAGGGCTGGAATCGGATCTGACCTGGGTGGTCAATCCGCACTTCACTCTGTCCGGCGCTATGGCGGCGACAAGCGCCGAACTGTCCAAGGACTATTGCAACACGCTCGGCGCCGCCTGCCCTTCAACCGGCAACCCTGTGGCTGCGCCCAATGGCCAGCAACTGCCCGTGACGCCCGCCTTCAAGGGCAATCTGACAGCGCGCTATACCTTCATGCTGTCTGACTGGGATGCCCATGTTCAAGGCTCGGCGGTCTATTCCGACACCGCCTGGTCCGACCTTCGCAATACCGAGCGGCAGATCCTGGGCGAGATGCCGTCCTACACTCTGGTCGACCTGTCGGCGGGCGTGGACAAGAACGAGTTGAGCGTCGAACTGTTCGTCAAGAACCTGCTGGACGAGCGCGCCAACCTCACACGCTATGTCGAATGCACCACAGCCGTCTGCGGTCAGGGCGGCCCCTATGTGGTGCCGCAACAACCGCGCGTGATCGGCGTACGGGTGGGTCAGAAGTTCTGATCTGGCGCTTCAATCCGGGAGGGCGGGCCACATGCCGCCTTCCCGGAATCTGCGACGCGAAAGCTCAATGAAAAGGGGCCGACAACAACTGTCGGCCCCTTTTTTATTTCGTGATGCCTGCGCGGCCCCAGAGAATTTTCCGACGAAGTGGATACCTGTTCGTCGGAAAAAATGCTCTAATACCAACCTGCGAGAATTCTGACTCTCGGGGGATTCCCTTGAGGGCCGAAGCACGATTCGATTCGCCATCCGGAGGTGTCCGACATGGCGACTG
>CAIOJR010000210.1 GCA_903858685.1 uncultured Caulobacterales bacterium | reverse complement strand
GTCTGAGAAGATGGATCCCGACCAACTGGCGTTGGCGCTTGAAGACCTCGAACAGGAACTGGCCGGCGCCGAGGTGCGTCTAGCGACGCCTTCGCAGAAGGCGGCGACGGCGGCTACGCGTCGCGCCAATCGTGGGTCCCTGCCGGCGCACCTGCCGCGGGTCGAACGGGTGATCGACATCGAGGACAAGACCTGCCCCTGTTGCGCAGGCGCCTTGCACCGGATCGGCGAAGACGTGGCCGAACGGCTGGACGTGATCCCGGCCACGTTCCGGGCCCTGGTGATCCGCCGCCCGAAATACGGCTGCCGATCTTGCGAAGAGGTGGTGGTCCAGGCGCCGGCGCCGGCCCGCCTGATCGAGGGCGGCCTTCCGACGGAGGCGACCATCGCCCATGTTGTGGTCGCCAAATACGCCGATCACTGTCCCCTTTATCGTCAGGCACAGATCTATGCCCGCCGCGGCGTTGTTCTGGATCGTTCGACCCTGGCCTACTGGACAGGCTCAGCGGCGGAACTGCTGAGGCCGCTGCACGGGCGGCTCCTGGAACGCCTGAAGGCGTCGACGAAGCTGTTCGCTGACGAGACCCGAGCGCCGGTGCTTGATCCCGGCCGCGGCCGCACCAAGCTTGGACAGCTCTGGGCCTATGCCCGTGATGATCGCCCCTGGGGCGGACCTGAGCCGCCGGGAGTTGTGTTCGTCTACGCCAATGATCGGGCGACCTCTTCGCCGACGCTTCATCTGGCAGGCTATCGCGGCGTGCTGCAGACTGACGGCTACGGCGCCTACAAGAAGCTGGAGAAGGCGGGCGCTGTGGAACTGGCGTTCTGCTGGGCCCATACGCGCCGCTACTTCGTCAAGCTGATGGACAAGAACCCGGCCAGGACGCCGATCGCGGCGGAAATGATCGCCCGCGTCCAGAAACTCTACGCCATTGAAGATGCCATCCGTGGCAGGTCATCGGACGAGCGGCTCACCGTTCGTCGGGAACAGAGCGCGCCAATCCTTGAGGCTATGAAGCCCTGGCTTGAAGCCCGGCTCGGACTGATCAGCCAGAAGGGCGATCTCGCCACGGCGATCCGCTACGTTCTGACCCACTGGCAGGGCCTCACCCGGTTCCTGGACGATGGTCGCATCGAGATGGACACCAACACGGTCGAACGCGCGATCAGGCCTCTGGCGCTGACGCGCAAGAATAGCCTGTTCGCGGGCTCTGAGGGCGGCGCTGAACACTGGGCGATCCTGGCGTCGTTGATCGCGACCTGCAAGCTCAGCGGGGTCGAGCCTCAAGCCTACATCGAGGACGTGATCACCAAACTGGTCAACGGTCATCTGCAGAGCCGCATCGACGAGTTGTTGCCGTGGGCCTATGCGCCAAAGGCCATCTCCGATGGCCGCCTGATCAACTGCCGCTCGAAAAAGCCAACTCCAAGGTGGCCCCGCGGCGCCGCTTACCCATAGCCGCCAATTGTGTTGGGATCATCGAGACCGGCGGGTAAGCACTGGCGGATGTTGTCGCAACGGCTTCCGCCACTGGAACACCAGTCGGCCCAAAATCAACTGAGCCATCACCCTGAACCGTCGCATCTCCGCTCACTGACGCCTCACCAATTCAAGCTTCGTCAGACCCGAAATAGCTGTCTAACGAGCCTTCGCATATGAACGCATTGTATAATTGTTCGCTAAAGTTGATTCTCCTATTGGCTGTATTATTCAGACGCGCTCAATTTACG
>CAIOJR010000209.1 GCA_903858685.1 uncultured Caulobacterales bacterium | reverse complement strand
TCGAGCTGATCGTGTCCGTCCGGTGAAGCCGTTTTTGGGATGAGGCGACTGCGGCGATGATCGGGAATTAGAGCCAGCACTAATGTTGGCATTAATTTCGGATCGAGAGTTTTGCAGTGGCGCGGATGGAGCTTATCTCGGGCGTTGAACGTCGCAGGCGGTGGCCTGACGACATGAAGTTGAGAATTGTAGCGGAGGCGGATCAGCCCGGGGTTCGCATTGGCGACGTGGCGCGCCGCCATGACATCTACCCAGCGCAGATCCGGCTTTGGCGTAACGCGTTCACCGAGTTTGGCGTGCCGGGCGCGTTGGTCCCGGTGAAGATGATCGATGAGCCAGGCGTCGGAGGCGACGTTGCGCGAAGGGGCTTAGGTAATGTGGCGGCGCCGTTGATCGAGATAACCCTGCGCAAAGGCCGGGGCTTGAAAGTGCCCGCAGATATTGCACCTGGGACGCTGACGGCGTTGATCGTCTGCGTGGAGGCGGCATGATCGGGCCGCCGGGGAATGTGCGGATCTATCTGGCCTGCGGGGCGACGGATATGCGGCGCGGGATCGACGGGCTATCGACCCTGGTTGAGGCAGCGATCCAGGAGGCCCCAGGATCGGGTGCGATCTTTGGATTCCGCGGCAAGCGTGCGGATCGGATCAAACTTTTATGGTGGGACGGCCAGGGGTTCTGCTTGTTTTACAAGGTTCTGGAGCGAGGGTATTTTCCTTGGCCGACAGCGAAGGCGGGGGTCGCTCACCTGACTTCGGCCCAGCTTTCCATGCTGGTCGAGGGCATTGACTGGCGTCGTCCCGCCTGGACCTCAGCTCCGTCCCGATCGGGGTAAAAGCCTTATTTTACAAGGAAAAGCCGAGCAAACCCTTAGCGCTGAACGCTCAAATCTGCTATGGCTGAGGCATGGAAACAGCCCGCTTCGACAGCCAAGATGAGCTCGCAGCCCTGCGCGCCATCATTGCTGATCAGGCGACAAAACTCGAAATACAGCAGGCGGCGCTCAGCGCCGAGGTGGAGAAGCGGGACGCGATCATCAGCCTCCTGCGAGCCCAGCTGGACCTGCTGCGCCATGGCCAGCACGGCGCCTCATCGGAGAAGATCGACCGAAAGATCGAACAATATGAGCTGATGCTGGAGGAGATCGAGGCGGCCCGTGCAGAGGGCGAAGCCCGCGCCGGCAAGGCCCCATTGCCCGTGCGCGATGAGACGACCGATAAGGCCAGGCGCAAGCCGCTGCCCGACACGCTGCCAACGGAAGACAAGCTCTACCTGCCCCCGTGCAACTGCCCGACCTGCGGCGGCACGTCGTTCCTGAAAGCCGCCGACAAGATCACCGAGGTGATGGAACATGTGCCGGCGTCGATGAAGATCGTGCGTCACATTGAAAAGCGCATGATCTGCAGAGATTGCGACACCACGGTGAGTGGCGAAATGCCGAGCCTGCCGCTCGAGCGGGGCAAGGCCGGCCCGGGCCTACTGGCCCATATCATGGTCGCGAAGTTCGACGACCACATCCCGCTCTACCGCCTGTCGGAAATGTACGATCGCCTTGGGATAGACATCTCCAGATCTGTCATGGCGGACTGGGTGGGCAGGGTATCGGTCCTGATCACCCCGCTCATTGTGCTGATCAAAGCCTATATTGCCGCCGCCGACCGAATACACACAGACGACACGCCGGTGGATGTTCTGGAGCCTGGGCGCGGAAAGACAAAAACCGGCCGGTTGTGGGTCTATGTCTTCGATGGCAGTCGCTATCAGGATCCAAATCCAAGGGCTGTCGCTTACTATTACAGCGTCGACCGAAAGGGGGCGCATCCAGCGGAGCATCTCGCCGGCTTCTGCGGCGTGATGCATGCTGACGGCTATGGTGGGTACAAAAAACTCTACGGAAATCAGATCATTGAAGCCGCGTGCATGGCGCACGTGCGCCGCAAGATCCATGACGTCATCAAGCTGAAGGCGTCACCGGTCGCTGAAGAGGCGCTGACGCGCATCGGCGCGCTTTACGACATCGAGGATCGTATCCGGGGGATGACGGCCCATGAGCGCCGAGAACTCCGCCAGCAACATGCCCGGCCGATCTTTGATGGCTTGAAGGCCTGGATCACGCAAACCCTGCCGACCGTTCCTCAGAAGCAAAAGCTGGCTGAAGCCATGCGCTATGCCCTGTCACGCTGGGAGGCCCTCGGCGTCTACATCGATGACGGTCGCGTCGAGATCGACAACAACATCGCTGAGCGGGCGATACGTCCGATAGGCATAGGCCGCAAGAACTGGTTGTTCGCGGGTTCCGACGCCGGCGGAGAGCGCATCGCCAACATCCTGACCATTATCGAGACGGCCAAAATGCATGGCCATAATCCCGAAGTCTATCTGACCGACGTCCTGACGCGCATCAAGGACCAGCCCAAGGACAAGCTGGCTGACTTGCTTCCCTGGAACATGTCCCCCAAGCCAAACGCCTGGCAGGAAGCTCCGTGATGGCTCGCTCGACCCGTCTCTACAGCATCAACGAGGCTGCCCGGCTCATGGGCGAGAACCTCGAACTGGTTGAGGAGGCCACCAACAACTCCGACAATGTCGACTATGGCGAAATGGTCCATATGGCCGACGGAACGGAATGCAGCCAAACTGCACTCACCGACCGCGGGATCGAAAGCGTCGAGGAGCTCATCAAAGACATACGGACTTGGAAGGGCGGCATCCGCGCGTTCCTCGTGGATCAGCAATGCGATCCTGAAATGATCGAACGTGTGATGGCCGACGAAGCCAAACGCGCCGCCCGCGAATGCCCCCTTCCTGAATAGACTTCAAAATGCCTAGACCGGACGCTTACGATGAATGTGGTCGTTTTCCAATGTCCATGCGGCAGACCGATCCGTAGCCTTTGCCCCCGCGGTGCCCTTCCATGAAGCCGCGCCATCTTGGTCGTCGCTCCCGTTTCATCAATGAACACAAGCTTTGCCGGGTCGAGGTCGAGCTGACCTTCGAACCACACCCGACGCCGGCTCAAGATGTCCGCCCGCTCCTGT
>CAIOJR010000208.1 GCA_903858685.1 uncultured Caulobacterales bacterium | reverse complement strand
TCATGCGCCAGGGTCAGAACGTCGCGTCGTTCCCCCATGAAATTCATGAAGACGAATGGATGCCGGTCCGCTGTGACAGGGTGGGAATAGGCGCCGGACGACTTGCCCGCGCGCGGGCGGGCGTCGATCCAGCCCGACTCCATGACCGTGCGGGCGCGGTCCACAAAGGCGGGCGACAGGCCTGAAAAGGCCTCCAGGACCATCGATTTCGCCTCGCTCCAACTGTACCGACGAGGCGCGGCTTCTGTGATCGGGGCGTTGCGGTCCCAATAGTCCAAAGACTTGCGGCCCATGGCCTTGGCCTTGAGGGCGTAATAGCGATGCGCCAGCCGCGGATAGGCCTCGACCACCGCCGCCTCCAGCGCATCAACCGATTCGGCGTCCACCTCATTGGCCAGATGGCGCGGTTGGGCCGGGGTTGCATAGCGCCGCCAGCGATCCTCGATCTGTTTTTCAAACGCGACCGTGTTGAGCGCCAAAGCCAGGGTCGGAACCCGTTCTTCCAGGGCCTTGGCCAGTCCCGCCGCCGCTGATTTGCGACGCTCGGGATCGGAGTCGGACAGGCGGTTGAGCGCTTCTGGAAGGGTCAGGCTCTCCTTGCCCACCGTCGCGGTCAGGCGGGCCAGGGTCTCGTCATACAGACGCGCCCAGTTGGCGATGGCTGGACTGCGATCCAGCATCAGATGCTCAAGATCAGCCGACAGCTCATGCTCCCGACTCAGGCGCACGCGCCGCAGCCAGGGGCGCCAGACGACAGCTTCCGGATGGGCGCGAAGGGCGGCCTCCAGCTCCCAGTCGTCGATCTGGTTGATCTCCAGGGTGAGAAACAAGGTGTCGGCGGCGAGCGCCGCCAGCCGGGCGCGCTGGTCGGCCTCAAATTTCGCCCAGTCCGGATTGTCCCGCGCTGTGGAGGTCGACAGACCGGCAAAGGCGTGAAGCGCGCCGGTCAGGTTGCAGATCTTCTCATAAAGGCCGACCGCCTGTGCGATGACGCGGCCGAGTCGGTCTGGATTGCCGCGGGCGGCGACGAACGCGCCCTTCAGCTTGAGAAGCTCCGCCGTCGCGGCGTGAGCGGCCTCGAAATCGGCTTCAAGGCGTGGATCGTCCTGACCGCTATAGAGGTCGGTCAGAGTCCACAAGGGCAGGTCTTCGGCGGAGTGGAGCGTGTGCGCAGTCATGAGCTGCATATGGACCGTGTGCAGATCAGAGGCAATGTGAAGCTCCCCGACAGGTGTGGGACTTTTTTGCGGGCGGGACGCGCCTCACGCCGCAGGCTCGCCGTCTTCGCCATAGCCCACCATTGACAGCGCCCGCGCAGAAACGCCGTTCAGCCCGCCCCAGCGGGTCAGGGCGTCAGCGCGTCCATGGGTGATCCAAAGCTCGCCGGAGGCGAGTTCCATCGCCGTGGCGGTCAGTTCGTCCCAGTCGGCGTGGTCGGAAATGATCAGAGGCAGCTCTGAACCGCTTTGCCGGGCGCGGGCGCGAACCCGCATCCAGCCGCTGGCGAAGGCGTAAAGCGGATCGGGAAACTGCGCCGCCCAGGTCGTGGAGAAACAAGAGGGCGGTCCCACGATGATGGCGCCGGCGAACCTTCGATCGAGGTCTTTGGCGCCGCCTGCCGGCAGGGTCTCCAGGGCGCCCAGCTGGACGCCAAATCTTTCATAGACCGCATTGATGCCGGCGAGGGAATTGTGGACATGGATCAGGCGGTCATAGCCGACGTCCCTCAACAGGCGAATCACGCGCTGGGCCTTGCCCAGGGAATAGGCGCCGACCAGATGGGCGCGGTCGGGGAATTGCGACAGCGAGGCCAGAAGGCGGGCGATTTCGTCGCTGGCGCGCGGATGATGAAAGGCGGGCAGGCCGAAGGTCGCCTCCGTGATGAAGACATCGCTCAGCACTGGTTCGAAGCGCGCGCAGGTCGGATCGAAGGCGCGCTTGAAGTCGCCGGACGCGGTGATGGTCAGACCGCGCCAGCGCAGCACGACCTGGGCCGAGCCAAGAACATGGCCCGCAGGCGCAAGCTCTATGTCCACGCCATTGCGACGGATGGTCTGGCCATAGTTCAGGGCTTCGACAGCGCCCGCAAAGCGGCGCCCATAACGCACCTCCATCAGGGCGATCGTCTGGGGCGTCGCCGCCACCGCTCCATGGCCCGCCCGGGCGTGGTCGGCATGGCCATGGGTGATCACGGCCCGGTCCACGGCCCTGACGGGATCGATATAAAGGTCTGCGGGCGGGCAATAGAGGCCTTCAGGCCGGGGGTGGAGGAGATCCTGGGGGCGGATCAATGATGCAGTCCCCGAACCTTCAATCTGGCGCCGCTGGACACGCCCACAATGCGAACGAGCCGGTCTGGCGGCAGCCGGTCTTCGGAACCGATGCCGGTCAGATCTGCGTCCCAGCCCTTGCCGTCCACCTCGATCCGTCCGGTCGCATTGATAAAGTCGGTCGTGGTGCGGCCGATGCGTCCGACCAGCAGAAAGGCGCGCGCCTGCGCCACGCTCTCCGGGATGTAACGCTTTGGATTGGCGAGCACGGCAAGCGCTTCCTGTGTCCGCTTGTTGGGCATGGTGCTGAGGCTGAACCAGGCCAGTCGCAGGGTCACAGCCAGGCTGGCGAACAAGGCCAATTCCATCCAGAACAGCATATGCAGGCCAAGAAAGCCCAGACCGGAGATGGCGACGGCGCTCACGGCCGGCGCCATGAACAGGCTGCGTCCCAGAACCAGCGCGGCGATGACCATAAGGGAGGCGATCGCCAACCAGATCCACTGGGGCGCCTGTTGATCTAGGATGACCAGATCCTGAATCACGTGGGACGAAAGCCTTCCACCACTATCCGCCGAGCCTGAACGGATGAACTGCAAACCCTGACCCTATTAGACGATTTGCCGGGGCTTGGCATATATTCGTCTCCCCTCAAGGGCGGTCCGAATGGTCTGGCTTGCCCATGGTGCTGATCAGGGCCTGTCCTTGGAGGGCGGCCTGAACCGCCGCCGTGCGACTGGCGTCAGAGCAATCCGGATGCTGGGCCTGGCGTTCGGCGAAGCCTTGATTGAATCGGTCGATCAACTGCCGCCGCAGGGGCGGCTCGGGGCGCTCGGTCTGGATCAGGCGCTGCATCAGTTCATACCAGAAGCCATCCTCCTGCCCGGCGCAGACGCGGTGCAGCGCGTGGGACTGGCCTAATATGTAGGCCAAGTCCCCCAGTCGCTGGTTGTCAGAGGCGGGACTGGCGACGGGGGGCGATGGTGCGGCAAGGGCTGCCGGCGACAGGGCCAGCACGGCGCTCGCCGCCGCCGCCACAAGCCTCGCCGACGGCCTCATTGCGCGGCGCTCGCTCCGGCCGCGCCCAGAGCCGACAACCTGCCAATTGCGGCATGGGCGCCGCTCATCAGTTCCGCCACCACTTCGGCGGCGCTCAGCACCTGGGTGATCCCTCCGGCGGACTGGCCCATGGCGAAGCATGATCGGTCCGGATCCAGACCTTCGATCTGGCCGCCGATCCCGCCCATGACGCCTTCGCGGGTGGAGAGTATCGCCTGGCCGGGGAAGGGCTGGATGTCCTGGGGGTGTGTTTCCCAGCCCTCGACATAGGTGTTCTTGCGCACCCGCATGGGTTTGCCGGAATAGCAGCGGGTGCGGATCGTATCTTCGTCTCGCGCGGCCAGCACCGCTTCGCGATAGAGGTCCCCGGCATGGGCCTCGGTTGTCGCAATGAAACGGGTGCCCATCCACACGCCTTGCGCGCCCAGAGCCAGCGAGGCCGCAAGACCGCGGCCGTCATAAAGGCCGCCAGCCGCGACAACCGGGATTTTCACCGTCTCGACCGCCTGCGCCACCAGTGGCAATGTGCCCACAAGACCGGTATGGCCGCCGCCCTCGCCGCCCTGGCAGATGACAGCGTCACAGCCCGCCTGTTCGGCCTTGATCGCATGGCGCACCTGTCCGCACACGACCATCACCTTGAGACCCGCTGCCTTCAGCCTTGCCATGATCGGCATGGGCACGCCCAGCCCGGCGATGAAGCTGGAGGCGCCCTCACTGATGATCACATCCACGCTGGCGGTGAGCGATTCGGGCGAGGCGGCCAACAGGTCGACGCCAAAGGGGCGGTCGGTCAGTTTGCGCACCTGGCGCATCTGATCGCGAATCTGGTCAGGCCCAAGACCGGCCATGCCGAGCACGCCATAGCCCCCGGCATTGGAAACGGCTGCGCAAAGCTCTGCATAGGATACGCCGCCCATCCCGGCCAGCATGATGGGGTGCTCAATTTTCAGCAGATCGCAAAGCGGTGTTCTTAAAGACATTTTCGGCGGCCTCCCTTTGGCGTTTCGCCAATATGGCGCGCGCTTCTGGCCTCTGCCTAGCCGTAACGTGGGGTCAATGCCTGTCGATTTCCGCTCTGACGGCGTGCGGCCAACGCGCGATCGCCGTCCTGATGATGCGCTCAGTCTCCGGCCAGAGATCATAGTCGCCCAGTTCGGACAGAGGAACGAACACCGCCTCGACCGCATCGTCGCCGGCCTTCGGCGTCCCGTCCAGCCAAAGCATGGCATAGTCCACCAGAACATAGTGGGTCTGCGCCACCCCCAGTTCGTCCCTGTCGAACAGACCGTCCACGACGTCGATCAGGCCAAGCATGTCGGCCGTGACGCCCGTCTCCTCCAGCAGTTCGCGCAAGGCGGCGACGGCGAGCGCTTCGCCCCATTCCAGACCTCCGCCCGGAATGCTCCATTCGCCGGCTCTTGGCGCCTTGCCTCTGCGGATCAGCAAAACCTCTCCGGGCGGTTTCAGGCAGACCACGCCGACGCCGACGCGCGGCTGATGCGTCTTCTTGATGTGCGAAGGCATGACGAGGTTTCCCAAGCGGGCGGGGCGGGGCCGGGCCAGCCTATAGAGTTCCTGAGGATGGATTACGAAAATATAACTTGGCGGGGGGTGATTCCGCTGCTATCTGAACATTGCTCAGTTTGAGTGGCGCCGCGCCATGCCAGGGATAGGCAGGACGCGTCCGAGGCCCGGCTCCGACTGGATTGGTTCTGATATCAAGTTTCCTCCCCGATCTTTCGCCAGATCGGTTCTAGCACCCAGAGACTGGGCGGCGGGCCAAAAGCTTCGCCGCCCATTTTTTCGCCGGGTGCGGCCTTCAGGCGCCCTTTGCGATGTGCAGGCGACGGGATAAAGGGCGGTGATGATCAAAATGAACTCCAGTCCGGATCAAAGCGCCAGCGTTCAGGCCGTCCTGACCCGTTCGGGTGCAGCTGACCTTGCCGCGCTCGTCGAAGCCGCCTTCGCCAAGGTCGTCGGACCAGGGCGCGCCACAAGGCTCGCTTCACTGAACATGGATTTTCCGGGCTCGTTCGCACCCGAAGATCAGCTGACAGCCACCGCCTGGATCGAGCGGAGCACGCGCACCCTCTATTTTGTGAGCGCCGATGTGCGGCGCGTCCGTGATGAGTGCGTCATTGCTGCGGCCAGCGGGGTGCTCTGCGTTCTGACCAATCCGGGCGACTGATCCGAATCCAGGCGCCTGCGCCGCCCAATTGATCCGAGTGCGACCATTTGGCCGCCCAATTTGAGCAGAATCTCGCCTTTTTGAAAAGATTACTGTCTTTTCATGCTTCTAAGCCATGCTAAACATGGCGTCTTGAGGCGACGAGGGAACTCGAAAGCATGGCGAAACGATTGACGGCACTGGTGACAGCCGCCCTCATTGCAGGTGCGACCATCGGCGCGACGACTTTTTCGGCTGGCGCCGCCAGTGCGGAAAGCGTCTCGAACGGTTGGCAATGCGCCCAGTTCGCCCGCCTGTTTTCCGGAATTCAGATCTTTGGCGACGCCTATACCTGGTGGCGTCAGTCCGTGGGCAAGTATGAACGCGGGTCCGCGCCGGAAGTGGGCGCTGTGCTGGTGTTCAAGCCGCATGGCGGCATGAAACTGGGTCATGTGGCCGTGGTGAGCCAGGTCGTGACCGAGCGGGTCATTCAGGTGACGCACGCCAACTGGTCCCGGATCGATGGAACGCGCGGGCAGGTGGAAAAGGACGTCACCGTGGTGGACGTGTCGACCACGGGCGACTGGAGCCAGGTCAAGGTGTGGAACAGCCCGACCAACGATCTCGGAACCACAATCTACCCGACCTTCGGCTTCGTCTACAAGGGTGCGCAAGAGGCGCAATCGGGAACGGCTACGGCCAAGAATGACAGCGCAGACGCGATCTCAAAGCTTTTGTCTGTGGTCTCCGGCGGCAATCCATAACCGCACCAGCGCCCTGCGATAGAGGGCGCTAGAGCAGGAAAGCGGCGGCGATTCCCGCCTGTCCCGCATAATACAACCACCATACGGCGTGGTCGGCAATTGGACCCGGCTTGTCTCCATGGCGGAAAAGACGCCAGGACAATATGCCGTCTGATGTCATGAAGGCCGCCGCGCCCGCCATGGCGCTCATGCGCTCCACGCTCAGGGTGAGGGCGGTGGCGACCATGGCCGTGATGGCCGCCATATAGGCGGCCACCGCCGGCCGAAGTGGGCCGAAGTCCTTCCACAGCCAGATCACGACGCCAAGACCCGTCGCCAGGGCGCCAAGGCTCAAGGCCAGGCGCCAGGGTTCGTGGATCAACAGATCCAGCCGTCCGATCTCCAGAAAAAACGCCACATAGACCATATGCGCCGCCAGAAAACTGGCCAGCCCCGGAGGTAGCCACTTTTTGGGATCGCCCGCCAGAAAGGCGTCGCCCAATGCGCTCAGCGCCAGAGCGGTGGTCAGAAGCGGAGGCGCCCCGGCCATGAACGACCAGAGCGCCAGGGCGCCGACGGCCATCGTCTTGACCCCGGTGCGAAAGGCGCTCACCGGACGAAACTGCAGCACGAGGCCATAGGCCAGAGCCGCTGCGCCCGTGACCAGAATGAACGGCGATCCGATCAGGCTCATCCAGGTCCTCCTCCCAGGCTCAGACTATCGAGCCGCCGCCTTCAGCGCTGAAACAACATCGCCTTCGGTCAGCAACTGCGGCAAGATCGTCGGCTCGCCCCCATGCCGATCATAGACCAGATACAGGGGCACGCCCGCTCGCCCCTTTGATTTCAGAAGGTTGGCGATCTCGCCATTGCGATTTGTCCAGTCCGCTTTCAGATAGACGGTCCCGGTCTGGCGGAATGCCGAAGCGACGCCCGACGTGGCCAGAGCCCCCGCCTCATTGACCTTGCAGGTCACGCACCAGGCCGCTGTGAAGTCCACAAAGATGGGACGTCCCTCTGACTGCAATTGCGCCACCCGCCTTGGCGACCAAGGTTGCACGCCATGAAGATCGGCGCGATTTGGGGCGTCGGCCTGGACTGTCGCTACGGGTGGGACGGCGATCAGCACGGCGGCTGACGCCGCCATGGCAAGCGCGGCGCTGAGATGGGAGACCAGGCGCATCCGATCCGTGGCGCTGCGCTGGCCGACGCCCCACAGCCACAGGCCAAAAGCCAGAGCCAGCGCCGCCGCAAATAGATAGGGCAACTGGTTGGCGCTCGTTTCCTCGACGAAGACCCAGGCCAGCCAGGCGGCTGCGCCATACATCGGAAAGGCCAGAAACCTGCGCAAACCTTCCATCCAAGGGCCGGGCCTGGGCATGACGCGGTAAAGTCCTGGCATGAAGGCCAGCGCCAGAAACGGCAGGGCCAGACCCAGGCCGAGCGCTGCGAACACCAGCAGCGCCAAGGCCGTGGGTTGGGCGAGCGCCCAGCCAATGGTCGAGGCCATAAAGGGGCCGGTGCAGGGCGCTGCGACCACTACGGCCAGGACCCCGGTAAAGAATGCGCCGCTCAGCCCCCCCTTCGCCGCCAGACCCTGTCCGGCGCCCTGAGCCGAAAGGCCCATCTCAAACAGGCCGGACAGGTTGAGCGCCGAGGCCAGCATCACCAGCGTCAGAACTGAAACCGTAAGGGGAGATTGCAGCTGAAAGCCCCAGCCCACCGCCTCGCCCGCTCCGCGCGCCGCGATCAGGGCCACGGCCAGTCCGACAAAGCTGCCGATCACGCCAAGCGCATAGGCGATCCCTTCGGCCCGCGCGGCGGCGGGATGCTCCGTATGGCGCGCCAAGGCCGCCGCCTTCATCGACAAAACCGGGAAGACGCAGGGCATCAGATTAAGGATCAGTCCGCCAAGAACCGCCAGCAACATGGCCACGGGCAGGGTCAGCCCATCCGGATTGACAGGCTTGGCGGGTGCAGGAGGAGGGTTGGAGGCGACAGGGGTTGGGTTCGGAGCGGATGCAGCGGACGAGGCAATCGGCCCGGCCGGGATGATGGCGGGCGGCTGGGGCGCGGCCTCTGGCTTGACGGCGCCCTGCGGTCCAGGGCCTGAGCCGACGGGACCGCTCTGGACGGCGCTCAACTCAAACGCATGGCCTTTTCCCAGCGCCAGCACGCCCTCCAGCCGTGCGGGCGTCTTGCCATGCTGGATGTCGTATCCGGCCGGCAGGATCAGGCTCAGACCGTCCGATGTGGCGACCGCCTTTTGCGGCTTCACCTGATCAATCACGGCGCCGGCAAAGGGGTAGAAATAGGCATCGCCCAGCCCGGCGGCCTTGACTGCGGACTTGGCCGCTGCGCCCGAAATCGTCAGATGCAATCCGTCCGCCGCGACGATGAAGCTCGCTGTCGCGCCGACCGGATGAGGGGAGGCGTGCACAACACCGGAAATAAGCGGCCCCCAGACAGGGTCTGGAGTCGACTTGGCCGTCACGGGCACAGCCACACTGAGCGTCGCTTCTTCGGGCACGCATACATCCTTGCAGACCAGGAAGCTCGCATGGGCCGTCAGGTTTGCGGTCGAGCCAATGGGCGCGTCGGCCGCAACCTTGAGGGGGACGGGCAGGATGACGGACGAGGAATAGACGTAATTCATCAGCGGGCCGGTGACCGCCCGTTCCGGCGTCGGCCAGACGATGTCTCCTGCGCTCCAACCCTGGGGAAGGGTCCAGTCGATCTGGGTCGCTTCCCCCGCATCGCCGGGATTGCGCCAATAGGTGTGCCAGCCGGGGGCTATGACCTGCTTGAGCGCGACAAACACCTTGCCGCCAGGGACCGCCGTGCCCTGGGCGCTCAGTTCCAGATCCAGATGTGGCGTATGCACCTGCGCCGCCGCTGCTGACCATGCGCCTGCCAGGGTGAAGAGGGCGATCGTCAGAGCCCTCATTTTCGAACGCAATTCAATCATCCGCACCCTCTCGACGCCACAGATCGGCGCCCAGCACCCGACATCTCACAAGGTTGGGGTTGCAGCCTCGACAAAGCAAGTGTGCTTGTCATGATCAAACAACGCTTTACGCCTTGCGATTCGGAGCCGTCATGCCCGCATATTTCGATGAGATCGAGATTGGCCAGGTCGTCGCCCTGGGCGTCGCCGCCGTGGATGAGCGCGCTGTGGCGGCGTTTTGTGATGCCTTTGCACCGTCCTGGCCGGTCAGTGATGGCGCGCCGGACGCGCTGGTCTATGCCGTCTGGTCCAAGCTGGACACCGAATCCGCCATTGACTGGCCTCAGACCAAGCGTCTGGGCGTGGACGCCCTGCGCTGGTTGCGCAATCCTCCCGCCGGAGAGTTGATGCGGGGGCGCATGACCATCCTGGCCAAGGATCCGGTCGGCGACGGGAAGGGAATCGTCATCGCCCAGCATGATCTGCTGGACGAGGCGGGCCGGCTGGTCTTTTCCTGCCTGACCCGCTCCATCTTTATCAGTCGTCCCTGATCGGGGCCGCGAAGGCTCAGCCGTCCAGACAAGCCGATCCTGGCGATTGAGAGGATCGGCCGTCAGTCTGGATCAGACCTTGCCGCCGGCGGGAATGGCGCCGTCATGGACCAGAGTGCGCGCCACCATCTTGTCCCAGGCGAACAGCGAGGTCAGTTGGGCGTACATTTGCGACAGCGCGCCGGAATCGCGCAGTTCGGCGAGTTTCGCGCCGGAAAGGGTCTTCAGCTTCTCTTCTGAAATGGCGAAATAATCCGCCAGCCGGATTGGCTGGGCGGGCGTGCCATCCGGATTGGTCGGCGTGAAATAGGCTTCCTTCAGCTCAAACAGGTCGAGTTCGGTCATCAGCTTCACGAAGTTTTCGGTCCGCTGACGTTCCGATTCGAAATTCGTGCAGAACTCGATCGCCGCCTTGGTGAACTCGGTCGGCTGCTCGCCGTCGAACAGTTGCATTTCACCGCCCTCGACCAGGGCCTCTGCGGCGCGGTCAACGCACACGATCAGACGCTCATTGCCGGGGTCGTCCGCCAGCACGAATGGGAAGCGTCGCAGATAGGCGGGAACATAGGCGTCCGGATCGAAATAGCCTTCCGACGAGATGAACAGATTTTCGTTCTGCCGGATGCTCATGATCACCATCGGCTGGCGTGATTCGCCCGCGAAGATGATCGGGTAGTTGATCGCCGCCGGACCGAATTCGGTCACCTGAATCGGAACAGCGTGAGTATTGGCCGCGAACTTGTACGGATTGATCTTGCGTTCCAGACCAAGCTTGCCGTGCAGTTCGGGGTTGAGCGGCTCAGGCTGTTTGTACAGCAGAACGCTGCCGGAGAGTTGACCTTCGGTCGTTGAATTGGACGTCATAGAGGATGTCGCCTTTGCGTGGGCGGTAAGAGTGAGCACGCTTCCTAGCTGATCACGATCCCATCGGCAACGCGAAGGCTTGCATACAAGCGTGGCTGAGTTGCAATGTCGCAATGGAAACCCGCTTTTGACCGGGCTTCCGGGCGCTCAAACATCATGTCCAAGGAAATGTCGTGGCGATCTCCTATCCAGATGTTCTCAATCTCACCACCACCGGGCAGGCCTTCTCATGGACCGACCGCGAGACCATGCTCTACGCATTGGGGGTTGGCATGGGCGCCGACCCCCTGGATGCGCGCGAGCTGCCATTTGTGTATGAAAACGGCCTCAAGGCCTTGCCGACCCAGGCCACGGTCGCGGCCTGGGGTGCGGGTCCGATGGGCCAGCTGGGGCTGAACTACCTGATGGTGGTGCATGGAGAACAGTCGGTGGAGATGCACCGACCCCTGCCCACCGACGCCCGCGTCATCGCCGACAGCCGCATTGCGTCGGTCTATGACAAGGGGCCCAAGGGCGCCATTATCAACATCGAGACCGTGATAAAGGACGCGCAGGACGGCAGCGCGATCGCCACACTTGTCTCTTCCATCTTCGCTCGCGGCGACGGCGGTTTTGGCGGCCCTTCGGAAGGCGCGCCGGAGCCTCATCCCATCCCCGCCCGCGCGCCGGACGCCAGCATAGACATCCCCACGAGGCCGGATCAGGCCCTGCTGTATCGGCTGTCGGGAGATCGCAACCCGCTGCACGCCGATCCCGGCTTCGCCAGCGCGGCGGGTTTCCCCCGACCCATATTGCATGGCCTTTGCACCTACGGCGTCACCTGCCGCGCCGTGCTTTCCGCCTTTGCCGACTATGACCCGACCCGGATCAAGAGCCATGCAGCCCGTTTTTCCTCGCCTGTCTTCCCGGGTGAGACCATTACGGTGGACCTGTGGAAGGATGGTTCGGTCATTTCCTTTGAGGCCCGCGTCAAGGATCGTGGCGTGACCGTGATCAAGAATGGCCGTTCGGTCGTCGAATAGTGGCGATGACGCCGCGCGGCAGGTGACATAGGGGGCGACGCTTTCTAAGTTGCCGCCGCTGTGGCGGCCGCGCGCCGGATGCGGTCTAGACGACGGGGCGAGGAAACAAGGTTCCATGAGCACGACGCAATGGGAGATTCCAGGCGCTGTCATCTGGCGCGGGGGGGTCAACACCTGGGAATGCGACGAGATGGGCCACATGAATGTGCGCTTCTATGTCGCCCGGGCCATGGAAGGTCTGGCTGGCATGGCCGCGTTGCTGGGCATGCCCGACGCCTTCACGCCTCACGCTGAATCGACTCTGGTCGTGAGGAACCACCATCTGCGTTTCCTGAAGGAGGCGCGCGCCGGTGCGCCCCTGTCGATGACCGGATCTGTCGTCAGCCTTACCGAAACCGGCGCAGTGATCCTGCAAATCATGGTGCATAGCCGGACCGGCGCGCCTGCGGCCACGATTGTCAGCCATGTCGACCATGCGCGTCCGCGCGACGCCAGGCCGTTTCCCTGGCCCAGGCGGAGCCTGGCGGCGGCGGAGCGCCTGAGGGCGGCGATTCCCGACTATGCTGCGCCGCGCAGCATTTCGGCGGACGCTTCAGCCCCTCTGGCCCGTTTGGCGGACGGCGCCGCGGCCAGTCTGACCAATCTGGCGCGCGGCGTGATCATGCCCGGCTCGACCGACGTGTTTGGCCGTATGCGTCCCGAAGAGTTTATTGGCCGGGTGTCTGACGGGGTTCCGACCCTGCTGGCCGGCGTGCGCGAGGCCGTGGCCGCGTCCGCCCCCTCAAGTCCCGCCAGAACAGGCGGGGCGGTGTTGGAATACCGGCTCAGCTATCTGAACTGGGCCCGCGTGGGCGACCATGTCAGCGTTCATTCCACCCTGTCCGGATTTGATGAAAAGACCCAAAGGGTCAGCCACTGGATGCTGGATCCCCTAACGGGTCAAGCCTGGGCGTTTGCGGAAGCGGTCGCCGTCAATTTCGATCTCGACACCCGCAAGACGGTGCCCATTCCACCCCAGGCCCACGCAGCCCTCAATGCTCACCTCAAGCCAGGCTTCAGGTTCGGCGACGACTGAGGCCGAAGTGAAGCCGGGTGGTCAGACGGTCTTGAAAGCGCCCGAGGCCACGACAGGCCCGGTCGGCTGGCCTGTGGGGGAGCCTCCAACCGGCTCCACCGACACGGCCAGAATGATCGGCGTTGCGCCCTTGCCGGCAAAGGCGTCCGGCATGGGCATGCTGGCGGAGGCGTCAGACGGAATCACGCCCAGAGCCTGAGGCTTCGCCCCCGGCGCAATCATCCAGAGCTCCAGCGATTTCCCCTTGGGCGTGGGCGCGGCGCCGGGTGACACGGTCATCTGCCGGCGTTGACGGTCCAGCGTCGCGACAAAGAAGGCCTGCCCCTTGGGGGGTTTGAGCAGGGCGACCTGCAAGGGCTCCGGCGCTGGCGGGGCGACGGCGGCGCTTTGCGGCTCACCCGGCGCAGGGGCCAGGCTGCGTATCGGGCCGCTGCTGCCGATGACGACGACAGCCGCAAGGCTTGCGACGGCGATCAGTCCCGACGCTGCAGTCAGGCCGCGCCAGATCCGGACATTGACTCCCCCCGTATCATTGGCGGGCAGGGCGCGCCGTATCTCCGGCCAAAGATCGCGGGTTGGCAACTGGGTGTCGAGCGCCTCCACCAGTGGCGTCAGGCGGATTTCCCAGGCGATGACCTGTTCGGCGAAGTCAGGGTCGACCTGAACGCGCGCGCGCGCCTCCAGCCAGGCGGCGGTGTCGAGCACGCCCAGCACATAGGCTCCCGCCAGATCGTCCGGCCCATCAGGCTGCGGGTCTGTGGAATGGGTCGCGCTCATTGGTCCAGGCACGCTTTCAGGCCCGCCAGACCGCGCCGGATCCAGCTTTTGACCGTGCCCAAGGGTGCGCCAATACGCTCGGCCAGGGCCTCATAGGTCACGCCCTCGAAAAAGGCGGTGCGGATGGCGCTGGCCTGCTTGGGATCCAGAGCCTCCAGACATCCGGCAAGGCGACGGCTGTCATCGGCGGCTTCCAGAGCCGCCCAGGCGGGCGCCGCGGGGTCCGGCGCTTCGGCGGCGGCTTCGATCGGCTGGGTCTTGCGCACGGCGCGTGACCTGACGCGGTCAATCGCACGATTGCGCGCCACCGCGGCGAGCCAGGTGATGGGGCTGGCGCCGCGCGCAGGATCATAGGACCCTGCACGGTTCCAGACAGTGATGTAAACTTCCTGCAGCACGTCTTCCGCCTCGGTCCTATCGCCCAAGATACGCAGGACCACGGCAAAAAGCTTCGCAGAGGTGCGACGATAAATATCCTCCAGCGCCGCAGCCTCTCCGGCGGCCGCCCGCTCCAGCGCCCGCACCAGCCGAACCCGGTCCAGATCGGCCGTCAATGTCGCACTCTGACCGTTCAAACAGCGGCTCCTCTTTCGCAATTGGAAACCGACGCTGACACGCTCCGGCGGGTGTTGCAACCTCGTCTCAAGCTTCATCCCATCGGTTGGACCCCCTTGTTTGCAAGAAAATCCAGTTCATGACTTGCAAGATGACAGCGTTGTCGGCAAATGTGATTCAAACGATTGTCGGGAGCTGTGCGCCCGCTTTCAAATTTTGGCGGGGGGGTTCGGCGCGGATGTATTCGTCACCGAACGGCCCTAAGACCAAGCCATGAGCGGGACTGGAACCTGAAATGATCCGGAAAAGACGCGCACGCATTGTTGCAACCCTTGGTCCGGCCAGCCGGGACCCCGCCACGGTGGAAGCGCTCGCCCGGTCCAGCGTGGACGTGTTCCGGCTGAATTTCAGCCATGGAACCCATGAGGACCACGCCGAGGCGCTGGCGGCGGTTCGCGCCGCTGAAAAGGCGGTGGGGCGTCCGCTGGCGGCCCTGGCCGATCTGCAGGGGCCCAAGCTGCGGCTGGGCAAGTTCGCCGACGTCAGGATCAAGGTCGCACCGGGTCACAGGATCAGGCTCGACCAGAACGCTGCGCCGGGCGATGCGACGCGAGTCTGTGTTCCCCATCCTGAACTCTTCGCCGCCATGACGCCGGGCTCCATCCTGCTCGTCGATGACGGCAAGGTGCGACTGAAGGTCGAGGCGGTGGACGCGGACGGCGTGGACGCCGTGGTCGTCCAGGGCGCGGAGCTGTCGGACCGCAAGGGCGTCGCCCTGCCCGGCGCCGTCATTCCCATGGCCGCCATGACCGCCAAGGACCGTCAGGATCTGGCCTTCGCCCTGCGGATCGGCGTGGACTGGGTGGCGCTGTCCTTCGTCCAGCGCCCGGCCGATATGGCCGAGCTGCGCCAACTGGTGCAAGGCCGCGCCGCGGTCATGGCCAAGATCGAAAAGCCTGCCGCTCTGGAGCGTCTGGACGAAATTCTCGACCTCTGCGACGGCGTGATGATCGCGCGCGGCGATCTGGGTGTGGAGCTGGATCCGGAAGAAGTGCCGCCCGCCCAGAAGACCATCCTGCGCGCGGCGCGACGTCGCGGCGTGCCGGTGATCGTGGCGACGCAGATGCTGGAAAGCATGACCGGCTCCGCAACGCCGACTCGCGCCGAGGCCTCAGATGTGGCGAATGCGGTTTATGAAGGCGCGGACGCCCTGATGCTGTCGGCGGAAACCGCGTCCGGCGACTATCCGCTGGAGGCTGCGGGCATGATGTCCCGCATCATCGAGCGCGTCGAAAAAGACCCGCGCTGGCCCGAACTGATGGGGGCGGAGCAGGACCGGATGGATGATGAGGATGTGGATGCGCTGGTTGCGGCCGCGCGCGCCGCTGCAGACCGCGCCTCTGTCGCCTGCCTCGTCGCGTTCACGACCACGGGCGGCACTGCGCGACGCCTGGCGCGGGAGCGCGCGCTGCAGCCGGTGATCGCGCTGACCCCGCATCATCAGGTTGCGCGCCGCCTGTGTCTGGTCTGGGGTCTGGAGCCACGGGTCGGCGCCGATCCGGCCAGCCTCGAAGACATGACCGATGAGGCGACGGATCTGGCCCTTAAGCTGGGTCTGGCCAATCCCGGCGAGCGGGTTCTGATCCTGGCTGGAACGCCTTTTGGCGCGCCGGGTGCGGCGAACCTGTTGCGACTGGCGCACGTTCGCACCTCTTGATGTTGCGATAAGGCAACATATCTCTCAGATCTGATCGCTATTCACCGCGCCTCGGGCCTTCAACGCCCAATTACGGACGCGTGAGGCTTCTACACCGCTGCGCGTGATGTATAGGCGGAATGCGGATGGGGATGGGTATGTTGCGTCGGTTATTGTCGGGTTTGATGGCGGTTGCAGCCGTGGGTGTCACGTCGCCCGCGCACGCCGTCGAGCAGACGATCTTGCCGGGATACTGGACAAGCACCAACACGGCCACCTTGCTGGTGACCAAGGTTACACACGACAAGCGCTGCATCACGGCGTCTGAAGTGAATGCCTATATGACCGCGCCCTCGACACACCACTGGCATTGCACCTATGGCGAACGCTCGGTGGGCGATGGAAAATTGCATATGAGCGGCAAGTGCGTGGACAAGGGCGGCCTGTTGGCCGACGTGGTTCTGGATGGCGTCTACACGCCGGACTGGTTCAAGCTGAAGGCTCATTTCAGCCTCGACGGGCTGCCCGTCGGGGGATCGGCCACGACGGAGGCGCATCGGATCAGCGATGTCTGTCCTGCAGACGCCCCGGGCGCGCCGACCAGCAACAGCAAATAGAACCGGTCCGGTCGTTTCTGATCCCTGGAGCAAAACGCGATCCGACTGGATCGGATTGCGCTCATCACCCTGTATGGTCAGAGCATTTTCTGCGACACACCGGTGTCCGCATCGTGGGAAAATGCTTTAGCCGAAGCTCGCCACCGCCGCCACGATCTCGTCCTGCTGCGACTCGCCCAGATAGGGGTGCATGGGCAGGCTTATGACTGTTTTTGACGCCGCGTCCGTCACTGGCAGGGCCCCATTCGCCACCGGATAGATGTCGTAGGCGGGCTGGAGGTGCAGCGGGATGGGATAATAGACAGCGGTGGGCACGCCCCGTGACTTCAGATGGGCGGCGAGGCCGTCCCGGTCGGCGTGCTCGATCGTATATTGCGCCCAGGTCGAGACGCCGCCCGCGATCACTTCAGGCACTCGAAGAACGTGGGGCCGCAACAGGTCGTTATACCGCGCGGCGATACGGTTTCTGGTCACGATTTCATCAGCGAAAATCGCCAGCTTCTCGATCAGCACGGCCGCCTGAATCGTATCAAGGCGGGAGTTCATGCCGACCCGCATGCTCAGATATTTGGGATCATGGTCAAAGGTACGGCCCTTGAGGTCGCTGGCCACCACCTTCCCGTGAACGCGCAGACTGTCCATCATCTCGGCCAGGGCCTCGTCATTGGTCAGGACGGCGCCGCCGTCCCCATAACAGCCCAGCGGCTTGGCGGGATAGAAGCTGGTGGTCGTTACATCGGCCCAATGCAGCGGATGCAGACCGTTCAGGGTGCAGCCAAAGCCCTGGGCGGAATCGGCGATCAGCTTCAGGCCATGGCGCCGGCAGATCGCCGCGATCGCCGGATAGTCTGCGGGCTGGCCGAACAGGTCCACGGCGATCACGGCGCGCGGGATCAGATCACCATTGGCCAGGGTCTCGACAATGGCGCGCTCCAGCCCTGCCGGATCGATATTGTAGGTCACCGGATCAATATCGACAAAGACCGGCGACGCACCGGTCCAGGGCACGACTTCCGCCGTCGAGGCGAAGGTGAAGGACGGGCAGAACACGGCGTCGCCAGCGCCCACGCCCCAGGCCATCAGGGGCAGGACGATCGCGTCGGTTCCATTGGCGCAGGACAGGGCGTACCGGCCCTCGCCGAACGCGCAGAGTTGCTGCTCCAGTTCACGGACCGGCGGCCCCATGATGAAGGCGCCGGAATCCAGCACCGCCATCATGGCGTCGCTCATGCGGCGGCCAATGCGCGCGCGTTGGGCGGCGAGATCGATGAACGGTATGGCCATGAGAGCAGGTCCTCAGATAACAGAAAGATCAGTCCAGCGGGCGCCGTGTAGCACCTTGCGCCGCAGAACCCACGTCAAACTCCGTTTCGCTTCGTTTCAGGCCGGGTCGCGCCGGTCATGCCTTTGGTCGCGCAGAGGCCAGCCGTGGTCCACAGGGCCGTGGCCTGCGCCAAACCCCGGCGCCCGACGGATCGCTTCTGTCAGATAGGCCCGGGCCTCGCCCACCGCCTGGTCAAGCGGCTGGCTATGGGCCAGACCCGTGGCGATGGCGGAGGCCAGGGTGCAGCCTGTGCCATGGGTATGCCGGGTTTCGATGCGCGGTCCGTCGAAGCGCACCCGCGCGTTCGGCGTGATCAGATAGTCCGTCACCCTGTCGCCCGGCAAATGGCCGCCCTTCATCAGGACAGCGCGCACGCCCGTTCGCAATAGAGCTTCGCCCACCCGGATCAGATCGTCAGAGCTTGCTATGCTCAGGCCGCTCAACACCTCCGCCTCGGGCGCATTGGGCGTCAGGAGCGCGGCCAGCGGCAGGAGCTCGCGGCGCACCGCCTCCACCGCTTCGGTCTCCAACAGGCTATGCCCCCCTTTGGCGACCATGACCGGATCGACCACCAGAGGGGCTGGATAGTCGCCTATGGCGCGCACCACGCAGGAAACGGTGCGCGCATCGCCGAGCATGCCCGTCTTGAGACTGTCGGCGCCTATATCATCCAGGACGGCGCGGATCTGACCTTCGATGATGTCCAGGGGCGCCATGTGGACAGCCCTGACGCCAAGCGTGTTCTGGACCGTGAGGGCGGTGACGGCGGTGGTCGCAAAGCCGCCAAGGGCTGTGACAGCCTTGATATCGGCCTGGATTCCGGCGCCGCCGCCGCTATCCGAACCGGCGATGATCAGGACTCTGCCCGGGCGCGAGGGTGTCAGGCCCATGGTTTCGCGTCCCCCCGGCGGGCCGCCTCCATGATGGCGGCATGGGTGTCTAGCGCCTGCACCGTCTGGGCCACATCATGGACGCGAACCATGGCGCACCCTGCCTGAGCGCCGCACAGGGCGGCAGCGAGCGAGCCGCCCAGCCGGTCCTGTTCTGATGGGTTGGTCGGATCGATTGCGGCGATAAAGCGCTTGCGGCTGGCGCCCAGAAGCACGGGATAGCCGTGGTTCGCCAGTTCCGGCAGGGCGGCGAGCAGGGCCAGATTGTGCGCTGCGGTCTTGCCAAAGCCGATGCCGGGATCCAGCACGATCCTGTCTTTGCCCACTCCGCCCTGCTGGACCGCCCTGGCGCGGGCCAGCAGCCAGGCCTGCACATCGGCCGTAACATCGAGATAGTCGGGTTTGATCTGCATGGTTCGAGGCTGGCCGCGCATGTGCATCAGCACCACATGACAGCCGAGCTCGGCCGCCAGACCAATCGCACCGTCCGCCGACAGGGCGCTGACATCATTCCAGATCTGCGCGCCCGCCTCTATCGCAGCCTTGGCGACATCGGGCTTCAGGGTGTCCACGGACAGGGGCAGGTCGGTTTCACGCGACAGACGTTCGATGACGGGCACGACCCGTTCAAGCTCTTCATCCAGAGGGACGGGGTCCGCGCCGGGACGGGTGGACTCTCCACCAATGTCCAGACAGTCGGCGCCAGAGGCAATCAGCTGCAACCCATGGGCCACCGCCTTTAGGGTGGTGTCGTGACGCCCCCCGTCGGAGAAGC
The DNA here is from genome assembly GCA_903858685.1 of uncultured Caulobacterales bacterium. Lineage (GTDB taxonomy): Bacteria > Pseudomonadota > Alphaproteobacteria > Caulobacterales > Caulobacteraceae > CAIMFV01. The sequence goes on along the minus strand of CAIOJR010000208.1, from coordinate 42,739 downwards.
TGTCGGGCGTGACATTCACAATCCCCATGACGAGGGGCCGACAGGCCGATCTTGGCGCCAGCCTGACCGCTGGCCTTGTCACGCCGGTTCGGGCGCGGCCCCGCCGCCGAAGTCAGGGGTAGGGTGAGTGATCGGCACGCTGACGGTTGGCGCGGGCGGACGGCGATCCTCCGGCTTTTCACGCACGGGCGGAATGCCCTTCAGCACATTGGTGATCTCGTCCCCGGACAGGGTCTCGAACTCCAGCAGGGCCTTGGCCAGCTTGTGCAGATCCTCAAGCCGCTCGGTCAGGATTCGCCGCGCCTCGTCATGTCCGGTCTGGACCAGCCGGCGCACCTCAGCATCAATCTTGCGCGCGGTTTCTTCGGAGATGTTCTGCTGGCGCGAAACGCTCATGCCCAGAAAGACTTCATCCTGGTTTTCGCCATAGGCGACCACGCCCAGTTCTTCCGAATAGCCCCAACGGGTGACCATCATGCGGGCCAGACGCGTCGCCTGTTCGATATCCGACGCTGCGCCAGAAGTGACATTGTCCTTGCCGAAGATCAGCTCTTCCGCCACGCGGCCGCCCATCAGGATGGTCAGACGCGAGGTCATTTGCTGGAACTTCATGGAATAGCGGTCGCCTTCCGGCAATTGCATCACCATGCCCAGCGCGCGGCCACGGGGAATGATCGTGGCCTTGTGCACCGGATCGGTGTTGGGAACGGTCATGGCCAGGATGGCGTGACCCCCCTCGTGATAGGCGGTCAGCTTCTTTTCTTCCTCGTTCATGGCCATGGATTTGCGCTCGGCGCCCATCATGACCTTGTCCTTGGCGTCTTCGAAGTCGCCCATGCCCACCATGCGGCGATTGCGGCGCGCCGCCATCAGGGCGGCTTCGTTCACCAGGTTTGCGAGATCAGCGCCGGAAAAGCCGGGCGTGCCGCGCGCCAGAGTGCGCACATCGACGTCTGCGGCCAGGGGCACATTGCGCATATGGACGCGCAGGATCTTTTCACGGCCCCCCACATCGGGATTGGGGACGGTGATCTGACGGTCAAAACGGCCCGGGCGCAGAAGCGCGGGGTCCAGCACATCGGGGCGATTGGTCGCGGCCACGAGGATGATTCCCTCATTGGCCTCAAACCCGTCCATCTCGACCAGAAGCTGGTTCAGGGTCTGTTCGCGCTCGTCATTGCCGCCGCCAAGGCCTGCGCCGCGATGCCGGCCCACGGCGTCGATTTCGTCGATGAAGATGATGCAGGGCGCATTCTTCTTGGCCTGCTCGAACATGTCGCGCACTCGGCTCGCGCCGACGCCGACGAACATTTCCACAAAGTCAGAGCCGGAAATGGTGAAGAATGGCACGCCCGCTTCGCCGGCTATGGCGCGCGCCAGCAAGGTCTTGCCGGTTCCGGGAGGGCCGATCAGCAGGGCGCCCTTGGGGATCTTGCCGCCCAGACGCTGGAACTTGCCCGGATCTTTCAGAAAGTCGACGATTTCCTGAAGCTCTTCCTTGGCCTCGTCCACGCCGGCCACGTCTTCGAAGGTGACGCGATTCTTGTTCTCGGTCAGAAGACGGGCCTTGGACTTGCCAAACCCCATGGCGCCTTTGCCCGCGCCCTGCATCTGGCGCATGAAGATGACCCAGACGCCGACCAGCAGCAGCACCGGCAAGAGGTTGATCAGAACGCTGACCCAGGTGGCGGTCTGGGGCGACTGCACGCTGATATTAGCCTTTTGTGCTTCCAGACGCTTGAGCAACTCGTCCTGGCCGACGGGCGTGGTGGCGGCGTAGCGACGGTTCTGTCCGTCGGTTGCCTGAGCCGTATCGCCGCGCAGGGTCACAGCCTTGATCTCGCCCTGATCAACCTTCTGCAGGAGCTGCGAATAGCTGATCTCGTTCGACGGGGTCGACTTCGAGCTGGGATAGACCAGGGTGTAGAGCGCGATCAGCACAGCGGCGACTACGCCCCAGATCGCGAGATTGCGAAGTGTCATCTCAAAGCCTTCTTTGGCCGCGGCCAACAATTCCGGGGGCGAACGGGTCCGCCGCCGGAGACAATATATGCCTTCAGCTTCTCAACATAGGATGACCAGAGCTCTGGCGCCATGTTGTTCGGCCAAATGTCGCTTGATCACTCAGCCATTTTGCCCTCGAGGCCTGACCAAAAAGCGGGTCAGACCCACCATTCGCGATTCTGGCGCCGCTCGACCCTGCGACCGGCGTGCAGGGTCAGAAGCGGGGCCAGGCCTGCCGGAGTGAGCAGGGCGTCCAGTCGAGTCGCATCCTGCGGAGACAGTTCGGCCGCGGCGTCCTGCACCCTTTGAAGCATCCAGAGCCGGTAGGGCGCGACGCCGATCTCGATCTGGTGTCCGCGCCAGTCCAAGGCGGCGCGACCGACGCCGCGTTCAATCGGCTGACCGCTCAGGACCGCTTCATCCTGTTGTGGAAGCCATGTGCGCAGATATTCGATCTGGGCTGTAATATCGGCCAGATAATCTTCACCCACAAAGGCCAGGAGCGAGGCGAGTGTCAGCGATTTCACGGCTGGGGCCCCAGGCGCGGGTCTGGCGGCGTATTCGCCAGCAAAATCGTCCAGCGTGGTCATGCGCTCCACCCAGCGCCAGACATTCAGCGCCCGGGTCTTCATCAGTTGGGATGGATGAGGGTCGCGACTGAGATGGGCATGTAGGGGCCCGATCAGGCCATAATCGCCCAGACTGGGCTCATCACCCAGCAGATAGGGATAGAGCTCGAAATGGGCGTCGAGCCGGGCCAGAAGGTCCAGATATGACGCTTCAATGGCGGCGTAGGTCGGCGGGCTGACGCCAAAACTGCGCGCTGCGGCGCGCATCCGACGGCTTGAGAAGCCAAACACTTCGGCGCGGGTCTGGGTGTCGGCGGACGGATCGAGCGCCTTGACGAAATCGCGCTCAAGGAAGGCCAGATTATCGGCGTCGAAATTCCACCGGTAATGCATGGCGGGACGCAGCATCCCCTCCGCGCCGAACAGGTCGAATAGATGGGCGATCACCCGCTCGACTGGATCGGACGGATAGGCGGTGCGGGCGGCGCCGCACTGTTCGAGGTGGTCGATGATGTCGGCGCCGTCCTGGATGACCTCGCCTGCAGGACTCTGCATCACCGGAATGATCCAGCGTCCTGTCGCCGGCAGAATATCGGCGCCGAACCGAGGATCGCCCGGAACCCGTTCCTCATAGGCGAGGCCCTGCTTTCGCAGATAGGACCGGGCCTTGGCCGTATAGAGCGACCCAGGCATTCCATAGAGAACCCAGTGCGACACGACTTTCCTCCCCGTCATTGCCGGCGTGATTATGGCGCTTGTACTGTCAAAAGGATCGATACGCTAGTCGCGGGCCGCACGCTGCGGCGCTGAAGGATCAGGCGGCGAGCCTGGCCTTGACCGCCGCCGTCACCGCTTCAGGCGTGATGCCGAAATGCGCGTAGAGCTTTTCCGCGGGCGCACTGGCGCCAAAGCCGGTCATGCCGATGAAGACGCCGTTTTCGCCGATGAAGCGCTCCCATCCCATGGACACGCCGGCCTCGATGGCGACACGGACGGGCGCCTCCCCGATCACTGACTTTCGGTAGGCTTGCGTCTGGGCGGCGAACAGCTCGAAGGAGGGAACCGACACCACCCGCGTCGGCACGCCGTCGGCCTCCAACTGGGTGCGGGCGGCGAGGGCGACGCCTACTTCCGTGCCGGTGGCGAAGAGTGTCGCGCGCGCCCTGCCGCTGGCGGGCGCGATTTCATAGGCCCCGCGCGCCGACAGGTTGTCAGACGAAGGCGCGGTGCGGGCGGCGATCGTCTTTTGACGCGACAGCACCATGACCGAGGGCGTGGAGGTCTGCGTCAGGGCCAGCTTCCAACACTCCGCCGTCTCCACCGCGTCGGCTGGACGGAAGACGTTCAGGTTCGGGATCGCGCGCAGGCTGGCCACATGCTCGACAGGCTGGTGGGTCGGGCCGTCTTCGCCAACGCCGATGGAATCATGCGTCATGACGTGCACGACGCGGGTTCCCATCAGGGCCGAGAGACGAATCGCGGGGCGGCTGTAGTCGGAGAAGACCAGGAAGGTGCCGGAATAGGGCAGGACGCCGCCGTGCAGGGCCATGCCGTTCATGGCGGCGGCCATGCCGTGCTCGCGTACGCCGTAATAGACATAGCGGCCTGCATAGTCAGGCGCATCAAAGCCGCTCATGCCCGGAGTCAGGGTGTTGACCGAACCCGTCAGGTCAGCCGAGCCGCCCACCAGTTCGGGAATGGCGGGAACCAGGGCGGCGAGCGCTGCACCGGAGAAGACGCGCGTCGCATTGGCGGGTTTTTCGGCTACGCAGGCGGCGATGTGAGCATCAAGCGCTTCGAACGCGCCAGCCGGCAGATCTCCGCGCACGACCGCGCGGTCGAACTCGGCGGCGTGAGGCGAAGCCGCCAGACGTTCGCCCCAGGCCTTGCGCAGCTTGACGCCTCGACGGCCAACGGCTTTCCAGGCGCGGGCAATGTCGTCCGGGATCTCAAACGGCGCGGCCGTCCAGCCCATATGCTCACGCGCCACGGCGGTCTGGTCCTTTGAAAGAACGCCATGAGCCTTGTAGTTGCCTTCCATGGGGCCGGCGCCCCGACCGATCTGGGTCCTGGCGGCGATCAGGGACGGACGGTCCTGCTTTGCGGCCCAGGCCAGGGCGCGATTGATCTGGCCGTGGTCATGGCCGTCTATGGCCTTGACCGCCCAGCCCGCCGCCTTGAAACGCGCGATCTGGTCGCCGGTTTCAGACAGGGCGACCTTGCCGTCGATCGTGGCGTTATTGTCGTCCCAGATCACGGTCAGACGGTTCAGGCGCAGGCGACCCGCCAGACTGATCGCCTCATGGCTGACGCCTTCCATCAGGCAACCGTCGCCCGCCAGCACCCAGGTGCGGTGATCTACCAGGTCCGATCCAAAGCGCGAAGCCAGGCTGCGCTCGGCCATGGCCATGCCGACCGCCGTCGCTATGCCCTGGCCCAGCGGTCCCGTCGTCGTCTCAACGCCGGGCGTATGGCCATATTCGGGATGGCCGGGCGTGATGGAGCCGAGCTGACGGAATCTGCGGATCTGATCCATGGTCACCGCCTTGACGCCGGTCAGGTGCAAAAGCGCATAGATCAGCATTGAGCCATGGCCGGCCGACAGCACGAACCGGTCGCGGTCCGCCCAGTCCGTCGCCTTGGCGTCGAACTTCAGATGCTTGCTCCACAAGACCGTCGCGACATCCGCCAATCCCATGGGCGCGCCGGCATGCCCGGAATTTGCGTTCGCTACGGCGTCCATGGCCAGGACGCGAATGGCGTCAGCCATACGCAGGGCAAGCGGGCGGGCGGTGTCGGTCATGAGAACTCCTCTTGTCGCGGTGTCTTTGACGCGACAAAGGGGGCTTAGCAAGTCTGAGCGCGCCAATCCCGTCCGGGAAGGTTGGAGGTGAGCCGGAAAAAAGTCCCGGCTGGCGATGGGCAGCGGCATGATTTTTGGCGAAGGCCTTGACGTTGGACGCTGAAGCGGCAATGCGTCCGGATCATGATCCTGACCCTTGTCTGCAACGATCGCCCGGGCATTGTCGCCCGCATATCGACCGCTCTTTTCGAGGGCGGCGCCAATATTCTCGACGCGCAGCAATATGACGACCAGGAGACGGGTCGCTTCTTTATGCGCGTCGTGCTGGACCAGGGCTCCGGCGATCCTGCGGCCCTGCGCGACGCGTTGGGCGAGATCGGCAAGGAACTGGGCATGACCTGGTCGCTGCGAAGCCGTGAGGAACGCCGACGGGTCATGATTCTGGCCTCGGCGGCGGATCATTGCCTGGCGGACCTGCTCTATCGCTGGCGCCTGGGTGAACTGGTGATGGACATTTCAGCCATCGTCTCCAACCATCCGATCGAGACCTATCGCAATCTCGACCTGAAGGGGCTGGCCTTCCACCATCTGCCCGTCCGCAAGGACACCAAGCTGGAGCAGGAGGCCGCGCTTTGGGCCCTGATTCAGGAAACCCAGTCTGAACTGGTGGTTCTCGCCCGCTATATGCAGATCCTGTCGGACGGGTTGAGCGCCAAGCTCAAGGGGCGCTGCATCAATATTCACCACTCGTTCCTGCCGGGGTTCAAGGGCGCCAAACCCTACCATCAGGCCCATGCGCGCGGGGTCAAGGTGATTGGCGCGACAGCCCATTTCGTCACCGGCGATCTGGATGAAGGTCCGATCATCGAGCAGGATGTGGAGCGGATCAGTCACCGCGACACGCCTCATGACCTGATCCGCAAGGGCCGCGACATTGAACGGCGGGTGCTGGCCCGCGCCGTGCGCTGGACGCTGGAGGATCGGGTTCTGCTGAACGGCGCCAAGACGGTTGTCTTCACCGACTAGGGGCGAGCGCCGGGGCTCGGCCCTATCGGCGGGCCGGCGATCTGGGGCTCAAAAATCGGGAAGGGGATGGTGGACGCGACAAGGATTGAACTTGTGACCCCCTCGATGTCAACGAGGTGCTCTCCCGCTGAGCTACGCGTCCGGCCCGGGAAGGGCGTCGTATAGGGCGGAAGTTCTTTTGGCGCAAGTCTGCAGTTTGTCTCGATCAGCACAGTTTCGTAATCGATAAATGTTTCTGTTATGGCTGAGAACCCGACCACCATGCGCCGCCCGAGCGCGCCTGGGCCGGACCGACCGATGTGACGAGCGAGACCATGACCAAAGCCAAGACCCAGAGGCGCTATTTTGGAACGGACGGCATACGCGGCCGTGCAAACACCCACCCGATGACCGCCGAGGTGGCTTTGCGGGTCGGGCTGGCGGCGGGCAAGCTGTTTCGCCGTGACCCGGACCGACGTCATCTGGTGGTGATCGGCAAGGATACCCGCCTGTCCGGCTATATGATCGAGCCAGCCCTGGTGGCGGGCTTTACGAGCGTGGGGATGGATGTGCGCCTGTTTGGTCCGCTGCCCACGCCGGCAGTGGCCATGATGACGCGTTCCATGCGCGCCGACCTTGGCGTCATGGTGTCGGCCTCGCACAATTCATCCGCAGACAACGGCATCAAACTGTTTGGCCCGGACGGCTACAAACTTTCCGATGAGCGCGAATCAGAGATCGAGTCCTTCATGGACGAAGGGCTGCAGGATGGCCTGGCGCCGCCTCTGGACCTCGGTCGCGTCACCCGGATCGATGACGCCCAGGCGCGCTATGTGGAAATCGCCAAGGCGACCTTTCCGCGCCAGCTGACCTTGAACGGCCTTCGGATCGTCATCGATTGCGCTCACGGAGCCGCCTACAAGGTCGCGCCCCTGGCCTTGTATGAGCTCGGCGCTGAAGTGATGCCTCTTGGCGTTGCGCCCACGGGCTTCAATATCAATGAAGAGTGCGGCTCCACCCACCCGGAAGCCATGATGCGGGCGGTGAAAGAGTATCGCGCCGATATCGGGATTGCGCTGGACGGAGATGCTGACCGATTGACCGTGTGCGATGAAGCCGGACGGGTCGTGGACGGCGACCAGATCATGGCGCTGATCGCCAAGGCCTGGGCGGACAAGGATCAGCTCCGTGGCGGCGGGGTAGTCGCCACCATCATGTCCAACCTCGGCTTCCAGCGTTTTGTCGAGGGGCTTGGCCTGAGCCTGGAGCGCACCCAGGTCGGCGACCGCTATGTCGTGGAGCGTATGCGCAAGGGCGGTTTCAATCTGGGCGGCGAACCGTCCGGCCATATTGTCCTGTCCGACTTTTCCACGACGGGAGACGGCCTGATCGCCGCGCTTCAGGTGCTGGCGGTCATGGTCCAGTCGGGCAGGCGTCTCAGCGAACTGGCGCGCCAGTTCGAACCGGTGCCCCAAAGGATGGAAAATGTCCGCTTTGCGGGCGGCGAGCCCCTCAAGGCGGCCCACGTCAAGGCCGCTATCGCCGATGGCGAGGCTCGCCTGAACGGCGCTGGACGTCTGGTGGTGCGCGCCTCGGGAACCGAACCCCTGATCCGGGTGATGGCGGAAGGCGATGATGAGGCGCTGGTCAAGGCGGTGATCCGCGACATCGCCTCAGCCGTGCGCGAGGCGGCCCTCGTCTAGAGCCTCCATGCCCCTGGCGTCCAGAATTGATCCTGGACGCCGTGTGCAGGGCTGACGGATGAAAGCCTTGAGCGAGGCGCTCTCCAGCGTCGGTGGGGCAATATTTAAGTCGGGACCCTAGTCTTCGTCGTCGTCATGTGCGCTGGGCGCAAGCGTTTCCGATACGGACGACAGGGTCGGGCCGTCCGAAACGATTCCCTTGCGGGCATCGTCCTTGGCCTTCTTTTCCGCCGCCTTGCGCACCAGATCGTCCAGCTCGAGCTGTGACACCAGACCCAGGGTGACCGGATCGACCGGCTTGATATTGGAGGCGTTCCAGTGGGCGCGGTTGCGCACCTGCTCGATCGTGGCCTTGGTCGTGCCGAGCAGCTTGGAAATCTGGCCGTCCGTCACTTCCGGATGATGGCGCAGGAACCATGCGATGGCGTCCGGTCGGTCCTGACGACGCGACACGGGCGTATAGCGCGGGCTCTTGCGGGCAGGCTTCAGAAGCTCCGCATGGCGGCTCTTCTGGGCTTTCATCAGATAGTCGGGATTGCCCTGGGCGCGGTCCAATTCTTCACGGCTGAGCTGTCCGTTGGCGATCGGGTCGGCGCCCCGGATATCGCGCGCCACTTCTCCGTCGGCTATGCCGTTCACTTCGAGCGGATGCAGTCCGCAAAAGGCGGCGACCTGCTCAAAGGTCAGGGATGTGTTCTCGACCAACCAAACGGCGGTCGCCTTGGGCATCAGAACGTCAGTCATGGCCAGTCAGCCTTTCTATCGGCGGTGATGACGACCTCTTATCGCCACCCGCAGAAACAACGGCGCCCGGCCTTTCGGCCGGGCGGGTTAGACACCCCATATAGCCAATTCAGCGCAGAACGGAAACGGCTTTTCTTGACCGGTCGACGGACGGGAGCGTCCGGTCTAGTCTGCGGCCCCTCACGCATTTTCATGATCGGGGTTGGTTGATGAAATTTAGGCCTGTCGCAGCGACCGCAGTCGCTTTGGTCCTGGGGGCCTTTAGCCTGCCAAGCCTTGTCAATTCCGCAGAAACCCTTGTGGCGGGCGATTCAGCCCCGCCAGCCGCCTTGCCTTCCACTCCGATCGATCCGGCGCGTTTGTCGGCGCATGACAAGGTCCTGTCGGATGACCGTTTCGAGGGGCGCGGTCCCGCGACCCGCGCCGAGGTCAAGACGATTGACTACATCATTGGCCAGTTCAAAGCCTCGGGTCTTCAACCCGGCGGCGACGTTCAACCGGGCGGCGGTCGCGCCTGGACGCAGGATGCGCCCTTGCGCCGGTTCGAGGTGACCTCAGAGCCGGTCCTGTCCTTCAGCGACAAGGCGGGTGTCTATAGGCTTCAGGCGGGCGAGGATGTGGTCGTGCATTCGCTGGCGCCGGTCGCCGCCGTGGATATCGCCAAGGCCCCGTTGGTCTTTGTCGGCTATGGGGTCAAGGCGCCGGAGCGGGGCTGGGATGATTTCAAGGGGATCAACCTCAAAGGCAAGATCGCCGTTGTCCTGATCAACGATCCCGATTTTGAAACCCCGCCGGGCCATCCCACCACGGGCAGGTTCGATGGCAAGGCCATGACCTATTATGGCCGCTGGACCTATAAATATGAGGAGGCCGCTCGTCAGGGCGCGCTGGGCATGCTGATCGTCCACGAAACCGCGCCCGCCGCCTATGGCTGGGCGACGGTGAAGAACTCAAATTCTGCGCCGCAGTTCGACGTGGTGCGCGATGCGCCGCTCAAGTCGCATCCCCTGCTGGAAGGCTGGATTCAACGCGATCAGGCGGTGGCCCTGTTCAAGCGCGCCGGACTCGACTTCGAAAAGGAAAAAGCGCTGGCCCAGACGGCGGATTTCCATCCGGCGGTTCTGAAGGGCGAGCATTTCAGCGCCCACTACAAGGTCGCCGCCAGCACCATCGTGTCGCATAACGTGGTCGCGGTCCTGCCCGGCGCGACCCGGCCGGATGAATATGTCTTCTATTCCGCGCACTGGGATCATCTGGGGATAGGCCTGCCGGACGCCCGGGGCGACCGGATCTATAATGGCGCAGTCGACAATGCCGGCGGCGTCGCATCGATCCTCGAACTGGCGAGGGTCTATGCCAGCCAGCCGAGAACAGCGCGCACCGTGGGTTTCATCGCCTTCACGGCAGAAGAGAAAGGGCTTCTGGGATCAGAATATTACGCCGCGCACCCCCTCTATCCTCTGGCCAGGACGGTGGCGGTGTTCAACCGCGACGGCCTGTCGACCGGCGGGCCTGCGCGGGACGTGTCGGTGTCGGGCAGCGCCAAGCTGAGCCTGATCGACGATATCGCCGCTGCGGCCAGGGCGCAGGGGCGTTATTTCACGCCAGACGCTGTGCCCGAGGCCGGCCACTTCTATCGCTCGGACCATTTTCCTCTGGCCAAGCGCGGGGTTCCCGCTGTGTCGATCAATAGCGGGCTTGATCTGTACAAGGGCGGTGTGAACGCAGGGCGCGCAATTGAGGTGGACTATGTGGTCCACCGCTACCATCAGCCGGCCGACGAATGGCGCGCGGACTGGGATCTGAGCGGGCAGGCTATTGACGACGGTCTGATCTACGAGATCGGCCGAAAGCTGGCTGACAGCAAAATCTGGCCCGACTGGGGCGAAGGCTCGGAGTTCAAATCCGTGCGAGACGCCTCAGCCAGCCAGCGCCAGTAGGCGAACCTGTCAGGGGCGCGTCGGCTCGGCTGGCGCGCCCTTGATCTGTGCGGCCCAGTGAAACCCGATCACCGCGCCCTTCACGAGCGGCAAAAGGGCCAGGGTGAGCATAAGGAGAGTGGGCAGGGTCAGGCCCAGCACCAGGCCGACCGGCCAGGTCCAGATGAAGTTGAAGGCCAGCATCGGCCCGATAATGATGTGACCCACAATCAGAATGGTGAAATAGGGCGGCGCGTCATCGGCGCGATACTGGCCATTGTCATGGCCGCAGACGTCGCAGTTCGGACGCACCTTCAAATATCCCTTGAACAGATGGCCCTGTCCGCAATTGGGGCATTTGCGCTGAAAGCCGCGGGTCAGGCCCGTCAGCATGCGATTGTCTTCCGACATGATAGGTCTTTCAGCCGCAAATGGGTCACTGCCGTCCACAGGTAAGGCGCCAATGGCGCCGCGCCAAGTCCCTGCCGCCCAGAACGGCGGCGCGCCGGATGTGGCGCACCGGCCGTTTTGCCTCTAAACAGGATGTCCCGCCCCCGTCGGAGCCGCCGCCTCATGTCCCGCATCGTTGAAGCCGACCCTGCGTCGGACGTTCAGGATCTGGCCGCCGCCCTTGAAGACGGCGCCCTCATCCTGTTCCCGGATACGCCGTTCGAAATCCGCCCTGAAGAACAGGGCCTGATCGACCCGGCCATCTTTTCCGGGGAATCGAAGAATGTCAGCTATAATCCAGATACGGGAAAGCTCGGCGGCGTCGCTCTGGAGGGTGAGGCGCTGGAGACATGTCGGGCCATGCTGGCGCGCTATGCCGACTTCGCCCGTGATCTTCTGACCCGGACGGCCCCGGGCTATGCGCCTGCGCTGCAACGCAAACGGACCAGCTTTCGTCCGGGCGAGGTTGCTGTGCGCGTGCTCAGCCCACGCAAGGATGACCGGCTTTTGCATCTTGACGCCTTTCCGGCCAATCCGGTGCAGGGGCGTCGCATCCTGCGCGTCTTCACCAATGTTCATCCGCAGGGGCGCGCGCGCCACTGGCGCATCGGCCGTCAGGCCTTTGGCGAGTTCGCCCGTGATTTCCAGCCGCGACTGAAGGCCGGCCCCGCGCCGGGCCTGGCCAGCATCATGTCCGCCCTGAAGATCACCAAGGGACGGCGCACGCCCTATGATCACGCCATGCTGCAGCTTCATGATCTGGGCAAGATGGACGCAGCGTTTCAGGCCGCGACGCCCAGCGACGAGATCATGTTGCCCGCAGGCGCAAGCTGGATCGTCTATACGGACAGCGTTCTGCACGCTGCGCTGGCGGGTCAGCACGCCTTTGAGCAGACCTTTCTGTTGCCCCCGGAGGGGATGAACGATCCCGCCAAGGCGCCGGTCCGCATCCTTGAGTCCATGTTGAACCGCAAGCTGGTTTGAACAAGCAGAGGCAGGCCGCGCTCCATGTCCATTCCCGGTGAACTGATCGCTTTTCTGACCGGCTTTCCGGTTCTGCTCGCCCATCTGGCCATAGGGCTTGCGGTCTTTGTCGCCGCGGCGGCGGCCTATGCCCTGACCTCACGGGCCAGGGATGTGGAACAGGTGCGCCTGGGCAATGCGGCCTCGGCGGCGCTGTTCGCCGCCACACTGCTGTCGCTGGCCCTGCCCATTGCGCGGGCGCTGGCCTCATCCTCCAGCCTTCTGGACGTCGCCTTGTGGAGTCTTGCCGCCGGACTGGTGCAACTGGCCTTGTTTGGCCTGTGCGATCTGTTGCTGGCGGGGCTGACCGCGCGGATCCGCGATGAGAAGGACCTGTCGGCGTCTGTTCTTCTGGGCGGCGCGCGGCTGGCGGCGGCCATTCTGCTCTGCGCTGCGATATCGGTCTGAACGACGATGCGAACCGCGCCGCCGGGGCTGGTCTTTGCGGGTTTGACCCTGGTGGTCGCCGGTCTGGCCCTGGGGCTGCGGATGCGCCACGACGCGCCGCCGATCGCGCCCCTGCCGACAGAGGCGGCCATACTGGCCGATGTGACCCTGGTGGACGGGTCCGCCCTGCACACGCCGCGTCCGGATCCATTGCGGCGAATCAGAGGGGCGGCTTCGTCCATTTCCGAATCGGGCTTATGGGTGACGGCCACCAGCGTGGTCGCGCATTGCCGAAGTCCGATGCTGATGGCGACGCCGCAGCGTGGATTGCCCGCCCGTCTGGTCGCTAATGCGCCGGGAGGCGTTTCCTTTCTGTCGACCGTCATGGGCGCCCCGCCCCTGCCGCTGGCGGACAAGGCGGCTGAACCGGGGGCGGAGGCCTCCCATCCAGGCTTTCCGGACGAGGGGCCGGGCGAGGTGGCAAGCCGCCTGATTGGCCAGATCGGGCGTGTGGGCGAACGGCGCGACATCTATGCCGAGACAGGCCGCACCGAGGGGCTGGGCGACGGTATGAGAACCATCGCCGGGGCCCCCGTGCTGGACGAGGCGGGACGCATGGTGGGGTTGACCCTGTCAGACGAGCCCCGGCGGGGGCGGCTGTTCGCCGCACCCCTGACGGCCATTCTTTCGGCCATGCATCGGCTGAAGCTGTCTCATTCCGCCAGCGCAGAAGGGCGGCCAGTGACTTTGGACAATTACGGGATCGTCGCGGACAGTCTGCGCCGCTCGGCCACCGTGGCGGCGGTGGTCTGCCTGGACCCCAGCCTGGTCAGCGTTCTTCCTGAAAACGGTCCGCGATCAGCGCCGTAAGGGCGTCCAGCGCCGTCTCCGCCTCCCGGCCCTCTGCGGAGATGTCGACGGTGGAGCCGATGCCCGCCGCCAGCATCATCAGGCCCATGATGGATTGGGCGTCAACAGTCTGCCCTTCCCGGCTGACCTTGATCTCGGCGTCGAACTGGGCGGCGGTCTTGACGAATTTCGCTGAGGCGCGGGCGTGCAGGCCCCGCTCATTGATGATCTCGACGGTGCGCAGAAGCGGTCCGGCGCTCATTTTTCGCCCGCAAGCACGTAGGACGCCACGCTGATATATTTGCGGCCCGCATCCTGGGCCGCGGCGACGCAGGGGCCAAGAGGTTCGCGGGTCCTGACGCTGGCTAATTTGATCAGCATGGGCAGGTTCAATCCGGCGATCACCTCGGCATGGGTTTCATCCATCACCGAAATGGCCAGGTTGGACGGGGTGCCGCCGAACATGTCGGTCAGCAGTATAACGCCGTCTCCGCTGTCCACGGACCTGGCGGCGCGAACAATGTCCGTCCGCCGGCGCTCCATGTCGTCGTCCGGACCGATCGAAATCGCGACGAGTTGGGGCTGTGGGCCCACAACATGCTCCATCGCAGCCACGAACTCCTCCGCGAGACGTCCGTGGGTGACGATCACCAGACCGATCATGCCTTCCTCTTGAGGGTGTCCCCAACGCGCTGCATCCTCCACCCCCAGAGCTGCAGCGCCGCCTTTGATACGCCCCTTGTGCGGCGTGTCAAACGGCAGGATTACGCAAGTGCGAAGGCGAGCATAAGTTTGTGCGCCGCCGAGGCGTCAAGAGCGCACAATCGTGTGGCGGGTATGTCGATATCCTGCACCCGGATGGTCTGACGAAGCGGGGTCCGCTCCACCTCGTCATCGCGTCCCACACAGTCCGCCAACAGGACGACTTCCCCGAACGCGGCTATGGCCCAGGGGCTTGCCACAACGCCCACGCCCCTCGCCTCGATCAGGCCTGACAGGCTTTGGGGCGCACGACCGAACAGCTTTGCGCCGTCACGCCAGACAATGGTGCGGTCATCGGAGACCAGTCGCCAGCCGTGGCCCAGCAGACGCAGCGCCAGATCGCTCTTGCCTGCGCCCGACGGCCCCCTGAGCAGGACGCCGCGCCATAGTCCACGGTCTCTCTGCACCAGAAGTGTGGCATGCAGCGTTTCGGTCGGCCGAATCATGCTCTCACCTCTGGCAGGTCGACGCTGAAGCGCGCGCCCAGCACCTGGCCCTGATCGCCTTCCCGATTGATCGCGCGGATCACGCCGCCATGCGCCTCGACAATCTGTCGCGCGATCGACAGGCCAAGGCCGGAATGACTGCCGAACGCCTGACCGCGAGGACGGGATGTGTAGAAGCGCTGGAACACGGTCTCCAGGTTGTCGGTGGGAACACCGGGCCCGTCATCATCCACGAACACCACAATCCGTCCGCGCCCGGTCTTGTCCGGGGCGGTGCGCGACAGGGTGACGCGCACCTCGCCGTCCCTTGGGCTGAATGAGCGGGCATTGTCGATCAGGTTGCGGAAAACCTGGCCAAAGGGAGTCTCGCGCCCTGACACCCACAGGCCAGCCGAATCCGCGGGCAGGATCAGCCGGACTGACGGCTCGTCCGGATGAAGTTCGGCGGCGTAGGTCGCCACGATGTCGCTCAGCAAACGGTCCAACTCCACGCCGCGCGGCGCCTCGCGCGACAGCTCCGCATCCACGCGCGAGGCGTTGGAGATGTCGGTGATCAGCCGGTCCATACGCCGCACATCCGACTTCAGGATGCCGATCAGGCGGTCGCGCACAGGCGAGGCGGCGGGCGCCATTTCCAGCGTCTCCACGGCGGAGCGAATGGAGGTCAGGGGGTTCTTGATCTCATGCGCCACATCAGCGGCGAAGCGCTCAATGGCGTCCAGCCTCGCCGACTGGGTCTGGGTCATGCTTTCGAGTGACCGGGTCAGGTCGCCCACCTCGTCGTCGCGTCCGGCCAGATCGGGCAGGGACATGGCCCGCGCCCGCGACAGGCGCACGCTGTCCGCCGCTCGCGCCAGTCGCAAGACCGGGCGCGCCACAAGCTGATCCAGCAGGATGGAAGACACCAGCGTGACCAGAACGGCGATGATGATGAACGGGGTCAGGGTGCGCCTCTGGGCCGCCACAATCGCGTCAACGCCGCCCGCCTCCAGCATCAGCACGCCCAGGACCCGCTGAACATGCTGGATCGGGATAGAGACGCTGACGAGCCGGCCGCCGCTTTCCGACTCGCGCACCTGCGACACCTTCACGCCTTTCAGCGCCGCCTGGACTTCAGCCATTTCGGCCCCATGGGCCTTGGCTTCGCGGGCGCTGACGGCGGTTTCGCTTTCAGACAGGGGATTGCCGGGCGTGCGCACCGCCGGAAGATTGCGTTGCAACACCCGGTCGGCGATCAGATCGGTGTCCGCGATCAGGTGGCCATCGGCGTCATAGAGCCGCGCCCGCTCGGACGGCGGTACGCCGAGGAGGGTCAGGATTTTGCGCCCCAGTTCCGGGTTCATGGACGGCTCGGGATCGCCCTCGGTCGCGGCGTTCACAATCGCGTAGGACAGAAGCTGGCCTTGCGTGGACAGACTGTCCAGACGCGCCTCCACCAGTCCGCGCGTGAACTCGTTCATGATCAGGGCCCCGGCGATCAGCACGACCAGGCCCAGTATGTTCAGGAGCAGGATCAGTCTGCCCAGCCGCGAGCCCGCCAGAGGCAGGCGAACGCGACCGGTCAGGGGCCGATCCGTCTCAGGATTCCCGGTAGCGGTAGCCGACGCCATACAGGGTCTCGATTGCGTCGAACTCGGGATCGATCTGGCGGAACTTCTTGCGCATTCGCTTGACGTGGCTGTCGATGGTGCGGTCGTCCACATAGACCTGATCGTCATAGGCCGCGTCCATCAGGTTGTCGCGGCTCTTCACAAAGCCGGGACGCTGGGCGAGCGCTTGCAACAGCAGGAATTCCGTCACGGTCAGCTTTACCGGGCGATTGTCCCACAGGCAGTCGTGGCGTGCAGGGTCCAGGGTCAGCTTGCCGCGCTTGATGGCTTTGGAGCCGGGCGCGCCGCCGGCGGCTGAGGCTGCATTGGCGCCGCCTGACAGATCCAGCTCGTCCGTCTGGCCATCCGGGTTGCCGCGACGCAGCACCGCCTTGACCCGCTCAATCAGAAGGCGCTGGGAGAACGGCTTGTGCATGTAATCATCGGCGCCGAGATTGAATCCGAGGATCTCGTCGATTTCTTCGTCTTTCGATGTGAGGATGATCACCGGGACATTGGAGGTCTGGCGCAGGCGACGCAGCAACTCCATGCCGTCCATGCGCGGCATTTTCACGTCCACAATCGCCAGATCCGGCGGATCGGACTCCAGAGCGGCCAGCCCCGAAGCGCCGTCATAATAGGCCTTCACCTCGTGGCCATGGCTTTCAAGGGCCAGGGACACGGAAGCAACAATGTTTTCGTCGTCGTCAACTAGTGTGATTTTCGCCATGTCATCGCCAGGTTGGGCAGCTTTGAGATGCGCCCCAGAAAGTCGATACCGCACTGGAGCGGGATTAAGTCGCATTTAAGTCTATTCAGCGACACTACAGAGACCATGATGTCCGCGCAGATCCATTACGAGCTCTTCATCCGCCGAAACGCGAACGTCGGTTGGACGTTGCATTTCGCGACTGAAGACCGCGCACGGTGTCTGGAAGTCGCTGAACAGCTTCTGGTCGAGGCTAAAGCGGTGGCGGTTCGCGTCACCAAAGAGACCCTCGACCCTGAAACCCGTGAATTCCGTTCCGTCACGGTCCTGTCTAAGGGCATGACTGAAATGGTCAAGCCCAAGCGCGCAAGGGTCGAGGATGATGCGCCGCTTTGTGTCGCGCCGTCAGACCTCTATTCCTCTCATGCGAGAGACCGGATCAACCGCCTTCTGGACGGCTGGCTGAAGCGCAAGAAGGTCACGGCCTTCGAACTGCTGCACAGGCCAGATCTGGTGGAGCAACTCGATGCGTCAGGCACCGAATTACAACACGCCGTGCAGAAGATCGCGATTCCCGAGGCCCAGGCCCGCAATGTGGGGGTGCATGAGGTCATGCGCACCTTCCAGTCCCTGGTGGAGCGCGCGATCGAGCGCATCCTCAAGGACGGTCGCAAGCAGGTCTTCCCGAACATTACACCCGCCAATTTCGCCCAGGTCCTGACCAAGCTTCAGGATGATCCGGAGCGGTCCTATCTGATCGGCGGCGGCATTGCCCGGTATCTGGGCGCGGCTGGAAACTGGACCGAAAAGGTGCGCTTGCTTCTCGACCTCGCTGATGCAGCGCCGCAGGTCGGCAAGGCGCGCGGCCTGGCCTTCTACATGCTCGAACAGCCGCTGACCGAAATCCTTGGCTCGCGCGGCGGCGTTTCAGAACTTCTGGGGGAAGGTCAGGACCTTGGCTCAAACCTCGGCGCCCTGATCCGGCTGGCGGCCAATGACGCGGTGGCCCTGGTCGGGCGTCATGACGCCTCGGTTCTGCGACTGATCCCGGTGCTGGAGGGCGAGGTGGCGAGGTTGGCCGGTCATCTGGCCAGCGACGCCTTCATGCCCGTTCGCACAGCCCTGATCCGCCGCGTGATGCAGGAACTGAAAAGCCATCGCAGGCTTCGGCCGCACAATCCCGACGGTGAAATCGAAATTCTTCGGGCTCTGGCCATGGGCCTGACCGCTGCGGCGGGCAAGCTGGTCAATATGGAGGATGTGCACGAGACCTTTGTCGAGCGGTCCCGCACGCTGGTCACGGCTGACTTCGTGACGCTCTATCTGGAGCGCTATCGCACGGCGGTCACCGAGGCTCAGGCTCTGGTCCGACTGGCCGATAATGTGACCGGCGCGGCAAACAAGCGCGAAGCCGCACGATGGATCAGCTCCTGTGTCGGCGCGTTGAAATTCGAGCGAGAAATGCGCGAAAGCCCAGAATCGCCGACGGCGAAATTGTCGCTTCTGGCCGATCTGCAAAAAGCGGTGTCCAAGGCTGGACTGGCTGAGGCCGATCAGGCGCGCTGCGTCGCCAAGATCGGCGATATCGGCGGTCTGATCGAAAGCGACGCCCGGCTGACACAGACCCTGGCCCGCTCCACCGTGCCGCCGGTGCAGCGGCTGATCTATCTCCTGCGGATGGCGAGTGGCGAAACCGCGCCCCTTGGCGCCTGCGCAGACCGTGCGAAGGTCGAGGCCGTTCGCCTCCTGAAAGCCCCGGAGGTGCGCCCTGCGCTGGCCTCTCAACCGGACCAGTTCGAGCGGGTGCGCAGCCTGCTCGGCGCGGCTGGGCTGGCGGCCTGATCCTTTCGGCGCGCGACGCAGGCGACCGTCCAGTCAGGCGTCGCCGCCGACTGGCTAGACGGTGACCTGCGCGCCCAACTCCACCACGCGACCCGGCGGAATGCGGAAGAAGTCGGTGGGATTAGCCGCATTGCGCATCAGGAAGATATAGACCTTGTCCTGCCACAGAGGCATGCCTGACTGAGACGAAGGCACCACGGACCGGCGGCCGAGGAAGAACGACGTCGCCATGATGTCGAACTTCAGCCCGTGCTTGCGGCACAGCCCCAGCGCCTTGGGCACATTGGGGCTTTCCATGAAGCCGTAGGTCAGGATCAGCTTGCGGAAATCGTCGCTGACATTCTCGATTCGAATGCGGTCAGCTTCAGGCACGCGCGGCGTTTCCGCAGTGCGGACCGTCAGGATGATGTTCTTCTCATGCAGCACCTTGTTGTGCTTGAGATTGTGCATGAGCGCCACGGGCGCGACGTCGGGGTCCGAGGTGAGGAAGATGGCCGTGCCGGGCACGCGGTGCGGCTGACGCGCCCGCAGCATCTCGATCAGGTCCGCCAGAGGCACCGAATCGCGCCGGGTCTTGTCCGACAGGATCTGCGAGCCCTTCACCCAGGTCGCCATCACGATGAACAGCAAGGTGCCAAGGGTCAGGGGCAACCAGCCGCCTGTGGCGATCTTCAGGCCGTTGGCGAACAGAAAGACCGAATCCAGCCCGATCATCGGAATGATCATCATGCCGGCGAGCAGGGCCGACCACTTCCAGATGTGACGCACGACGATATAGGCCAGGATGGTGGTCACCAGCATGGTTCCCGTCACCGCCAGACCATAGGCGTCGGACAGGTTGTCAGAGTTCTGGAACACCAGCACCAGGGCCAGGACCCCGATCATCAGGAACGTGTTGATCTGCGGGATGAAGATCTGGCCCGACTGGGTTTCCGAGGTCCGGCGCACGTCCATGCGCGGCAGAAGGCCCAGCTGAATCGCCTGCTGTGACAGGGAATAGGCGCCGGTGATCACAGCCTGACTGGCGATGGCCGAGGCGGCGACCGCCAGCACCACCAGAGGCAGGCGGAAGGCCTGCGGGCACATGACGAAGAACCAGTCCTGACTGGCGAAGGCGATGTGATGGCTATGGGCGTAGGCCAGCGCCCTGAGGCTGTAGGCGCCCTGTCCCAGATAGTTGAGCGCCAGAGACGGCAGGGCCAGGAACAGCCAGGAGGCCTGGATCGGCCACCGCCCGAAATGCCCCATATCCGCATAGAGCGCTTCGGCGCCGGTCACGGTCAGGAAGACCGAGCCCAGCACCAGCAGACCGATGACGCCGTGCTTGACCAGGAACATGACCGCGAAGTGGGGGCTGAGCGCCATGAAGATACCCGGATCATCCGCAATGTGGATGACGCCCAGTGCGGCAATGGCGATGAACCAGACCAGCATGACGGGCCCGAACAGCTTGGCCACATTGGCCGTGCCGCGCGACTGGATCAGGAAGAGGCCGATCAGGATGAAGAAGGACGCGAACATGATGATCTTGGGGCTCGCCACATTTTCCAGCGAGTTCACATCATGCAGTCCCTGAAAGGCGCCGAGCACCGAAATGGCCGGGGTGATGATGCTGTCGCCGTAGAACAGGGCCGCACCCACGACGCCCAGAAGGAAGACGAATGTGGTCCTCTGTCCCAGCGCCCGGTTGGCCAGAGCCATCAGGGACAGGACGCCTCCTTCTCCCTTGTTGTCGGCCCGCATGACGAACAGCACATATTTGACGGTGACGACGAGAATCAGGGCCCAGAGCGCCATGGACACCACGCCCAGAATGGAGTCTCCGGTCAGGGTGTCCTTGGCCGCCTGCATCATCGCCGCCTGAAAGGCGTAGAGAGGGCTTGTGCCTATGTCGCCGAACACCACGCCGATGGAGCCCAGAGCCAGACCAAGCGTTGTATGATGAAAGCCAAGCTTTCCGCCCTCGCCAGGCGGATGTGCGCCGTGGCCGCCGTTTTCAGTCTGGGGAGAGAGGGGAGGCGCAGAAGAAGCAGCGCCTGGGCTGGTGTCACCATGTACGGCTTCGGTCGAAGCTGCACCTGAGGGCTGGGGAGCCATTTACATCCTCCGGAGCGTTCGACGGGAAACGTCGGTCTCACCGCTCCAAGTTTTACCTGCCAACCCTGAATGGACTGACAAGGGCCGCGCCGGATACTCCCTTTTTTCATCCTGTTCAATCGTGCCGATCCGGCGGTGCGGCTCAGGATTCTTCATGTGGCATTGATTGCGGCCGCAGGAGGCTTAAGTGTTGGAAAGATCATGTCCGACAGCCAACGATTTCCCGTCGCCGCCCATGCGCTGGCCTATCTGGCCCATAGCAACGCCTATGGCCCGGATGCGGCTGTCTCCAGCGCGTCACTGGCGGCGTCCATGCCGACCAATCCGGTGGTGGTGCGACGGGTTACCGCCATGCTGGCCAAGGCGGGACTGATCGGCACGCGCGCCGGTGCGGCAGGCGGGGCGTGGCTCTTGGCGGCGCCCCAGTCCATTACGCTGGATCAGGTTCTGCGCGCTGTGAACGGTTGCGCGCACCTGGGCTGTCCGCCGCCGGGGGCCAAGGGCTGTCCGGTAGGGGAAAAAATTCCCAAACAGGTGGCCAGGGCCATAGCCGCGGCGGACTCCGCCGCCAATCAACGGCTTTCCACGATCACGGTTGCGGATCTTCTCAAAGACGGTTGAGAAAATCTGCGAGCCCTGGCCCTTGCGCCGCGTCCGGGGGATGAATATGTAACTGAAACTGTATCAGTAACAGTTAAGGTTCAGGCCATGACGACCGTCGCAATTGTCTATCACTCCGGCTATGGCCACACGGCTGTTGTCGCAGAGGAAGTCTCCAGGGGCGTCGAGGCGGCGGGCGCCGTCGCCCAGCTTCTCAGGATCGAATCGCTTGATCAGGACTTCGGTCCCTTCATCGACGCCATCACGGCCGCCGACGCGGTCATTTTTGGCGCCCCAACCTATATGGGCGGGCCATCCGCGCCCTTTAAGGTTTTTGCTGACGCCACCTCCAGGGCCTGGTTCACCAGCGCCTGGAAGGACAAGATTGCGGCGGGCTTCACCAACTCCCTGTCCCTCTCGGGCGACAAGCTCTCGACCCTGTCCTATTTTTCGGTCCTGGCCGCTCAGCAGGGCATGATCTGGGTCAGTGCAGGTATTCCGGCAGGCGCCTCGACAGGTGACGTCAGCGTGGATGGCGTAAACCGCCTCGGCTCCTCGCTTGGCCTCATGACCCAGTCGGACAATGCCGGGCCCGACGTGACGCCGGGCGCTGGAGACCGCAAGACCGCTCGGCTTTTTGGCGAACGCGTGGCTTGGGCGGCCAAGCGCTGGGAAAAGGGCGCGAAATAGCGACTCATCCCGGGCGCGGCGCGGCTTTGCGCCCGGGGTCTGGGCCTGCCGGCCCGGCTTGGCGATTGAACCCAAGGCCGCGTCAGTTCATTCTCTCTCCTGGCCGCGCTGTTGGCGGCGTCGCCTTACGACCCCCAGGGGAGAGATCATGAACCGCCGTCTTTGTCTGGTGACCGGGGCCTCCGCCGGAATCGGCGCCGCCTTCGCCAGAATCTACGCCAGCCACGGCTATGACCTGTTCCTGACCGCCCGGCGTCTCGAGCGCCTTGAGACCCTGGCTGCGGAAATCCGCCTCCATTACGGGGTTGAAGTCTTTGTCGTTGCGGCCGATCTGGCCGAACCGGGCGGCGTCGACAAGGTTCTGGCGGCGGTCGCTGCAGAGGGGCGCGACGTGGATGCTCTGGTCAACAATGCCGGCTACGGCCTGCCCGGCGCCTATGCCGCGACCAAATGGTCGGAGCAGCAGGCCTTTCTGCAGGTGATGGTCGTGGCCATGACCGAGTTCGCCCACAAGGTCTTGCCCGGCATGCTGGAGCGCCGGTTCGGCCGCATCGTCAATGTGGCGTCCCTGCTCGGAATTGTACCCGGGTCCGCGGGCCATGCCCTTTATGGCGCGTCCAAAAGCCTGATCGTACGATTCTCACAGAGCCTGCACATGGAAACGCAAGGACACGGCGTGCATGTGACCGCCCTGTGTCCCGGCTTTACCTATTCTGAGTTCCATGACGTGGACGGAACGCGCGACCTCGCCAGTCAGACGCCGGGCTGGTTGTGGCTGGGCGCAGACGAGGTGGCCGCGACCGGCTATGAGGCGGCCGAAGCCAATCGCCCGGTCTCCGTTCCCGGAGCGCCCAACAAGGCCATAGCCGCCCTGGTCAAGATCCTGCCGGACGACTGGGCTCTGGCCCTGATGGCGCGGCAGTCGGCGCGTTTCCGCAAGCGCTAGGCGTCGGCTTCAGGGCAGAGCCGCGCCGCGCGCATAGGCCCAGCTCTGGATGCGCCATCCGCCCGGCGTCTTGAGCAGGGCGAAGCTGAAGGTTCCGGCGTTCTTGATCGGCTTGTCCTTGGTGACGAAGGTGATGACCGAGGGCGAGACCACATAGGCGTGGTCGCCATTGACCTCGAACACGGACGGCGGATTGATCTGCACCGTCCCGCCGACCATGCCGATGCCAGCGGCGTATTTGGCGAAGCCTGCGCCCCAGTCCATCACCGCCGTTGGGCCCGACCAGCTATAGGGTGCAAACTCGTCCAGTATCACCGGCGCGGGAACATGGGCGGCCATGATGCCGGCGGCGTCGTTCTTGTTGAAGGCGTCAGCCAGCTGGGTCACCGGCGCCAGCACGACGGGGTCAGGCGTTTGGGCGAAGGTTTGACCCGCGCTCACCGCCAGGGTGAACGCCAGACCTGCAGCGACAATCGCTGGTGTGATGATTGACTTCAATTCCGCCTCCCCAACCCTATCTTGTTCAGGCGCCAATGGACCACAGGGCTGCGACAACTGCAATTGTTGAAGCCGCCCCAGGCCGCAACCTTCTGGTAGGCGTTGACCACAGGCCGCTTGCGCGCTCTAAACCGGACCATGTTGAACGGTCTCTCCCTCTTCGCCCGCGACGCCAAGTCCTGGCCCTTTGAGCAGGCGCGCGCCCTGCTGTCGCGCGTCATTCATCTGCGATTGCCCGACGGGGCGGATCGCGACCTGGCGGCGACCCTGATCGCGCAGGGCGAGGCGAAGGCGGCGGTCGCCCGGTTTCCGGTCCTTCAGGATCGGCCGGTGGTTCTGGAGACGGGCTACGGCCCGTCCGGCCTGCCCCATATCGGCACCTTTGGCGAGGTCTCGCGCACGACCATGGTGCGCAATGCCTTTCGTGCCCTGACCGAGGACGCGATCCCCACCGTCATGCTGTGCGTCAGCGATGATATGGACGGGATGCGCAAGGTGCCTGACAATGTGCCCAATCCGGAGATGCTGGCGACCTATCTGCAAAAGCCCCTGACCGATGTGCCGGACCCGTTCGGCACGCATGAGGGCTTTGCGCAGCACAACAACGCCCGCCTATGCGGCTTTCTCGACAGTTTCGGCTTCGACTACAGCTTCCGTTCCGCCACAGCGCTTTATCGCTCGGGCGTTTATGATGCGGTGCTGTTGCGCGCGCTGGAGCGTTATGACGCCATCATGGCGGTGATGCTGCCCACGCTGGGGCCGGAGCGTCGGGCCTCCTACAGCCCGTTCCTGCCCGTCTCGCCCAAGACCGGGCGCGTTCTTTATGTGCCCATGAAGGCGGTTGATGCAGAGGCCGGAACCATCAGTTTTGACGATGAGGACGGGACCGAAGTCACCCTGTCCGTCACCGGTGGTCAGGTGAAGATGCAGTGGAAGCCCGATTTCGGCATGCGTTGGGCGGCGCTGGGCGTCGATTTCGAGATGTACGGCAAGGACCACCAGACCAACGGACCAATCTATTCGAAAATATGCCGCATACTGGGCGCCGAGCCGCCCGTGCAATTCGTTTATGAGCTGTTTCTCGACGACAAGGGCGAAAAGATTTCCAAGTCGAAAGGCAATGGGATTTCGGTCGAGCAGTGGCTGGCCTATGCGCCGCAGGAAAGCCTGTCGCTCTACAATTTCCAGAAGCCGCGCGTCGCCAAGAAGCTCTATTTCGACGTCATTCCGCGCGCTGTGGACGAATATCTGACCTTTCTGGAAAACTACCCCGGCGAGGAGCAGTTGAAGCAGCTCGACAATCCGGTCTGGCATATTCACGACGGGAATCCGCCGCTGGGCGGCTCGCCGGTCAGCTTCGGCCTGATGCTCAACCTGGTCAGCGCGGCCAATGCATCGGACACCTCCATCCTGTGGGGTTTCCTGTCGCGCTATGTGCCGGGCGCGACGCCCCAGACCCAGCCCCTGCTGGACAAGCTGGCCGGTTACGCCCTGCGCTATTACGAAGATTTTGTGCGTCCGACCAAGACCTACCGCGCGCCCACTGATGGAGAGCGCGCGGCCATGGCCGACCTTGTGACCCGCTTCAAGGCCCTGCCGCCGGACACCATTGATGGCGAACTGATCCAGAACGAGGTGTATGAAGCCGGCAAGGCGGCGGGTTTCGAGCCGCTGCGCGCCTGGTTCCAGGCGCTTTATGAAGTTCTTCTGGGCCAGACCCAGGGACCGCGTTTCGGCTCCTTCGCCGCCATTTACGGACTTGAGCGCACCATCGCCCTGATCGAGCGGGCGCTTGCGGGGGATGATCTGTCGGCGGGCTAGCCTCGTCGCCACAGCGCCCAGCAATTGGGCGTCTCCCACAGACGAATGGATTCCAGCTGGATGCTGTGCGGGGCCAGAAGTTCCGGGATGACGCGCGCCAGCTCCGCCACCAGGCCTTCCGCCGTGGGCGCGCCGTCCAGCCAGTAGACGGGGCGACCCATCTTTTCGTTCAGTTCGGCTATGGCTGCAACCTCAGGATCGTTGCGGCCAAAGACGGCGGTATGGTCGAAATTGCGGTCGATCCAGCCGCCCACCTCCGTCTTGATCACGCCAAAGTCCACAATGCGGCCCAGAGCATCCATCTGTGGTCCGCTGACCTCGATCTCCGCCACATAGCGATGGCCATGGATCGCCTTGCAGGCGCCCTCATGGCCGGGAATCCGGTGGGCGGCGTCCCATTCGAGACGGCGGGAAATGGTGATGATCGACATGACGGTCAGCCCTTGCGGGCGCTCTGATGAAAAGACGGGGAAGGCAGGTTAGACTGGCGGCCGGACACCGATCTGTTCTAACAGCGGCAGGCGCTAGATCATATCGGCGCGCTCTTGTCGACAGGAACTGACGTGAAGACGGGCTTGAGGCCAGCACTTGTGACCGGCGGCGCCCTGCGCATAGGCGCCGCGATCGTGCGCCGTCTGGCGCAGGACCGTCGCCCGGTCATCATTCATTATCGCCAGTCGTCTGCGGCGGCGCAGGCCCTCTGCACCGAGATTGTCGATGCGGGCGGTCAGGCCTGGACGCTGGGCGCAGACCTGTCGGACGAGCCGCAGTTGAGCGGCCTGATGGGCCGGGCCCTCGCAATGGCGCCTGATCTTGGCCTTCTGATCAACTCCGCCTCCAACTTCCAGCCAGACAGCCCCGCGCGGCCTGACGCCGATCAGTGGCGCCTGGCCATGGCGGTCAACGCCCTCGCGCCCGCTCGGCTCGCCGCGGACCTGCACGCCAGGACGGATGGCGGGGTGGTGGTCAATCTCCTCGACCAGAAGCTCGCCAATCCCAATCCGGACTATTTCAGCTATACCGCCTCCAAGGCCGCTCTGGCCGAGGCGACGCGGATGCAGGCCATGGCTTTTGCGCCGCGCACCCGCCTGATCGCCATAGCGCCTGGTCTGACCCTGCCCAGCGGGGATCAGACCCTGGAGGAACACGCCGCCGCCGCGACGCTCAATCTGCTCGCCCGGGCGACTTCGGCTGAAGACCTGGCCGAGGCTGTGGCCTTTGCCGCGACCGGCGCCATCGCCACGGGTGAAACCCTCTATGTCGATAGCGGACAGCATCTTGTTCCTCAGGCGCGCGATGTCATGTTCCTGGTGCGTGGCGAGGTTTGAAGGAGTCTGGATGTACGCCTTGTTTCTGACGGACCATGAGGTCCGGGCCCGTATCGGCGTTCATGACTTCGAGCAGACCGCCCCGCAGCGCCTCATGGTCAATGTCAGTCTGGCCATTCGCGGCACGCCGGAAGGGGACGATCTCGCCGACACGACCGACTATGACTTCCTGCGCCGGACCACGGCCGCCATCATTGAGCAGGGCCATATTGGCTTGCAGGAGACGATTTGCACAAAACTGCTCGACGCCTGCCGCGCGCGCCCGGACGTGGCGGCCGCGCTGGTATCCACCGAAAAGCCCGACGTCTATCCCGACGCCAGGGCCGTAGGATGTCGCATGTTCTGGCTGGCGGACGAGGCCGACATGGCGACCGTGACGTTATTATTCACCCGGGCGGGGTGACAGCTTCCCCACAAATTGCAGCGTATAGGCGGTCTTGATGTCCGTCCCCGGCTTCAGCGCGCCGGCCTTGGCCATGAAGTCGCTCTGGGCCTGCCAGCGCGCTTCGGTCATGGTCCCGATGGGAAGGCCTTCCTTGCCGTCGACAATGGCATAGCTGCGCATCTTGTCGCGGGCCTGATCCAGCACGTCCTGGGTCATGTCGGGATTGTCCTTCAGGATCAGGGCGTCGGCAGGTTTGGGATCGCCGTGCAGATAGGCCTTCCAGCCTGCTGCGGTCGCCTCGACAAAGGCCTGCACGGCCTTGGGGTTGGAGGCGATCAGCGCATCCGGCGCCAGCACCAGATCGGCATAGCCGGGATAGCCCTCGTCGGAGAGGACAAAGACGCGCGGCTTGAAGCCCCCCTGCTTTTCCACCGTATAGGGCTCGCTGGTCACATAGCCCTGCTGCATGGCGTCCCTGTTCTGGATGAAGGGACCGGCGTTGAAGGTGTATTTGCGCACCTGAGCGTCGGTAAAGCCGTAGCGGGACTTGAGCCAGACCCAGACGCCGGACAGGGACGAATCGGAGAGCAGAATCGGGTGACCTTTCATCTCGGCAATGGCGTTCACGCCCGCATCGGGATGGGCCATCAGGATCCACGGGTCCTTTTGCATCGAGGCCATCACCGCCTTCACCGGCACGTGCTCCTGCGCCAGATTGACGGCGACGAAGCTGTTGGAGCCGATGCCCATATCCGCGGCGCCAGAGGCCAGAAGCTGCGGCACGTTCGAGCCTGGACCGCCCGGTAGGATCTTCACGTCCAGTCCGCGCCGCGCATATTCGCCTGTCGCGACGGCTTCATAGAAACCGCCCTGTTCGGCCTCTGCCTTCCAGTCTGTGGCGAAGCGGATGGTTGTTGAACCCGTCTGGTCGCCGGAGGCCTTGTGTTCAGGCTTCGGGCTGCAGGCGCCGGCCAGCAGCAACAGGGCGAACAGGGGCGTCAGGGTGCGCACGGTGCGCACGGTGCGGCGGAAAGGCATGGTCGAACAGCTCCGGTCTTGGTCATTGAAGCCTTGGCGGCAAGCGGTTCTCAAGGCAAGAGCGATTGCGCCATTTCATTCGGGGCCGGTTTCGGACTATGTGACCCCTCCCGACTGGAGAACCTTGATCCTGTGAGCCGCGCCCCGTCTAAACCGCCTCTGATCGCCCTGAAGGACGTGCGCCTTGCTGACGGCGCGGTGCAACTGTTCGAGGGCGTTGATCTGGCGCTGGAGCCGCGTCAGCGCGCGGCTCTGGTGGGCCGCAACGGGGCGGGCAAGTCCACCCTGATGAAGATCATGACCGGCGTGATCATCCCCGACTCCGGCGAGCGGTTCCTTCAGCCCGGTGCAAGATCCGTCCATGTGCCGCAGGAGCCTGACATCACTGGCGCCACCCTTCTGGACTACGCCATAGCGGGCGGCGCCCAGGTCTGGGACGCCGAATCATGGCTCGGAACCTTTGATCTCGATCCCGGCAAGACCACGCAGGGCCTGTCCGGAGGGGAGATCCGGCGGGCCGCTCTGGCGCGCGCCTTCGCCGAGGCGCCGGACATCCTTCTGCTGGACGAACCCACCAATCACCTCGACGTCTTCGCCATCCAGACGCTCGAACGGGAGATCCTGGCCAGCCGCGCCGCCGTACTGGTGGTCAGCCACGACCGGACCTTCCTCAACCGCATCACCGACCGCTGTTTCTGGCTGGCCCACCGCAAGCTGCGCGTGTTCGACCAGGGCTTTGAAGCGTTCGAACCCTGGGCAGAAAAGGTCGAGGCGGAGGAGGAGGAGGCGCTGCGCCGCCTGTCCAAGGCGATAGAGCGCGAGACCTACACCTTTTATCGCTCCATCACCGCCCGGCGCACGCGCAACGAGGGCCGGGCGCGCCAGCTGGACGCCATGCGCGCCCAGAAGGCCAATCTGATGAAGGACCAGACCCGCGGTATGGAGCTTGTGCTCGACTCAGGCGGGGTGTCCGGCAAACGGGTGGTGGAGGCCAAGGGGCTCAGCAAGGCCTTTGGCGAACGGGTGATCGTCAAGGACTTCTCGATCCGTATTCTGCGCGGCGATCGGCTGGCGATTGTCGGGCCGAACGGGGCGGGCAAGACCACCCTGATGAAGCTGCTGCTGGGCGAGCTTGAGCCCGATTCAGGCACGATCATTCTGGGCTCCGGGCTGGAGGCGGCCTATCTGGACCAGGCCCGCGCGGACCTGCGCTCCGAACAGACCCTGTGGGACGCGCTCACGCCCCTGGGCGGGGACCAGGTGCTGGTGCACGGCCAGCCCACCCATGTGGCGGCCTTCGCCAAGCGCTTCATGTTCCGGGAAAACCAGCTCCGCCAGCCAGTGGCCAGCCTGTCCGGCGGCGAGCGAAATCGCCTGCTGCTGGCCCGCGCCCTGACCAAGCCCGCCAATCTACTTATTCTGGATGAGCCGACCAATGACCTTGACATTGAGACGCTCGACCTACTGGAGGAGATGCTGGAGGACTATGACGGCACGCTTCTGCTCGTCAGCCACGATCGCGATTTCATTGACCGTCTGGCCACTTCGACCCTTGGCATGGACGGAACCGGGCGCGTCGCCGAGGCGCCGGGCGGCTGGACCGACTTCAATCACCAGTATCCGGGCTTTTTCGACCGGACCAACCCCAAGGAGCCTGCGCGCGGCGGGCGCGGCGCGGCCACCCCGCAACAGCCCAAAAGGGCCGCCGCCAAGCTGAGCTTCAAGGATCAGCGCCGACTGGACGAGACGGTGCAGGAAATGACCGACTTGCCGGTTCAGATCGAAAAGCTCGAAACAAGCCTGGCCGACCCGGCCCTCTTCACCCGCGACCCCAAAACGTTCGAAGCCACTCTGAAGGCGATTGACGATATTCGCACACGTCTAGCCAGGGCCGAGGAGGATTGGCTGGCGCTGGAGGAGAAGCGGGAGGGGTTGGGCTAGGCGCGCCGGCCAGGTGCGTTGACACGGCCAGGCGCGCTTTCCATCATCGCCTCATGCGCCAGCACATCTCGCTCATCTCTCTCGTCGTGAACGACTATGACGAGGCCATCGATTTCTATGTCCGACGATTGGGCTTCACCCTTCTGGAGGACACTTATCTGTCCCCGGACAAGCGATGGGTCGTGGTGACGCCCTGCATGGGCGCTCAGACGGGCCTGTTGCTCGCCAAGGCCGTTGGTGATCGCCAGGGTGCGGCGATTGGCGACCAGTCCGGCGGGCGTGTTTTCCTGTTTCTTGAAACCGACGACTTCGGGGCAAGGTTCGAGGCGATGACCAAAGCCGGGGTGACCTTCTGCGAACGACCGCGAACCGAACCTTACGGAACAGTGGCCGTTTTCGAGGACATTTACGGCAATCGGTGGGACCTTCTCGAACGCGCCAAACCGTCGCGGTGAGTTTGCAAGGGGTGGGGGGCGAAGGCCGCTTCGAGCCAGAAAGCGCACCTCCACATCACGGCTCACCATCGACATTTCCACCCTTTCCCGCTAACCCGCGCGGATGAGCTCTTCGATCCCGCTGGAAGCTGCGCGGCGGCGCACATTCGCTATCATTTCACACCCTGACGCCGGCAAGACGACCTTGACCGAGCATCTTCTTCTGGCTGGCGGCGCGATCCGGGCGGCAGGCGCAGTGCGGGCGCGGGGAGAGACGCGCCGGACGCGGTCGGACTGGATGAAGATCGAGCAGGAGCGGGGCATTTCCGTCACCGCCTCCGTCATGACGTTCGATCATGATGGACTGATGTTCAACCTTTTGGACACGCCGGGCCACGAAGACTTTTCAGAAGACACCTATCGCACCCTGACCGCCGCCGACGCCGCCGTCATGGTGCTGGACGCCGCCAAGGGGATCGAGCCCCAGACCCTGAAGCTGTTCGAGGTCTGCCGCCTGCGCGACATCCCGATCCTGACCTTCATCAACAAGATGGACCGCGAAGCCCAGGACCCGTTCGACCTGCTGGACGAGATCGCGGGCAAGCTGGCGCTGGATCCCGCACCGCTCTATTGGCCCGCCGGGTCGGGCAATCGCTTCAAGGGCGCGCTTGATCTGCGCACCAACCAGTTCATTCCCTATGTGCGCAACGCAGACGATCCGACGCCGGCGCCCGTGGCCTTCAAGGGCGCCGCCATCTCGTCCTATCTCCTGCCGGAAGAGATCGAGGAACTGACGGACAATTCCGAACTGGTGACCGGCGCCTCGAAGCCTTTTGATCCCCAGAGCTTCCTGGAGGGCCATATGACGCCGGTCTTTTTCGGCTCGGCGCTGCGGCATTTCGGGGTGGAGGAACTGCTGGCGGGACTTGGCGCCTTCGCCCCGCCGCCCAAGGCGGTTTCAGCCATGCGGGCCAATGCACAGACCCATGTGGCGCCGGGCGAAAAGGAAGTCACCGGCTTTGTCTTCAAGGTTCAGGCCAATATGGACCCCAATCATCGGGACCGTATCGCCATGCTGCGCCTGTGCTCCGGCAAGTTCCAGAGGGGCATGAAGCTGAAGGTCCAGAACACCGGGCGTCAGTTGTCGGTGAACTCGCCCATCATGTTCTTCGCCGCCGACCGTGAACTGGCCGAAGAGGCCTATGCCGGTGATGTGATCGGCATCCCCAACCACGGCGTGCTGAGGGTGGGCGACAGCCTGTCCGAAACGGGCGCCCTGCGGTTTCAGGGCCTGCCGAATTTTGCGCCGGAAATTCTGCGTCGGGTGCGGATCAAGGACCCCTTGAAGGCCAAGCATCTGAAAAAGGCGCTGGAAGGTCTGGCGGAAGAAGGCGTCACCCAGCTTTTCCGTCCCATGATGGGCGCAGACTTCATCGTGGGCGCGGTCGGCCAGCTTCAGTTCGAGGTGATGGCGGATCGGCTCGCCAATGAATATCAGCTTGAGGTCATCTTTGAAGCCGCCCCGTTCGCCGAGGCGCGCTGGATCAGCGCGGAACGGGCCGATCTGGAGGACTTTACCGGCAAGCACCGCAACGCCATGGCGGAAGACATCGATGGCCAGCCCGTCTTCCTGGCCAAGTCCGCCTGGGAAATCGGCTATGTGGACGAGCGCTTCCCCAAAGTGATGTTCAGTCGCACCCGCGAGCGGGGCTGAGCGGCCTCAAGATTGCTCCCGTCGATCGAGTCTCCGCCGGATCGTCCCGGTGTGAGACGATCGGGAGATATTGATGCAGTTCGAGCGGGACTTGTGGCGTCGTTTTGGACGAAACACACGTGCGACGATTGTCGCCGAC
Organism: uncultured Caulobacterales bacterium; assembly: GCA_903858685.1. Taxonomy (GTDB): domain Bacteria; phylum Pseudomonadota; class Alphaproteobacteria; order Caulobacterales; family Caulobacteraceae; genus CAIMFV01. The sequence goes on along the minus strand of CAIOJR010000208.1, from coordinate 10,304 downwards.
GGCGAACGCATCGAGTTGGTGGATGCTGGGGCCCTCGCGGCGGAAGCAGCGGCGGCCAGTCTGGCCATCCATCAGGCGTCCGACCGTGAGCGCGGCGCGCGCCTGGTCGAGCAGGCCTTCATGCTGCGCGAACTGGCGCGGCGCACGGGCGATGCAGCCATATTGTCTCGCGCCGCCCATACGGCGGAGCGCGCGGTCAAACTGGCCATGGATCAACGCGTGCGCGTCGCCGCCCGACTTGAACTGGCCGCGATCGGCGTGTTGACGGCCGACCTGTTTGGCGATGAGCAGGCCGCTGAAGCCGCGTCCATGCGCACGCTCGCCATTGAAACGGAAGAAAAGCTCACGCCTGAGGACCGTGTCCTGATTCAGGGTGTTAGAGCCCGCCTTATGGCCCGCAAGGCTGTGGCGGACAATGACCTCAATGTGGCTGTGGAGGCGGCGGGCATGTTCGACGAGGCGGTCAGCGTGTCAGACGAACGCTTCCGTCACACGGGCGAAGGCCGCATCTTCGCCGCCAATCTGCGTGTGCACCGCGCGGAACTCCTGATCGGCTTTGGTCTGCAACTTCGGGAAACCAATCTGTTGCGTCAGGCCGAGACGGATCTGGCGCAACTCATCGTCCGCATTGACCCTGACAAGCTTCCCGTCACCTGGGCCCGAACGGAGTCCCTGCGAGGCTCAGCCCTGGCGGCTTTGGGCAGTCTGGACGGCGCGCCAGACCGGATCGCGGCGGGCACGGCGGCGCTGAAGGCGGCGGCGGAGCACCTGCCGGAAGGCCATAGCCCGCTCGACAGCGCACGTCTGACCCATTCCTATGCCGTGGCCCTGGCCACACTGGGCGAGGCCTGCGACGACGATCACCTGTTCGACACGGCTGTAAGCGCCTTTGACGTGGCGCTTGCTCTTTTTGCGGCCACGCCCGATCTGGCGCAGCGTCCGATCTGTGCCTATGACCGGGCCTGCGCCGTGGCGCGCCGGGCCGAAAGACGTGGCGATGTGCGGGCTTTCGCCTATGCCGAGCGCGCCTTCAAGGCAGAACTGACCGTGATTGATCCGTCCCGCGATCCGCTATCCTGGGCGGTGATTCAGGTGGCGCTGGCGCGGGTCTATCTGTCCCGGGCAGACCTGACCGGAGACAATGGCGAAAATGGCCGGGCGGCCATGGCGTTGTCGGAAGCTCTGGAGGTGTTTACCGAACGGGGTCTTCGCAGTCTTGCAGACGTCGCCCTGACCAGCCTTGAGGAAATGGCCGCCAGGGTCTGACCTGAACGGCCGTTTGGACATCAGGCCGCGGCGACATCGCCAGAGTCGCGACGGATGCGCCAGAAGCGCAGGGTCCTCTGGGCCGTTTCGCGCGACAGATTGTTGTACAGCGAGCCGTATTCCTGCGCCCTGGCCATGCCCTCGCCATTGTCCAGAATCAGCACGGTGAAGGTCAGGAACAGGGTGCGGTCGAAGTCGGCCGCCTTGCAGCAGATCGCCAGGGCGTCGAGCTGTTTGTGCTCCACAATCCTGCGGGCGGTGTGGAAGTCCACATCGGTCAGTTCCGACAGGGCGACAAGAAAGCGCGTGCGCTCGCCATGACGTAAAAAGCCGACAAGCTGCGACGGGGTGATCGGGCCCTTGGCCTGCAGGTGGCGGATATGGGTTTCCGCCGCCGCATAATCGATCGGCAAGGCGCCGTCGCGGGCCGCCAGGCGCTTGCGGCTGTGCTCCAGCGCCGCCTGGACGTCATTGACGTCAAGGCTGGCGTTGCGCGCCATGATCCGGTCTCGCAACTGCGCCTCGACCACGAAATACATCTCGTTGAGCAGGTCGATCGGCAGGTTGTGTCGATCAATGACGGCTTCGTGCAGGTCTGGATTGGCCGTGGCGCGGTCCACGACGGTTTCGGCTGATTTCCGCGACAGGGGCGCCGATTCGTTCCGCAACAACACGCCCAGAGTATTGTCGTCGCCCCGCTCGACAATGATGTCGGAGATGGATTCGGTCAGGCCGGAGCGTTGGGACACGGCGCGCAGGTGGTCCTGGCCCTTGGTGTTGACCACTTGCAACAGGTCCTGCTCGGTCAGAGCCTTGGAGCGGGTCAGCACAGGGGCCGCGACGGCGATGTCATCGGCCGCCAGGCTGCGCAACAGATTCATGGGCGCCTGCGTGGCGTCGGCGACACGTTCGGCCAGTTCAGCCCGGACATCCTGCTCCATTTCACTGGCCAGGGTTTCCATCACCCCGTCAAACAGGTGAAGCTGGCGCATGGAGTGGGGCTGTCCACTAACGAAGAACAGGTCCGTCACCTCGCGCAGCAATTCTCGACGCTTGGCGCTGGAGGGCTCGTGCGCCAGGGCGATCAGTTCCGACAATTTGCTCGGACTGGCGTCAGGCGGTGTGTTGGGCGAGGTCATCGGGGGCTTGCTCATCGGGTGGACCTGTCGGTGGGGAAGGCGCGGCTCATGGCTGTCCATCCCCTGAATTGTTGATGCGGTCCTGCGTGATCGCCGTGCGACCGGCGGCCGTGTTGCGGTTGGGCTGGGGCGCGGCGGCGGCGGCGTCGTCAGCCGCCAGATCCGCACTGCCGGTAAAGGTCGTCGGCGCGGTCGCAATCGGGTCGGGAGTCAGGCCGAATTCGCGATGCACGGAATAGAGGCGCGCGTCGGCGCCAGCCGCCGCATCGTCTGCTGAATGCGCCCATGGCCGGCTCTGGACGCTGGCAACCGCGCCGACCGGGCGGCCGGCAAAAGCTGGAGCCGTGGTCTCCAGACGGACGAGGTCGGCGGTCTGAACGCGGGCGGAGACAGAAGCTTCGCGGTTCGGGGTCTGGATTCGGGTCGGCAGGTCTTGCGCGCCAGGCTCCACCTTGCCTGCCCAGGTCAGCCTTTGGCCGATCACTTCTGAGGTTTGAGCCAGATAGCGGCGACCGCCGCCATAGCGGTCGAGCGGCGGGGCGGTCTGTTCCAGTTCGGCGGCGAAGGCCAGCCGGGCGCAACTCCCGGCGAGCAATGCAGAGATCATCACAGCCCTGGCTCTTGCCTGTGTCGCGCTCATTCAGATCGCGTCCCTTGCCCATGCTTGCCTTCAGCGGACAAGGTTTAATCGGAGGGCCATTAATCCCCGGCTAACGTCCGCGCCAGTTTCGCAATATCTGCACCTCTAAAAAGCGGGTCAGGGCGTGTAGAACGACGGCAAGTATGGCCAATGACGCCAAAGAGGCGAAGGTCTCTGCGGTGCGCAGTTGCTGGCTGGTCTGCATGATGCGCCATGCGAGTCCCTGAGATCCGCCGGAGCCTGCCGATATTTCTGCGACCACGGCCCCGATCACTGACAGGCCCACGCCGACCTTCAGGCCTTCCAGGGCGAACGGGGTGGCCGCTGGCAGGCGCAGGCGCCACAGCCGCTGGAACGGCTTTGCGCCATAGAGGTCGAACAATCGCTCCAGATCCGGATCCGCCGATTTCAATCCGGTCAGTGCTCCGGAAAACAGCGGGAAAAACGCCGCCAGCGCCGCCAGCGCCGTGGTCGCGCGCTCCGGGTGCTCAAGTCCGGCCCAGATCACCACCAATGGCGCGACCGCGACGATGGGCGTCACCTGCAGGGTCACCGCTATGGGCTGCACAGCGCGTTCAATCATGGGCGACAGCGCCGCAAGCAGGGCCAGGGGCACAGCGATCAGCGCAGCCAGAATAAGCGCCGCCAATGCGGTGGACAGGGTGACCCATGCGCTTGCAAACAGCGATGGCGCATCTGTCGCCAGCGCCAAGCCCACTGCGGACGGGGCCGGCAACAGATAGACCGGCAAATGACCGAGCCGACACGTCGACTCCCATAGGGCCAGCAACAGGGCGGCCAGAATCAGCGGCGGGGCGATCTGTTTGAGTGTTTTGATCACAGGCCCGCGTCCCCCGGATCTGACATGGGGACATGGCGGGCCATGGCCGCTTCCAATGCGGCGGATACGGCCTCTACCGCGTCGCGAAACAGCCCGGAGGTGCGAAACTGGGGCGGGCGGGGAAAAGGCGCGTCAATGTGCGTATCCTGCACCGTGTGGCCAGGACCGGGGCTCATCACCACCACCCGGTCGGCCATATAGACGGCTTCCTCGACGCTGTGGGTGACAAAGACCATGGCGGGGCGTGGGCCCGTCCAGACGGTCATGACATCATCGGCCAGTCGTCGTCTTGTGATCTCGTCCAATGCCGCAAAGGGTTCGTCCAGCAGCAACAGGCTAGGCGAGGTGGCGAGCGCGCGGGCCAGACTGACCCGCATGGCCATGCCGCCAGACAGTTGAGCCGGCTTCAGATGAGCCGAACCCGTCAGCCCAACCCGCGCCAGCGCATCGCTCGCGCGCGCATTGGCCTCTGTCCTGCCGATCCCGGCCAGGCGAAGCGGCAGGGCGGCGTTCTCCAGCGCCGTGGACCAGGGCGCCAGGGTCGGCGCCTGAAACACCACCGCCGTATCGCCCCGGCCTGCCGCGCGCACGACACGTCCAGTGGTGGGCGTCTCAAGCCCGGCCAGCAGCCGAAGCGCTGTCGATTTTCCGCATCCTGACGGCCCCACCAGCGCAATGGCGCCGTCGGCGGGAATCGCCAGACTGAAAGGGCCCAGAACGGCGCGGTCGCCATAGCGCACCGTGACGTCACTCAGCGACGCCGCAAGGCTAAGGGTGGGGGGGCGGAGGTCGGCGATGGTCATGCGCTCAAGTTAGGCGCCTTCAGCGCCCCAGGGAAGCGCGGCCGCCGGCATTTCGGCGATCAGGCCGCCATGCGCCTCCAGACAAGGCTATCCGCCACCAGAGTGGTCAGGGCGTTTTCTCTCTGGCGATGCAGAAGGTCGGCCATGAGGTCGATGGACAGGGACGCGACCTTGGTCAGGACGTGATCGGGGTTGCAGTTCAGCGAGGGCGCCACGAACAGGGCGGCGTTGACTTCCGGCGTCTTGGCGATGATCAGGCTGGCGAGTCGCTTGGCCATGACCGGATCGGTCCGGTGCAGCATCGGGCGTTCCGAAAAGGCTTCAGCGCCCAGCTTGAGCAGGAAGGCCGGGCTCAAGGCACGGAATCGAGCCGGATCGAGCGGGGGACTGATGCTCTCCAGGGTCAGAACCGTATCATTGAGCAGGAAGATCATGCAGGGGCGCTCCTGTGGCGGGAAGCGACACATTACCGCGGGCCGTTTACGGGCAGGTTGAAGAAGGCGGTTAACGCTTTTCTACCGGCTCAACCAGGAAGTGGCGGCCGGTCACATCCTCAATATCAACGACCCAGATGTCGGGGTCGATCCGCACGGCGCGCTGCACATAGGCCTCAAGGTCGGCTTCCGAGGTGGCGCTGACGGGTTCGATCCAGACTGATTCTCCCTTTGCATTCAAAGCCTCGGCATAGATGTGCATCTCGCTGGCGCGACTGTTCCAGACCCGCACCAGTATGGCCCCCGCGCGTGGGTCGCCCTTGCGGGTGACCACGGCGAAGGCGCCTTCCTTATTGGCGCGGCGGATCAGGGCTGCGACCCAGATGTCGGATGGAAAGTTCATGGCTCGTCCCTGCGCCGCTAACCCGGTTGAAAGACGAACCCGGTTAGGAAAGACCTGACTCAGCCGGACACCCGGCGCAAGGATATCCCCGATGCAGTCAGGCCAAAATGCAAAACGTTGAGCGGAATGCGCGCTCCCGGACCTGGTCAGGCTGCGTGCTGGTCCTGACGCTGGGCCTGGCCGGACAGGCTGCGGCTTCGCCGGGAAGGCTCTATGCGGAGCGCGCCGCCATGATGGTGGCGGACGGCCGTTGTCATCTGTTTGAACCGACCCTTTCGTCCGCCCTGGCCATGGGCGCCTATCAGGCGCGCAATACGGCCCTGCGCGGCGGGATTGGACGCACTGAGCTGAACGCTTTGACAGAGCTTGCCCGCACGCGCGGCGGGGCGATTTCCTGCCGCGATCCGGTGCTTCTGAAAGAGGCAAACCGCGTGCGCGACGCCTTTTCCAGTTTCGCCGGCCTCTACAAGATGTCGTTTCCAGGCGCCGCGGGCGGCTGGCGGGCGGACCGCACGGTCGTGTCGTCCCGCATCGGGGAGGGGCGCTGGGCCCTGACCGCCGCCCCGGCTTGGGCGTCGGCGCCGGGGTCGCGCTTTGGCCTGGCGGCCCGCGATGGTGAGACCTATCTGATGGCGTCGACAGCAGGCGCGGCGCCCGCCTCCGTGCGCCTTGTGCTGCGCGATCTGGCCAAGGCGCCCGACCCCTATCTGACCGGGAATCTGGCCCCGGCCCCTGCGGCCTTCAATCGCACCATCTTCGCGTCGGACCGGATACCCGCGCCTGACGGGGAGGCGGGTTTCCGCTTCACCGACGCGGCGATCGACGCCATCTCCATGCTGGACCCGCGCGAAGTGGTGGAGGTGGATTTTGTCCAGTCCACCCGCACAGGCGACCAGATCCAGCGCGCCGTCTACGAGGTCGGCGATTTCGCCGCCGCCGTCAGCTTTCTGCGCCTGCGCCGTTAGCCGTGGCGGTGATTTCAGCCATGACGGCGACGGCGATTTCAAAGGGCGACTTTCCGCCAAGATCCAGGCCGATGGGCGCCTTCAGTCGCGCCAGGTCAAGGGCTGTGAGGCCCTGGGCCGCCAGACGCGACAGGCGTTCCGGCAGTCTGCGCCGCGCGCCAAGGACCCCCACATAGGCAGCGGACGATCTCAAGGCATTGATCAGCGCCGCCTCATCGGTGTCGGTGTCATGGGTCGCCACGGCCACGAAGCTCCAGGCGTCGAGCTTGATCCCGTCCAGCGCCTCGCCGGCGGCTCTGCGATGATAGTGCAGTCCGGCCACAGGCGGCGGCACCGTCGGCCCGCGCGGTCGCACCATATGGGTTTCATAGCCCATGTCGACACCCAGTTGCGCGATCGCCAGGGCGGTTGGGTCAGCGCCTACCACCACCAATCTGCGCTGCGGGGGGAGGGTCAGTTTCACTTCGAAGGGATCGAGGCGGAGATCGAGGCTGGGCGTCGCGCCCACAGCCCCGGCGGGCCCGCATCGTCTTGCCGCCCCATGGGTCGTCCAAAGGGCGGGGATGCGTTTGTCGCGCAATTCGACCAACTCACGCGCCGCTTGATCCTGGCTCGACAGGGGCTCCACCAGAATCTCGATCCGGGCGCCGCAGAGCAGCCGGATATCCGGCCAGGGACTGCCATCGCCATAGATCAGGCGCCTGAAGCCCCCGTCCGCAAGGGCGCGCCGGGCATGGAGCGCGACATCGGCTTCGACGCACCCGCCGGATAGAAATCCAGACAGGCTGTTGTGGGTGACCAGCATCTGCGCGCCCGGAGGACGCGGCGAGCCGCCGTCCGCCGAGATCAGCGTCACCAATGCAAAGGCCTGCCCTGCCGCCATGGCTTGGCGCATCGCCGGGCGGATATCATCGACAAGGCCGAACATCGGCCAGTCCGCAAAATAGCCGGGTCCGTCGTCCGGCTTTGGCAAGTCGGTCGTCATCGGGCGAAGGGCGAACGGAACATGATCATCAGGGCCACCTTATCGCCAGTTTGGGCCGCAGCGCCATGGCCTGTTTTCCGGGCGCGAGGTCAGGCCAGATCATGTTCGCTGCGAATCTGGCCCACGGCGCTGGCGAAACGTTGAGCCGCCAAAGCGCGAACGGACGGGCCGGTTCCCAGCGGGTGCGGCAACCGGGGTGCGCCGGCCGTATCCAGGGCGACCGGCAGGGCCGGGCGGATCAGGGCGGGCATGGCCTGCACGGCCTTGCGGTCGGTCGGCGAAAGCTGCGCCGCGCGTCCGGCCAGACGCACCCACGCCACGCCGGGCGTCGTTTCGAACCGGCCCTCAAAGACGTCGTCCTCGCTCGTCATGGGGCGGCGTCGGTCCACAGGTTCCGGCGCGATGAGAAGCTCCGCGCCGAACGTTTCGAGCCGGGCGCCGCCCAGTGTGGCGATGAGTTCGGGCTCAGTGCGCGATCGGGCGAGCAGTCCGGTCAGGCGGTCTGATCGTGGGGGAAAGGGGCGCCCGCTCACGCTCAAAATGGCCGCGCCCAGACAAAGGCTCGCGGCGTCTGCAGGCGCCCTAGACAGAGCCTGTCGATCGATACGGGCCAGCCCCGTCTGATCAAACCGCACCGCATCCGCCAACAAAGGATAGAGGGGGCCATCAGGCGCGTGCGGTTGGGGCATGGCGCCGCACGCCAGGGCTCGGCGCGCTCGCGCGCGGGCGGAGGCCGGATGGTCATTGGCCGGGTCGTCGATCCAGTCCAGCCCCTCCGTTGTCAGCCAGTCGCGCAGGGCGGCCCGCCGCACAGACAAAAGGGGGCGCAGGACAAACACGCCGCGGCCCTGCGGCCAGACTGGCGAGGGCGACCAGATGCGCGGGGCGCCCAGTCCGGGCGTGTCCCTGGCCCGCATCAGGGTCGTCTCCAGCAGATCGTCGGCTGTGTGTCCCATGAGCAGGACCTGACAACCACTGTCACGCGCCGCTACGGCCAGCAGCTTGTGGCGCGCCTGACGCGCCGCGGCGGCCAGACCAGTAGCGGGTTTCGGCGCCGACCAGACCAGACCGCGCCACTCCGCGCCGAGGGCGAGGGCCATGCCCTGCGCCTGCCGTGTCCATTCCAGGCTGAGCGGGTTGATCTGGTGGTCAAGGGTGAGTGCAATGACAGGTCGGTGATGCCGACGCCCGAACCTGGCCGCCAGAAGCAACAGCGCCAGGCTGTCGCCCCCGCCCGAAAACGCGACAGCCAGCGGCGCGGACTGAGAGGGATCGAGCCGGTCATACAGAACGGCTTCAGCTTCCGGGAAGGGCGAGAACCTGTCCTGTCCAGTCATGCCCGTTCGCCTCGACCCGCCGAGGTTCAGCCCGGACAGCCGATCTTGGTGCGGGTCTGCTCGGCGCGCGCCTTCATGGCGGGCGTGGCGGTGGCGCCATAGTGGCGGCCATACTCCGCCATGGCGGCGCAGGCGTCGGGCTGGCGATTCGTGGCGGCGAGCGTGCGGGCGAGCTTGATCACCGCGTCGGGTCCCCAGGTCGTCTTGGGCCAGCCCTTCAGGGCGCGGGCATAGGCCGCGGTCGCGTCCCCGTTCAGGTCGCGCACATAATAGCTTTCGCCCAGCCAGTAATAGGCTTCGCCCGTATGGGCGTCGGCAGGATGGGTCGAGACAAAGGCCTGCAAGGCCTGCGACGCTCCGCCATAGTCGCCGGACGCCAACAGGGTGCGGGCAGTCTTGAACTCCAGGGCGGGATTGCCGGCCGAGGGCGCGTCGTCAGCCCGACCCGGGGCCGCGGCGTCGGGTGCTGTGGCGGGCGGGGTGGCAGGCGCCACGACCGCAGGCTTGCCCTTGAGCGGGGCGCCATGCGCGCCTTTTGGGACGGTCTCAGTCGCGGATGTCGGCGACGGCGCGGGCGTGGCGAGGGCGGTGATCTGGGATTCGAGCTTGATGATCCTGTCCGTCAGGGCCTGGGTCTGGGCGGCGCGGTCCGTGCGCTCGGCGTCCAGGCGGGCCTTGGCCTCGTCAAGATCATGATTGGAGATTTCCGTACCGCCCTGCAGCTTGCGCAGGGTCGTTTCCAGATCATCCACCCTTTGGGTCAGGGCTGTGACGGCGGGATCGGGACCAGCGTCCTTGATCTCGACCGGGTGGCCGGTGTTGCGGGCCTGAAATACAATGGCGCGAAGTTCGTTGACCTGCTTTTCAAGCCGTTCGATGCGGGCCGTGTCGTCAGCGGCCCCGGCGGGCGCGCTCATCAGCAACAGGGTGATCGGCGCACAGGCCGCGCCAGCCATCAGACGTTTGAAAAGGATAGAGGGGCTCATCTTGTCCAGTCTCCCCGGATCGCCCGGCATCCGACAGCCTATCTGATTCGCGGCGAACGCCGGGGCGCGAGCGCGCCCGCGCCCCGGCGGCCACGCTTTAGTTGGCGCCGCTTACCAGAGCGGTGTGGCCGTTACGGTTATGTGCAGAGGCGTCATCACCCGTGCCCGCATCAATCGGCTTTTCCTTGCCATAGGAGATCGTGGCGATTCGACTGTCGGCAACGCCTGCGCTGACCAGGAAGGATTTGACGGACTCTGCGCGACGAGCGCCCAGGGCCAGATTGTATTCCCGCGTGCCGCGCTCGTCGGCATTGCCTTCGATACGAACATTTACATGCGGATACTTGACCAGCCATGCAGCCTGAGCGGACAGGACGGCCTTGCCGTCTGCGCGGATCGCATATTGATCAAAGTCGAAATAGACGCGATCGCCCACATTGACCGTGAAGTCCTGTTCAGAACCGGGGATCGGGCCGGTCGGCGCAGGCGGCGCCGCGGGCGGCGG
>CAIOJR010000207.1 GCA_903858685.1 uncultured Caulobacterales bacterium | reverse complement strand
TTTTTTGGGAGCAGCGGCTCGATGGCTGCCCATTGCTTATCACTCAGCCAAAACTCTGAAGACATGATCCGACCTCCGTTCGAGGAATCGAATCATGTTTCGCCAATATAAATCAATAGGCTGGTTGGGTTTGGAGCCTAGGGCGCCTTCATGATCGCGTTCAGCTCCGCCCAGCTCGCCGCGCCCTGATACAGGTCGCACACATCACCGGCCAGAAAGCCCCTGGCCAGCCGCATGGACAGGCCCCAGGCCGCCTGGGAAATGGCGCCGCCCACGCTCAGCCGGCGCACGCCCAGCCTGGCGAGCTGCGCATGGTCGGGCAGGCCGGGTCTGGCCATCACATTCACCGGCAGGGATACGCCCTGCACAATCGCCGCGATCATGCCGGCGTCGGTCACGCCCGGCGCAAACAGGCCGCTGGCGCCGGCGTCCTGATAGAGCCGAGCGCGGGCGCACACCTCCCCCACCTCGTCTCCGGGCGCGAAGCCTTTGAGGAAGACGTCAGTGCGGGCGTTGATGAACAGGTCAATCCCCGCCCGCTCGGCCGCAGCGCGAATGGCGGCGATTTTCTGGCAGAGCTGTTCAGGGGCGCCGTGGCCGTCCTCGATATTGATCCCCACAGCGCCGGCGTCCATCAGACGGGTGATGTTCTGGGCGGCCGCGCGGCTAGTTTCGGCATATCCGCTCTCGGCGTCCACCGAGATCGGCAGGCCCACCGCCCGGTCGATATCGCGCAGGGTCTGCACCAGAATCTCGACCGGCAGCTGATCTCCGTCAGGATAGCCCCGCGCCCAGGCGACGCCCGAACTGGTGGTGGCGATGGCGCGCGCGCCCAGCGCCTGCATCATGCGCGCGCTGCCGCCGTCCCAGGCATTGGGCAGGACCAGCAGTTCCGGTCCCAGATGAAGTCTGTAAAAGCTGTCCGCAGCAGAGGTCAGGTCAGTCATGGTCAGGCTCCAGATGCCGCCGCCTTGCGCATTGAACCCTCTATATGGCCGGTCGCAACCGGATCAGGCATGACGTCTGGCCATAATGAACAGGCGAGGAAACGGAAACAGGGTGGTCCCGTCCGCGCGGCGCGGCAAGTCCGTAGCAATACGGGTGCGATAGGCGCTCAGGAATGCTTCGCGCTCATCGGCGTCGGACAGGCGTTGCAGATAGGGCCGCATGCCGGTCCCGCTCATCCAGTCGATCACCGGGTCCTCGCCCTGCAGCACATGCAGATAGGTGGTGGTCCAGATATCGACCGAGGCCAGAGGGCAGAGCCAGTCATAATAGTCCTGCGCCCGCGCCACGGGCTGGACCCCGCGCGCGCCCGAGAGCTTTTCGGCCCAGGGACCGTGCGCCGCCGTCTCGCGCAGCTTTTCGTGCCAGCTCTGGGAGAAGCTCAGCGGCATCTGGCAGGCGAACACCCCGCCCGGCGCCAACAGTCCCACCAGGCGCGAAAACAGCGCGGCGTGCGAGGGCAGCCATTGCAGGGCCGCATTGGTGAAGATCAGGTCCGGCGCGACATGTGGCGAGAACTGATCGATATCGTCCTGCACCCAGGTCACATCGGCCTTCAGGCTGCGCGCCTCCTCCAGCATGTGCGGGCTGGAATCCAGCCCATGCACATGGGCCTGAGGGTGGCGCGCCGCCAGCGCGGCCGCCTGCTCCCCCGCGCCGCAGCCCAGGTCCCAGATCTGACGCGGCGCAAGATCAGCCGGGATCTGCACCATCAGGTCCAGAGCCGGGCGGTCGCGATAGATCCTGTAGCGCGCGTACTGGTCCGGGTCCCAGGCGACGGCCTCGCTCATCTTGTTACCGGCTCGACCACCACGGCGGTGCCATAGGCCAGAACCTCGGTGATGCCTTCCATGATGTCATTGGCGTCATAGCGCATGGCCAGCACGGCGTTGGCGCCCATATCGGCGGCGTGCTCGCTCATCAGCATATAGGCCTCGCGCCGCGCATCCTCGGCCAGCCGGGTATAGATGGTGATATTCCCGCCGAAGATGGACTGAATCCCGGCGGCGAAATTGCCGATCACCGAGCGTGATCGCACCGTCAGCCCCCGCACCAGCCCCACATGACGCACAACCCTGTAACCCGCCAGATCATTGGTGGTGGATACAAGCATGACCCGCTCCCGCGCTTGGCGATATTGCCGCTGGCCGCAAGTCTAGGACGCTTCAGTGAGTCTGGCGAGGGGCGCCGACTTGTCCCCGCCCGCCCGGGTTGAGCGAAACTTGCAGGGGTTTGCCCCCCCACAAGGATCACCGCGATGACCGATTTCACAAGACGCCAGTCCAGTCTGGCCCTCCGCACCGAACTCGCCGCCCTGCGCTTTCAGCTCGCCATGCTGCGCGACGCCCATGATCTGGAACGGGAGGAGCGCAAGTTCAATCCGAACCACCGTGACGACAAT
>CAIOJR010000206.1 GCA_903858685.1 uncultured Caulobacterales bacterium | reverse complement strand
TTCCATCCCGCGTAGCAATGGTCCTTATCAGAAACACATCCCCGGCTTCACGACCGTGTCGGCGCTGGCGCGCTATCAGCTTCGAGCCTGAAACAGCCTGCAGCTGGATCTTCAAAAACGGCTGGACGCCCGCTACCACCACAGGGTTGATGTAAATCACGTCAATGTTCGAGCCAGAAGTTCCGCGCTGCCTTGGGGTCGTGTCCCAGTTGGTGGTGTAGCTGATGGGTAGCAGCGCCGCTCGGGAGGCGCGCCTTCATGGGGTGCCGTAGCCGAGCGAGCGGCGCTGCGGTGGTCATCATCGATTTTCCGGTAAAGTCGGATTGCGAAGTCAAACTCCAATCCGAAAGACCAATGATGACCGACGAGATGATGGCCCTGCGCGGGCTCGTAGAGAAGAGCGCTGATGCGGATATTCTGCGGGATATGATCGGCTTTGCCGCCGAACGCCTGATGGAACTGGAAGTGGGTGCCCTGACTGGGGCCGCCCATGGTGAGAAGAGCGCCGAGCGGCTGGTTCAGCGAAATGGCTACCGGGATCGGGACTGGGAGACACGAGCCGGGACCGTGGAGCTGCGGATCCCCAGGCTACGCAAGGGATCTTACTTCCCGGGCTTCCTTGAGCCCCGTCGGCTGGCGCAGAAGGCCCTGACGGCGGTGATCCAGGAGGCCTACATCCAGGGCGTCTCGACGCGCTCGGTTGATGATCTGGTCAAGGCCATGGGCATGAGCGGGATCTCCAAGAGCCAGGTGAGCCGGCTCTGCGAAGAGATCGATGACCGCGTCAAAACCTTCCTGGAGCGCCCCATCGAGGGCGACTGGCCGTACATCTGGATCGATGCGACCTACCTGAAGGTCCGTCAGAACGGACGCATCGTCTCGGTCGCGGTGATCATTGCCGTTGGCGTGAATGCTGATGGCCGCCGCGAAGTTCTGGGCATGGACATCGGCGCCTCGGAGGCCGCGCCCTTCTGGACCGAGTTCCTGCGCAAGCTGACCCGCAGAGGGCTGCGGGGCGTCAAGCTGGTGATCTCTGACGCCCATGAGGGCATCAAGGCTGCCGTCACCCGGGTCTTCTGCGCAACCTGGCAAAGGTGCCGGGTCCACTTCATGCGCAATGCCCTGGTCCACGCTGGAAAGAGCCAGCGTCGGGTCGTCTCGGCCTTCGTGGGCACCGCCTTCGCCCAGGATGACGAAGCCTCAGCCAAGGCCCAGTGGCGTCAGGTCGCCGACCAGCTCAGACCCAAGGTCCCAAAACTTGCTGCCTTCATGGATCAATCGGAGGCTGACGTGCTGGCCTACATGTCCTTCCCGAAGGAGCATCGGGTGAAGATCCACTCAACCAACCCGATCGAGCGTCTCAATGGCGAGATCAAGCGCCGCACTGAGGTTGTTGGCATCTTCCCCAACGAGGCCGCCATCACCCGTCTCGTCGGCGCTATCCTCCTTGAGCAGAACGATGAATGGGCCGTCCAGCGCTCCAGGTATATGACGGTGGAAAGCGTCTCGACTTTGAGCAATGATCCCCTCGTCAGCCTGCCCGCTGCGGCGGTCTGATCGATCCGGCTTAGCTGGAGGTCGTGGAGACTGAGCCGTCAGTTACACCACGTCTGGGGACACAATCCTGCCCTGCGCACCCGTCGTAAGAAGGTCGCCGCCTGATTTGATAGCACATTGCGACGAACGAGAGCCGTTCCGGTCCGCCGGGACGGCTTCTCCTTTGCTTGAACTGGAACGCCCTTGGGGGCTAAATTGTGGGCCGTTGATCCGGGGCCGGCGATTTTCTCAGTCTCGTCAGCCGCTTGGTGGCCATCGACGGCGGATGCATTCGCCGCCCAACAGGCTATTTTGGGAAAAGTCCGTCAGCGCCCGCCCTCCCCGCGCCTTTTCGTTCGCCGTCGTCCACGCGCGGGATACGAT
>CAIOJR010000205.1 GCA_903858685.1 uncultured Caulobacterales bacterium | reverse complement strand
CGGCCTATCTGGTCGGTTTCAGCCTTGGACAGCTGTTCTGGGGCCCGGTCGGCGACCGGTTCGGGCGCAAAGGGCCGATTGGCGTCGGCATCCTTCTGTTCATCACAGGCAGCATCGGCTGTGCTCTAGCGCGGTCCGCCGTGGATATTGTGGGCTGGCGGGTTGTGCAGGCGCTTGGCGCCTGTGCGGGCGTGGTCTTGTCGCGCGCCATGGTGCGCGACCTCTATGGCGGGGAGCGGGCGGCGCAGATGCTGTCCACCCTGATCACGGTCATGGCGGTGGCGCCCTTGATCGGCCCGTTGCTGGGCGGCCAGATCCTGGTGCACGCCGGCTGGCGCGCGATCTTCTGGGCGCTGGTGGCGATCGGAGTCGCGACGGCGGCCGGTGTGACGACGATTCCAGAGACCTATCGTCCGGATCTGCAGGCGGTGGGTTCGCTGAGAGCCGCCTTTGGCGGATACGGCGTCTTGCTGAGAAACCGCCGGATCATGGTGTGCGCGGCGACAGGCGGGCTCTATTATTTCGGGATCTACGCCTATATCGCCGCCTCGCCCTTCGCCTTCATCACCTATCACCAGGTTCCGGCGACGCTTTACGGCGCCCTGTTTGCGTCCGGCATCGCCGGGATCATGACGATGAACATGGTCAATGTGCGCCTGTTGCGACGCTTTGACGGCCTGTCAGTCATGCGCGCGGGGACCGCCGTCGCCGCTTTGGGCGGCCTGGGCGTCGCCCTTGCGGCGAGATCCGGTTTCGGCGGACTCTGGGGGCTGGTGGTCCCGAGCTTCTTCTTTGTGTCGATGTCGGGCCTGATCGTGGCCAACGCCATCGGGCGGGCTCTCAGCGCTGCGCCGCCGTCTCAGGCGGGCACAGTCGCCGCCCTGATCGGAGCGACCCAATATGGCGGAGGCATCGCCGGTTCGGCCGCGGTCGGCGCCTACGCTGACGGAACGCCCTGGCCGCTGGGTTGGGCCCTGTGCATCGCAGGGGGCGGCGCGGCGATTGCGGCCTGGTCGCAGCGGAACATGGGCTAGGCGCGCTCAGCAGAGCTGACGGTGTGCGGCTCAGCTCGCCGCGCTCGGTCTTTGCAGGTGATGAATGCTCTGGCCAATATGGCCGACCTCGAAAGACAGCCTTGTGTCGCACCAGATGGTGAAGCCCGCCGCGCGCGCCCGGTCGCAGAAATCATAGTCCTCCCCCACCAGGGCGCCGGTGTCCGGATCCATCCGGAAACGGAAACTCAAGCCGGGCAGGGCGTCGAAAACGCTCATCCGGATCATCAGGCACCCGGTCGGGACGTGGCGCATTTCCACCAAGGCGCCGTCGCGTTCGATCCGGGCGTCGGGCAGGCTGGCGCCCAGCACATTGTGCGGCGGCACGCGACGCGGATAGGTCGCCCCGACAATGTCCTTGTCATGCGCCAGAAGCTGCAGAACCGTGTTTCGGGGAAAGACCATGTCGCTGTCGAGGAACAGCATGAAGTCCGCCTGATGCTCGCGCGCCAGCTCCACACACCGGTTGCGGGCTTCGGCCACAATGGAGCTCTTGGCGTTGACGATCGGGGTGTCGATCGGGTGAGACGCGGCGCACAGGCCCGCCAATGACAGGGCGAAGTCGGCGTGGACCATGTCTCCTGACGGAAAGCACAGAGCCACTCTTGGAAGATCGCTCAAGGGCCTCTCCCCGCACGCGACAAGGATGCGAAACTCGCCCGATTCGACCGGACCGGAAATGAACCGTCAGCGCCTGGAGCCCGGCGGATATCTGGCTCAGGCCGAAACCGAGATGGACAGGGTCGCCGAAACGCTGACGGTTGTGGAGCTTGACGACCCTTGAGCCGCGGCGTCGGCGTACTGCTTCAGGGCGTTGGAAAGTTCAGACGGGCGACGGACGTCCCCGTCCGGCGGGGTCGAGCTGCTTTGTGAGCTGCTGCTTGTGCTTGACGCACTGGTGGACGAGGTCGAGCTGGCTGACGCGGTGTCCTCAGGTCCGTGTTCTCCGCCATCGCCGTGGTGGTGATGGTGGTGATGGTGACCAGATGATGAACCGCTCACCAGACATTGCAGGTCCGAAATAACCGCCGCCGCGGCCGCTGCGACGGCAGAGGCGCTGGATGTGGAGCTGGTCGAACTGGTGCTCGAGGCGCTCGAAGCGGAACTGGTCGTGGAGGTGGTGGAGGCGCTGCTGGTGGAGCTTGTCGAGTTGAGGCTCTGCAAGGCCTGAAGCAGGGTCTGCAGGTCGCTCGTCAGCTTCGACGCAGAGCTGGGCGCCGGCGGTGCGGGTGGGGGCGGCGCATTGGCCGGCGGCGGCGGGCGGGCGCCGTCTGTCTTGCTTGTCGAGCTGGTCGATGAGGCCGAGGTCGAGCTTGCGCTGCCCGGCGTGGCGCTTCCGATGGCGGATGCGGCCAACAATTGCTGAAGCAGTTGCCAACCGGAGGTGCTGCTGGTTGACCCCACGGATCCGATGGACATGGCGCACAGGCTCCCCAAGCCGTTGAACGCGCCCGGGTCGGTGCGAAGGCTTCAGGTCTGACAGGACGCTCATAAGGTTAAAAATCGATCGATGAACTTAGTTAATGCCATCTGAAGCCGTATTGGCCGGGCGCCGCGTCGTCTGTCGCCGGCCAATGATCCGGCCCTGTCGAGACTCTGGACAGGAAGAGTTTTCCGGGAGGGGGCAGAGGGGGTGTCCTGCGGGCTGGCTGCATGGCGCAGGCTTATCGCGCGACACCGGCGCCGCGAACCACCTCAAGTCTGTGGCCCCGGGTTTTGCGGACCAGGATCTGCGCCCGGTCGCGGGCTTCGATGATGT
>CAIOJR010000204.1 GCA_903858685.1 uncultured Caulobacterales bacterium | reverse complement strand
GTTGTTCCTGTTGT
Source organism: uncultured Caulobacterales bacterium (assembly GCA_903858685.1). Lineage (GTDB taxonomy): Bacteria > Pseudomonadota > Alphaproteobacteria > Caulobacterales > Caulobacteraceae > CAIMFV01. The sequence continues at coordinate 41,227 of CAIOJR010000204.1, read as the reverse complement.
TCCCGTTGTTCTCGTCGTTCTTGGTGTTATGTGTGTTGTTGATGGTACTGTTGTTATCATTGTTCTTGTTCTTTCATTGATCAGGTTGTCGTTGGTGTTGTTATTGTTGTTGTTGGTTGTTGCTGTTGCTGCTGCCGTTGCCGTTGCCGTTGCCGTTGCCGTTGCGGTTGCCGTTGCCGTTGTGTTCGCGGGCGCCGGGGCGGCGGCTGAATTGGATGGCGTCGCAGCGGCTGAGGCTTCCTGCTCCTCCGGTCCAGGCGCGGCAGGCGCCGGATTTGGGGCTGTCACCGGCGCAGGCGTGATCGACGGCGCGGCAGCGGCGACAGCCGCCGTCGGGACAGCCGCCGTCGGGACAGCGGGGCTGGCCGTGGCGGGACCCGTGGCGGCCTGGGACAGCATCGACGGGGCCGGGATCGACGGGGCGGGCGGGGTTTGAGCCGGCGCGACGGGGCTGAAGATGAAGTCATCCTCCAGCACGCCGAAGCGAAGCGGCGTCTGGTGATTCAGGGTCGCGGCCCGGATCTCGCGCGACAGGGACTGGAACACCCGATCAACCGATGCTCCGGGCTGGCCGACGGCGTTGATGACGGCCTGGGCGAACAGGCTGGTGTCGGCATTGGGTCTGGGATCGGCGGCGGGCGTATGGGCGCAGGCATAGAGCACCATGACCCCGGCTGGAGGGCTGGCCGCGTGAGCGCCCGCCACATAGCCCCTGGCGCCTTCGGCGCGGTCCAGAGTCAACGGGTTGTCGCGGCAAGTATCCAGCACGATTAGGGCGCCGAAGCTTGCGCCAGGATAGAGGTCGTCCAGGGCGATGGCTTTGAGGCGAAGCTCCTGCACGGCGCCAGGATTGGCGTCGACCGGCAGGAGGAAGTCTCGGCCATCCTCGCGTTCGACCGCATGACCGATATAATAGATCAGCACAAAGTCATTGCGCGCGACGCTGGTGGAAAAACTGGCGACCCAGTCGCGCATCTCCCTCTGGCCAAGATTGTCACAGCGGGTGACGTCAAAGCCCAGTTCTCCCAGTTTGGCGCTGACCGCCTCGCTGTCGGCGCGGGCCTGTGTCAGAGCCGTGGAGGCGAAGCTGTAATTTGCATTGGCGATGACGAGCGCCAGACGTCTGCCCGCGCCGGGGCTGGCCATCGTGGTCCTGGCCTGAACGCTGGCGCAGGGCTCTGCCGCCATGGCGCCGCGCGGCCCGACGGCCAGCAGACCGGCGACGAGGATCATGGCGCCGAACAGCGACCCACGAAGGGTCGCCCAGGTCGCGCGCGGGGCCGTTGTCAGTTTCGCAGTTTGCAAGACGGGTGCACCTCTGGCCGGGCCGATCAGGGTCTGGATCAGAGCCCCGCCCAGAGCATGACGCCAACAGGTTTAAAGCCGGTTGAGGTTTGCCCGTCTTATGGCTTTCATCGCGACGCCGGGCCGGATGTTCAGCCGGCGACGCGCAGATTGGACAGGCCGACCCCGATCTGCTGGAAGACCGCATTTATGCTGGCGCTGGCGGTCACCTGATAGAAATAGGACGCGCTGGTCGCACAGTTTTGCAGGACGGTCGACGTCGGGTCGCCGCTTGTATTGACCTGGACCGTATAGATGATGATCCCGGCCGCCTTGGCGTTGGTGCAGGCCAGATTCATCCGCGCATCCACCTGGGTGGAGGTGTTGGAGCCGTTGCCGTACCAGCGGTCCTGCGTGTTCAGCCCGTCGCTCAGCAGGATAATGACCTGGTGATAGGTGTAGTTCGGGTCCATGGCGGGCGGGGCGGGATAGGGGCCTCCCCCCACCAGGGTCATCCAGCCATGCGCCAGACCGATGGTCTGATTTGTGCTGCCATTGGGCGACATGGCGTTCACCACGGACTGAAGCGCCGTCCAGTCATAGGTCAGGCCGACGCCCGCCTGGGGGCAGTTGGAATATTGTTCCGCCGGGAACAGTGTGGAGGCCTGGCCCGCCACGACGGCGTTGACATTGGCGTCGTCATTGGCCGTATCGGGGGCGGAGTTCTCGCCGCGGTCCATGACGCAACCGTTCCAGGTGGAATGGCTGGCGGGCGTCCAGACGCCGCTGCAGGTGCTTTGACTGGCGCCGCCATAATGCCCGCCCCCGGTGCAGGACCCGTTTGCCGCGTTCCAGTCCGTCCAGTCCAGCCAGGTCGCCGCCGCATTGGCGGAGCCGACATTGATGTCCTTGGAAAAGGGGGTGATCGAGACATAGACGTCGCCCGGATTGGCGACCATGCCCTGCAACTGGGTCAAAAGGCTGTTGGTGGCCGACTTCAGGGCAGTGATCTTGCCGCTCTGGGCCATGGAGCCCGTATTGTCGAGCACCAGCGCCACGCGCAGCCGCGAGCCGCCCCATTTGACATTGCTGGTCACCGTCATCGTCATATTGTCCATGCCGATCAGCCCGGCGAAGGGCGTGGTGTAGGTTCCCGTGGCCGTGGTGTTCAGGGTGGAGACGCCGCTGGCGGCGGAATAGGTCGCCGCGACGCTGACGCCGGAGAGATTGGCGCTTGTCAGTTCACCCGTGAAGGCCGAACTGACCGCGGCGTTCAGCGCCGTCTGGGTTTCGCCCGCCGCCTTTTGCGACGCCATGAGGGTCGCGGCGTCCAGCGCGTCCTGCATCTTTTCGCGCAGGGTGACGGCCTGGGTGATGTCGATCGTCGCCCCAAGGATGAAGATGGCCGGCACAGCGGTCAGGGCCAGGTTCACAGCCACTCCGCCACGGCGGTCTGCACGATGGCGCCACACCCCGCGCATGGCGCGGCTCAAGGATGCAAGCAGGCGTCTCATCACAGCAATTGCGCGTCTTCTCTGTTGAGTTAAGCCTCATTTACCGAAAACGCCGTTGATATTTGGTAAAATCGCACGCTTTCGGATCGCTCGCGCAACGATGAGTAAATAACGGACGAACTATTCATGTTGTTGAAGGCGCTGAAATTGTTGACGCCTTATGGCGTTATTTTTATCCGGCGGCCCAAGCACTGAGGTGATTTTCCGCCTCATTATGTAAAATTTAAGTCCTGATCGTTCATGACTGGGTAGATCAGAAGGGTCTGCAAGAGGCGACATTTGCTGCTTTTGGCTGGGGTGTTCTGAGGTCGTTTTGCAGAAGCTGTCGTCATGAAGAATGTCGCCAATACCGACGAGGTCAGGAGCCTGACCAACCTCAGGACGACGGCGTCCACCGCGCGCGTGCTGAATCTGACGGCCATCTTCGACGAGTTCGGCCAGACCACCGCCTATAAGGCCCAGCCGTTTTTCACGATTTCCATGCTCAACCGGGCGATCTTCATCAAGCACAAGCTACGTTCTGACGAGCAGACCATGTTCGAGAACTCGCGGACATCGGCCACTAAGATTCTTCTGCCCATAGACGGTGACGATCTGGGGATTGGCGCCCAGTCCTTCTTTGTCGGCCAGATCGGTTTCGCCGGACTGCTGGGACAGTCGCTGGGCATGTCGGGTCTGAGCCACTCGGACGATATGAACGTTCTCAAGGCGATGGACGATCTGCCCTCGCTTGATCCCTTCCTCCTGCGGGAGCGGCTGAAGGCGGTCAACCGAAAGCCGGCCGCGTGCTATTTCAACCTCGCACAGGCCGATGTGAACGGGGTGGTCAGCTTCGCAGTCGCTGAAGTCGCGCCCCTGGCGGAAATGATGTGCGCGACCAAGGAACTGATGGTCAAATACAGCGCCAAGCTGGCGCGCAAGATTATTCTCAATGAAAACGGGCTTGAATTCGAACCTTTGCGTCAGGCGATGCAACTGGACAGGCGCGCTTTTGACGAGGGTATGTTCTGTTGGAAGGCCTTCATCTACTATAAGTGGCGGTTGTCACTGTTAGAGCCGCAGCTTGCAGGACTGGCGCGCGATGTTGCGCGGCGTGTTTCGCGGCTGCGGCCCGGCCACCCGATGCGACCGACCCTGTTGGAAATGGGTCGAAGGATCGGCGGCGCCCTAAGCCAGTGTCACAAGGCGGCGATGACCGTTTTGGACATTTACGAGACCGCTTATCAAAGCATGACCCAAACCGGAAAAACCAAGGATTTCCGCGATTTTCTGGTCAAGGCGCCGGACTATTTCAATGCCCTGGGCCATCGCGTGGCCGGTCTGGATCACAGCGTCAGCTATTGGACCTATCGGTTCGGGTCCGATTTCGCTGCGGCCCCGTCCGCGGAAGAAATCGCCGATATTCTCGCCGACTTTCTCGAGATTCTGACAAGCCTGCCGCCGGGCCCCGCGCTCGCGGCCTGATTGTTGCGAATGGTTCTGATCAGCAGATCCAGATGTGGGTAAATCGGGCGCCGACGCTCTGTGATGTTGCATAATTAGGCTTCCGGTGACTGAATTACGGGGTCTGTGACGGTTTGAGCCTTGAAAGGGCGCGCCGCCGCGGTCTGTCCTCCGTGCAGTCGCTGGTGGAGTTCTCGTTTTGAATTTGTTCGCTCAATTGCCGCCGGGCATGTCGCCCGCAACCCTGCTCGCCCTGGCTGTCATTCTGGGGCTTTCGGGCCTGATGAGCGGTCTGTCCGGCTTTGGCTTCTCGGCCATCGGCGCCCTGTGCCTGTGGCTCCTGCCGCCCAAGCTGGGCGTGCCGCTGTTGATGAGCCTGTCGACGGCCAATCAACTCCTCTCCATCGGTCAGTTGAAGGCGGACCTGAAGCCCCTGAGGGAGTGGTGGCCGGACGGTCCTGCGCCCTATCTGCTGGGCGGACTGGTGGGCGTGCCTGTTGGCCTGGCCATCCTGCACGCCCTGCCGACGGCGGCGCTGATGGCCCTGTTCGGTGGTTTTCTGGTCGTCTATGCGGCCTATTCCATGCTGAAGCCGGAAAGCCTTCACGTGGAGATGAAGAGCAACTGGATCGTGTCGAGCCTGGTCGGCGCGGCCGGGGGCGTGATTGGCGGCTTTACCGCCTTTCCCGGCGCCGCCGTCGTGGTCTGGAGCGGATTGAAGCGGTTGCCCAAGGTGGAGTCGCGCTCCATCGTTCAGCCCTATATTCTGGTGTTGCAGATCGTTTCGCTCATTCTGCTGGCGATCCAACGGCCAGAGACCTTCAGCGGCGCCTATTGGAGCCTTTTGGCGATCACCATTCCTGTGGTGCTGCCCTGCACCCTGATGGGCGTGAACCTCTACAAGTCTCTTTCCGACATCAATTTCCGCCGGGTGACCTTCATGCTGCTTGGAACCTCAGGCGTGGGGCTCCTGGCCAAGGCGGTGAGCGTCCTGGCGGTGTTCACAGCGGTGATGAAGCTGGCGGTGCACTGAAGCCCGCCGCGTCGGGTCTTTCGCTGAGCCGACAATTGGTGCAATCAGGCGGTTCGCGACGTGAACCCAAACCTCAGGCGCCATGACGATGAACCTCCTTCGCATCTTCGCCACGCGGCCCAGACTTGTGCAGGCCGTCGTGTTTGGCCTTGTTTGCGGCGTGCTTGTGCAGGTGTCGCCCCGTCCCATTGCGCTGAGCACAAGATCCATCCTGACCTGGGATCTGGGCTGCGGCTATTTCATCATCGCCATGATGCTGTTGATGAAGCATCAGTCGGCGGAGGCGATGCGGTGCAGGTCGGCGGCCCAGGATTCGGGGCAGGGCGTGATCCTGACCCTGATCCTATGCTCGGCTGTGGCCAGCATCGTGGCGGTGGCGGTGGAATTGTCCGTCGCCAAGAACCTGCACGGTCTGGAAAAGGGGCTGAGGGTGGGGCTCGCCTTTCTGACGGTGGCCCTGTCCTGGTTTCTGGTGCAACTGATTTTCGCGCTTCACTATGCGCATGAATATTTCCTGCCTATCGATCCTTCCCAGCCGCAGACCCATGTCGGCGGCCTGGCCTTTCCTGCGGGAGAGGTCCCTGACTTCTGGGATTTTCTGCACTTCGCCGTCGTGATCGGGGTCGCCTCCCAGACAGCCGATATCGGCTTCACCAGCAAGACCCTGCGCCGGATCGGCACGGTGCATGGGGTCGTGGCCTTTGTGTTCAATACGGCTGTCCTGGCTTTGGGCATCAATCTTGTGGCGGGGCTGTTCTGATGCCGCCAGCGCTTGCTGATCCAAACGTGAATGCGGCTGCGGCCGTCTTTCGCCCATCCAGCCTCATCGTCCCGCCCCGTTCCGGCCATTAGCGATCAGAGCCGGTGGATCAAGCCCCTGAACCTGCGCCGATCCGCAGCTACGCCTGCAAGCGCGACCTGGATCTGGCGCCTCTGGTGCTGGAGGGCGACTGGGGCGGCGGCGACCTTGGCGTCATCATTCCGGTCGCCCGCGGCGCGTTGTCGGCGGACGAGGCGATCAGCTTCGCCAGCCTGTTGCACTTCGCCCGGGACGTGCCGAAGATCATCTTGAAAAAGGCCGGTGTTGAGCTGGCGTTCGACACCGCCGACTGTCGCGTGGTCGAGGCGCCCGCGCCCTGGATGGCCAGTCTGTCGGCCTATAACGCCCTGATGATGGAGACCGCCTTTTATGAAAAGGCCTCGACCTATTGTCACATCCTGATCTTCCAGATGGATTGTCTGCTTCTGGGTCGTGACTTCCAGCGCTTCATAGAGCCGGACCTGTCCTATTGGGGGGCGCCCTATTTTCGGCGCAACGGGCAGCTCAAAAGCGTCGGCAATGGCGGCTTTTCGCTGCGCTCGCCCGCCCAGTGCCTGTCGGTCCTGCGATCCCGGCGTCTCCATCCGGGGCGGATCAGCGGCGTCATGTGGCGGCAATATCTGAAAGGCGCCTATGGTCGCATCTGGACGCGCTATGCCAGCTTACGAGCGAAAAGCGGCGCGCCGACCCTGGGGCAGGATTTTTGCGATCTGTTCCCGCGGGCGGAGGACGAGTTCTGGATCTTCTATGCGCCCGCCTTCAGTCCCGATTTTCGCCTGCCCAGCGCGCTCGCCGCCACCGCCTTCGCCGCAGAATCGCAAGGGCGCCGCGTTATGGAGCTGAACGGCGGCCAGCCGCCTCTGGGGGTCCACGCCTGGGCCCGGCATGATCGGGCGCTGTGGCTTAGCGTCATGCAGGATATGGGACTGATGCGCGACGGCGCCTTTACGGCCTGATCGCGGTCACGGTCAGGGTCTCTGCAAGGTCAGGCTGGCGTGCAGCGGCGTCATCCGCGGCCCGGGCCGCCTGTTTCAATCCGGTGTTCCAGCCTGGCGGATCAGTCGGTTCATAGGGGTCCGCGCCGAGCGCCATGGCCGCGCTCTGACGGAAATAGAAGTCCGCGTCGCGATTTGGCTTCAGGCGTTCGACACCGGTGAAGCCCACGTGCTGCAACAGGGCGCCAAGGCCTTGCGCCGTCATCAGGGTCAGGTGGCGCGGCGCCTCCAACCCGCGCCAGTCTGCGCTAAAGCGTTGCAGGCCGCGTGACGCCGGATTGGGCTGGGACAGCCAGATCCGGCCGCCGGGGTTCAACAGGGCGAAGGCCTGCTCCAGCGCACGGCCCGGATGGTGCAGATGCTCCAGCACATGGTTGAGCGTGATCTGGTCAAAGCGCTGGTCATCCAGCACGGTCGTCGGCAGGACCCCCTCAAACAGGTTGAGCCCCGCCTTGCGACCGGCTTCGACTGCCGCCGGGTCCGGCTCCAGCCCGACCGCCGCATAGCCGAGGTCAGCGGCCACCACCAGAAAGGCGCCATTGCCGCAGCCCACATCCAGCAGTTTCGCGCCCGGACGGGACGGTGCAGGCAGGTGGCGGGTGTAAAAGTCCGCCTTGATGCGGTTGCGCCCGTTCAGAAGCGCCGCCGCGCCTGGCAGGGGCAGGGCGTTGGACAGGCTGTGGCCATAGCGGGCGTTCAGATAGGCGCTGCGAAGTCCGGCCTTCAGATTGCGCCCTTTCGACGGCGCATTGGCCAGATCGGGCGCGGCGTGGGTGTAATAGGCGCTGTATGCCCGTCCGATACTGGCCTCGCTCGGGCGCGGATCCAGGAACAGGCTCTGGCAGGCCTGACATTGCTTCATCCGCCACTGACCCGGAGCGGCGCTGAACACCTTGTCTGTCAGGCCGTCCAGAAAGGTCTGCGCCCGCGATCCGCCGCAGGCCGGGCAGGATGGCTGAGGCGCCAGATCCTGCGGCGGCCAGACGTTCTGAGCGGGAATTGGAGTGTCGTTCATCTTGGTCCGCAGCGCAGCCGGAAGGCCGTGCACGATGCTCAGTTCGCCCCCGCCTGGCAAGCGGCCAAAGGCGTCACGAGGTCAGATAGGCGGTCGCCACGGCCTTCTGGAACAGGGCGTTCAGCGCGCTGGACACGTCGCCGTCCGTATTGACCTGGAAGAATAGCCCCGCCGAGGCGCAGTTCTGCGCCGTGGTGGCGATGGTGGGCTGAATGGGGGCGATATAGGTATTGTACCAGCCGTTCGTCGGCAGAGGATTGTAGGTCAGGTAGAGGAAGGCGATGCGGATGCCCCGGTTCTTGATCGTCTGGCACCAGTTCGCATTGACATTGATCGGCCCGTAATTGCGCGAGCCGCCATAGACATAGTCCTCCACCCCGTCGGTCACGATGAACAGCACCTCCTGAGGCGTGTCGCCTGCGTTTCCGGTGCCCTGGCCGGGATTGGGCATGACGCTGTTGATGCTCGACAGGCCCATGTCCAGATAGGAGTCCTCGTCGCTGTTGCAGTTGGACGAGGTGAGGCAGTTATTATTGTAGACGGTCACTGCCTGTAACGTGCCCGCTGCGGTCTTGGCGGCGCTGAAGTTGCTGGTGAGGGTCGCCAGCGTGGTGAAATTATAGTCGATCGTATAGATGGCCGCGCGGTAAGAGGTGAAGTTCTGCGTCGCCGTGGCCGGGGCGGCGGTCATCAGGTCCTGAACGGCTGAGTTCACCAGATCGATCCGCAGCGTGACATTCAGATTTCGCGCCAGGGCGTAATTGTCCTCTCCGCCCGGATTGCCCAGATTGTCGGACGAGGGATGGGTCTCGTGGCACGCAAAGGCGCAACCGCCCTGGCTGGCCGTATTGGCGACCATGGTGTTGATCCCCGCGGTCGTGGCGGCGATGGCCATGGAGGGCGAGGTGTCCAGCAACAGATAGAAGTCGATCCTGGGCGAAATGGTCGACTTGGCCGAGGATGTTCCCGCCAGAGGCAGGCTGCTGACGCCCACCAGGTCGCTGAACACATTGGTCGACGAGGCGGTGTAGCTGACCGTGACATTGCGCACCACATTGGTCCCGTTTGTGGTGTCATTGACGACGACCGAGAGGTTGGACGCGGTGAAGGCGACATTGCTGACCGTGCTCATCTGGGATTGCAGGACGGCCAGGGCGGCGGCCTGCGCAACCGCTGTGGTCTTGCCCATCATGGTGGGGGTGACGGCGGCCAGGGCTGCGGTGTCGGCAATGCCGTTCAGCTGGTCCTGCCGACGCCGGGCCAGGGTGTAGTCCACCGTCATGCCGATTGCGAACATGAGCGGCACCAGCATGACCGCCACCACTACGGCCACATTGCCGCGGCGGCTGGCGCCAAAACTGCGCAGGCGCCGGTTTATCCATGCTCGCAGGGGGCGGGTTGTGCGGATCATGGCGCCCTCTAGCCGGTATAGGGGATTGAGGGCGACTGGCGCGGAATGATGAAGATCTGGTCGCTCATCGGCATGGCGCCGATGAATTGTGCGCCAACCGTTGGCGTATAATTATAGGCGGTCTGGACCAGAATATAGTTGCTGGACGGAGAGCTCAGGCCGGTGGGCATGGCGACCGCCGTCCCGACGCCCAGGGGAACGGCCCCGTTGAAGGCGCTGCTCCAGGTCACGGTGGCGTTGCTGGAGGCGTCCGTGGTCACTTCAGACAGGACGATCGACAGATTCTGCGTGGCGTAGGGCGCCATGATCTGGGCTGACGCGTTCATCACGGTCGAAACGTCATTGGCCGTCATGGAGGTGTACTGGGCGCTGATATTGGCCAGCTCCACCGTGGTGTCCGCCAGCTTGCGATAGGTGGCGGTCGCGCGGCAGATTTCAAATCCACCGAAATAGACCATCATCAGGAACGGAAAGATCAGAGCGAACTCCACCGCCGCCACGCCGCGCCGGTTGCTCGCGAAACGGGCGCAGAACGCCGCCATGTGATCGGGGAGGCGTTGGGCGCGGGCCATCAATAGGGCTCGTTCTTGAAGACGGCGGTGGCCACCATCAGATAGCCGCCATCGGGCTGATTGTTCAGCCCAAGGCCCATCATTTGTCCGAAGACGGGCCAGTCATACATCAGCCGCACGATCACCACGTCACCGGGATTGCCGGGGCTGTAGTTCCACGTGTTTGTTACCGCGCCATTGCCGTTATAGGTCAGCGATATGGGCGAGGTGCTGGTCGCCGAGAAGGTCGAGGCCGCCTGTACATCCACCATGATATTGCTGCAGGTGAACAGGTTGCCCGCATTGGTGCAGACCAGGTTATGAAACTGAGACTGGGTCATACTGGCCTTCTGGGCGGCGCCGGTCATCAGCTGGCGGGCGGAGCGCTGAGCCACCGTCTGGAGGGTCTGTTCAAAGAAGAAGACCATCGATGTCTGGAGCATGGCCAGGATGATGGCCACCAGCGGGGCCGAGACCAGCGCAAACTCCACCGCCGCTGCACCGCGCGTGCTGCGTCCAAACTGTGAAAGCCTGCGTCCAGCCCGAAACCACATGACACCCCGCCTGATTCCCCTGCCGGGGCGTCGCCGCGACGAGAGGGGAGGTGTCGGGCGGCGTCGGCAGGGTTGGGCGCAGAATTGACCCGCGCCATTAAGGTCTGGTGATCAACTATCCCTAATTTCCAATGGGCATGCTAACTGATCACGTTGTTTTAGAAGGAGTTTTCCCACTCAATTTGCATCTTGACGTGGCGGCGAAGTATTTACGCCCTTCCGGTGGCAAGGGTTGCAGCCCAGATGTGGCCGATCTTCGTGGCGTATCGGATTGGATGGGATGGTCAGTTCGGGTCTAATGGGTGGACTGTGGCGCCGAGCCGATCGCGACACCGGATCTGGGCTCTTTTACTGACGATGGGACGGGAATGGAGCCGGGACAGGCGCTTCGACCGCAAAGCTTGATCCTGCAACCTCGTCCAGACGGGCTGGGCGCCTTTCGGCGTGGGCTGGACGGCGTGTTCAATGTGGCGCCCATCGGAGCGGACAGCGCCTTTGACGCAGGATTACAGGCCTGGTCCACCGGGCGAGCGACGCTGAGCCAGTCGCACTGCGATCCGGCGGTGCTCAATCGGGATATGGATGTCATTGCAGGCGGCGGGCTTGATCTGGTGGCCGTTCGACTGGTCACGGCGGGGCGTGTGAGGGTGAGCACGGGGCCAGGCGCGCCCGCGATTCTGGTCGAGACCGGGGGGCTCTATCTGCTCGACATGCTCCAACCGGTCGAACTGCACCTGGAGGCGCCGGGCGGCGATATTACGCTCTGGGCGCCGCGTGCGCGTCTGTCGTCCAGCCTGATGGATGAGCGCGCTGTTCACGGGCTTGTCCTGGCGGCGGACCGCACGACCGCGTCTGTGGCCCGCGCCGGCGTGGCGAGCCTGGCGGCGGCGGCGGGCCGCACCACGATCCGCGAACTGGATGCGTTGATCGAGGGCGTCCTGGGGTTGCTGCTCCGCATCCTGCCGCTGGAGGTGGAGATGCAGGGGCGGGGGCGTCTGGATCAGGCGCCCGCGTCCATGCTGACCATTCGTCGCTTCATTGACCAGAACCTGGCCTCCTCAGAACTGAACCCGGAAATGATCGCGGCCACGTTCGGCATGTCGCGGGCCTCGCTCTACCGTCTGTTCGAACCGGTCGAGGGTGTGATCGCCTATGTGCGCAAACAAAGGCTGCAGCGCGCCTTTGTCGATCTCGCCAATCCCGGACTGGCCGACCGCAAGGTGGAGACTATCGCGGCGCGCTGGGGGTTCGAAAGCGCCGGCGCCTTTACGCGCGCCTTCAAGGCGGTCTATGGCGTCAGCCCGGTCAAGGCGCGGATTTCGGCCCGCGATGGCTTGCGGGCGTCGGCCTCCACTGCGGTCGACGGACGGCTGATCGCGCTCCTGAGGGGTTGAGGGCCGCGCTCAGACGGCGCCCGCTTCAGAAATCCACTCATAAAATCTCCAATTACATCTATTTTGTCTCAATTCCCCTGTGCGTTGTTGACGGGCCGGAGTTTCGCGAGAAAGTCTGCCCGCAAGGAAACGCGGCGTTGAACTCAAGGTTAACGTAATGTTTCCAAACGTAATCGCTAAACAAACACCGAGAAAATCGGTTGTTGATGGATGGAGATTTAGATGTCGCTAACCCTGTCAGTTGCCGATACTACTGGAACGCTTACGAGCGGTGCGCTGTCATCCGATGCACAGCCGGAAATTAGCGTTTCGTTCGATGCATCGACGGTGAAGGTCGGTGAATGGATTAATATATTTAATGATGGCCTGGTGATCGGCGCCCACAAGGTGACCGCCGCCGACCTGTCTGCTGGATCGATCAGCTTGCAGCCCCCGGCCCTGACGGAAGGCGCCTATAGCCTGACGGCCACCCTGTCGGCGACCCCGGCCCTGCACTCCCAGACCCCTGCCACCTATCCTGCCGCCCTGCAGTCGACCACGACGGCCTTTGTCGACAATATCATCACCAGCACCCCCACCATTTCCAACGTGGTGGTCGGCAGCGCCGACACGGTCAACGCCGCGCAACTGGCCGCGGGCGTTACGGTGACGGGCAATGTGGCGGGCAATGGCGCCGCGCTTGCGGGTCAGTCGGTGACGGTCGACATCCTCTACAAGGGCTCTGATCTGATCGACGAGGTGACCGCCAAGCTGGTTTCGGATGGTCATGGCGGCTTCACCTTCCAGGCCCAGTTTACCGGTGGCGAGCCTCTGCCGCCGGACAGCTACACCGTGCAGGTCTCGCTGACGGATAATGTCGGCCATTCCACGTCCAACACCACGGCCTTCACCACGATCATCTGCTTCATGCCGGGCACCATGATCCGCACGCCCAGGGGCGAAGTGGCTGTTGAGGCCCTGTCCATCGGAGACGAGGTGCTGACGAGTGATGCGCGGGTTGAGCCGGTTCGCTGGATCGGCCGCAATACGGTGTCCCTGGTGTTTGCTGATCCTCTGCGCGCCCTGCCGATCCGGATCAAGGCCGGCGCACTCGGCGAAAACGTTCCGTCCCGCGACCTGCTGGTCTCGCCGGAACATGCGCTTCTGGTCGATGGCGTGCTGGTCCAGGCGGGCGCGCTGGTGAACGGCGCCTCGATCCTGCGCGAGACCCATGTCCCCCAGACCTTCACCTATTATCATGTGGAACTGAACGACCATTCCCTGATCCTGGCGGAAAACACGCCCGCCGAGACCTTCATCGACAATGTGGAGCGTATGTCGTTCGACAACTGGGATGAGCATCAGGCGCTCTATGGCAAGGTCGCGCCCATGTCCGAGATGGCCTATCCCCGGGCCAAGGCCCATCGTCAGGTGCCGGCCGCAATCCGTCAGCGTCTGGCGGAGCGTGCTGTGGAGATTGGCGCCGAACACGCTGTTCGGGCGGCCTGATCCGGCGCCGGTCTTCGCGCCGGCTCAACAGGCTGACCTGTCCGCCTGATGGCGTGCGGGCATAGAAGAATAAAGGCCCGCCGTTCCCTATGGAGCGGCGGGCCTGTCTGTTTGGTCCGGTTCGGATCGGTTCCGTTCCGTTCCGGTGTGCCTGGATCAGGCTGCCGCTGCAATGTCCGAGATGGCCTCGGCGCGTTCGGCCAACAGGCGGCGAAGCGCGGTCGGCACCTGGCGATGGGCCTTGGCGCGGGGATAGGCCATTTCCGTCATGGGCGACGGGGCCGCATAGAGGGCCTGATGCTCATCCCAGTTGTCGAACGACATGCGGTCCACATTGTCGATGAAGGTCTCGGCGGGCGTATTTTCCGCCAGGATCAGAGCGTGGTCGGTCAGTTCCACATGGTAATAGACAAAGGTCTGGGGCGCGGTGGTGTCGCGAATGATCGAGGCGCCGTTCACCAGAGCGCCCGCCTGAACCAGCAGGCCCTCGACCAGCACGGCGTGGTCAGGCGATAGGCGCAGATCGCGCGAGGGGACATTTTCGCTGAGCGCGCCAGCCTTGATCAGGATGGGCAGGGTGCGCAGGGGGTCTGCAAAGACCAGAGACACCGTATTGCGGCCGATCCAGCGCACCGGCTTGATCTGGCCGTCCGCGGTGGCGATCAGATCGCCGATCTTCAGGGTCTCGATCGCGGCTTCCCCGGTGGCGGTGCGGATCATCGTACCGGCCACGAAGCAGGCGGTGGAGGCGAAGGTCTGGTTCTGGTGGCCGGCGTTTCCGGCCGTGTCGGTGACAGACGCCGTCACCTGGTAGACGCCCTTGGGCAGGGCCTCTCCGGGCTTGAACGCGACCTGGAACACCAGATTGCCGCTGCCGTCGTCCACCAGGGTGGCGGTCAGGCTGTCGATCTGGGTTGAGCCATTATGGATGGACACCGTCACGGTCTGTCCGATCAGCGCGCCGTAGTCGCCATTGACCCGGCCCGTGACGGTGAAGCCCGCCAGATCCTCGGCCTTGGTCAGCTCATTATTTCCAGCCACCTCGATGTTGGAAATGACCGGTGTGGCGGTGTCGATATTGTCCCTCAGGGTCGTGGAGGTCAGGATCGGCGAATAGCTTGCACTGCCCGTTGCGGTCTGCGGGTGGGCCGACAGCGTGACGCTGAATGTGTTGGCGCCGTCCGGCAGGGCCGTCGTCTTGATGGTGGCCGACCCGGCGTTGATCATGCTCTGGGTCAGTCGCACGGCGCCCAGGAAGGTCGCGCCGTCGAACAGATTGACCCACTCGCCCTTGACCGCGCTGGCGTTGGTCAGATCGACCGTAATGGTCGGGGTTGAATCATTGGAATAGGCGTCATTGGCCAGACTTGTTGTCTTGATGGGCGCAACATTGTCCTGAACCGTGAAGGAAAGACTCGCCATGACTGTTAACCTTTTAAATCGGTGGCCCGGATAGGCCCCGGAGACATGATTTGATCTGTTCCGGCGTCAATAATAACGAGATCAACGACAGAACAACTTCCATCGGAGCCTTACGGTTAATATCGGAGAGCGCAAACCTCGCAGGCGAATTTGAGACTGGCTGCATTTAAATCGAGACGAAACGTGATGATTTTGCCTGAAATGCCTATGAACTGGTGAATCCCCCGGCGCGCGAAACCGAATCACCACCGTTCACGCCGGCGAATATCGCCGTGATTCGCCGCAGATCAGATCTTGGCCGGCGGCGCCTTGGTCACCTTGGGAGTCAGAAGCGCGTCAATATCGTCCTGGCTCATATTAGGCGCGACGGCGTCGCCCACCTCCAGCGACAGGTCAGTGGAGCGGCGCCCTTCCGTATTGGGCGGCGGCCCGATGGAGTGGAAGCGCCGGTCCGGCCCCTGATAGGTGTCGCATTCTATGAAGGGACGATTCTGGATCGACACCCAGACAATGCGATCAATGATCGCCTTGGGCGTCAGAGGCTTGGAGATGACGAAATTGGCGCCGCAGGCGCGCGCATTGTCCACCTTCGACAGGGGCGTATGGCCGCTGAGCAGGATGGTGGCGCAAAAGCGGTTGGGATCGAGGTTGCTTCGTCTCAGCCAACGCACAAAGTCGTAGCCGTCCATGCCCTCAAGATTAGCCTCGCAGACAATCAGATCCAGCTCTGACGATTTCACGATGGCCTGAGCATCTTCAGCTGTGTTGCACCGAAAGGGCGAGCGGACCCCAAAGCCTGCGAAGATCTGGCACAGGATGTCCAGGGCGTGAGAGCTTGGCTCCACCAGCAGGACCTTCGCATTGGTCAGATTATATCGGGGTTGCGGCTTTCCCGCGCCCTTTTCCATCTATTGCGGATCCATCCTGCCGAACGACGCCCTCTTGCCTGTGCGGTGGAGGGTCATCTTATCTGATCGCTTGACTTTATTGTCTTTCAAAATTGGTTACCAGCAACCTTTCTCCACACGAAAATCGAAGTTCCCTTCAGGTTGACGCTCGGTTCGAGGCGAGGCTCTATGATGACGAGCCTGAATTCAGGCCTGAAAATCTAGGGGGAACCGCCAAGATGAACACGGTGTCTGTCGTCTGCGCCGCCGCGCTGGGGTTTTTGCTGTTTGGACTGGGACTGGCGGTGTCTGCCGTGCGCGGAACCTCTCAGACCTTCATCGGCCATGATGCGGATCCGGCGGGACAGTTGCACAAACTGGTTCGTGCTCACGCCAATACGGCCGAATACGCCCCTTATCTTGCGGTCATCATTCTCTATCTTGGCGCCCACAATCCCGCCCCCTGGGTGGTATGGGACATGATTGCGGTGACCGTGCTGCGCTATGTCTTTGTCGCGGGCATGGTTCTGCCCGCCACCATGGCGCGACCCAATCCGCTGCGGTTCATCGGCGCCGCTGGAACCTACTTTACAGGTCTGGCCCTGTGCGTCGCCCTTGTTCAAGGGGCCTTGGCGGGTTGATCGCAGGGGCAAAGAAATAAAACTGCCTATGATTGAACATTATATAGCGTTATTCGCCTATGTTTCATTCGGGCTCTACTAGTTATGACGCTAAATGAACGAAATTTGACCGCCTTGTTTCGAGAAAATGGCCATCTGTTGGCCATAGATTTATGAAATCTATCCAATCGGTTCATGTTTGATTGATATTGACGTAATAGAGCGTTCACTATCTTTCCCTGATTGGGCGTCCAATGCTGGTTCTCTACGTCGATGATCACCCTCTGAATCACTCTGTGATGAAAGGTGTGATGGGCATACTGAAGTTCGATCTTCGGGTGGCGAACAACGCCTTCGAAGGTCTCGACATGATTGACCAGAACAGGTTCGATCTGGTGCTGATGGACCTTCACATGCCCGGCATGGACGGGGTGGAGGCCATCCGCCGCATTCGCGCGCGGGATGACGAAAAAGCCAAGGTGCCGATCATTGTCGTCACGGCCGACACCGGGCACGAAGCCAAGGTCAAAAGCCTGGAAGCGGGCGCCCAGAACTTCATGCTCAAGCCCATCGGCATCAAGACCATGATCGACACCATTTCCGGCGTTCTGGCTGCGGACTAAAGTTTCCGACGAAATGGACCCCGGTTCGTCGCAGAAAATGCTCTAAATATATAGGGTTATGAGTAAAGGCCTTATAAGATATCAGGAAATGCCGTCATAACGTACATGGGCGACCTGGCCGCGATACAGCGGCGCCAAGCTTGCGTCGGCTGCGGCCTCCAGATCCTCTGGCCTCGCCGCCAACTGCACCCAGGCGAAATGCCCATGCGGGCTAAGCGATTTCAGCCGCCGCACGATGGCGGCCCAGTTGGCCGGAGCTTCGCTTGAGGCCGTGGTCGCCCGTCGGGCCGCCCGCACCACCACCCATTCCGGTCCCTGGTCGCCCATGAACCAGACGGACGGGTCGAGCGTGGGGTCGGACTGCCAGGAGATCAGTCTTCGACCGCGTTCGGTCAGGTCCTGCCGGATCACCTGAACGGCCAGGTCATGCACTTCCCAGTCGCTCAGTTCGATCTGCTCGTCGGTCGCCAGCGCAGACGGGTCAACCTCCAAGGCGCTGCGCGCGCCGACCAGGCCCCATCCAGATCGCACCGCAGCCCAGGACTCCTCGCGACGGGCCAGTCCCAGGCTGGGGCGGTGGCGCATGGGCATGATGCAGGCATGGCCGTTGCAGATCTGCGCAATTTTCAGCAACCCCTCGCGATTGCCCGGCCCCTTGACCCTGTCAAACACGTCCTCCACCAGCACGAAATAGAGCTGGTTGCCGATCCGGAACGACAGGTGCTCGATAAAGGGCGCCATCAGCGCGCTTTTGCGCCACCCGCCCTTGCGTTCGTCTCCGCCCGTATAGGCCAGGATCTTGTCCTGCAGATGCTGCGCGGCCCAGTTCCAGCACTGGGCGAACGCTTCGGACGGGACGTCGGAAAGGGGTTCATCCAAGATGTGTCGAGCGACGTTCAAGGTCTCTTTCCAGCTATCGCCATGGGTTACGGCTGTCGGGCGGACGGATGTATCCCCGTGTTCGCCAGGAGAATCCAGTCGCGTCTGTCAGCCACTTTTGCGCCATTAACCGAACATGATGAAACCTCTGTGCAGCCCTGATGGGACCGTTAATCGGGTGCGAAATATAGTCTCACCCACCGGCGACAGGAGTCCGCCATGGCCATTCCACACGCCAATAACCTCTCCGGGTTCGACTATAGAGACCGCTCGAAACGGTCTGAACGGCGCCGTAGCCGCGCGGCCATGCTCGCCCGCATCGCCGTCGCCCGCGCGAACCGCAGCGCGTCCAAGGCCGACAGTTCCGAAGGTTCTGTCCGCCCCTGGCCCGCGCTGGCGCGTATCGTGTGCGTCGTCGGCCTCAGCGCAGCGCTCTGGGCAGGCCTGATCGCGATGGCGGCTTTTCTGATGCGCCATATCTAGCCCAAGCTCACCCGTTCGTTTGTGAAATATTTTTGGCGGCAGCGAGCAATATTCAGATAAAAT
The DNA here is from genome assembly GCA_903858685.1 of uncultured Caulobacterales bacterium. GTDB lineage: Bacteria > Pseudomonadota > Alphaproteobacteria > Caulobacterales > Caulobacteraceae > CAIMFV01. The sequence goes on along the minus strand of CAIOJR010000204.1, from coordinate 22,748 downwards.
CGGGCGCATTGGCTCAGCAAATACTATATGTGAATATCAGATCGTTGACGTTTTCGTGAGCTGATTTTCGGAATTGAGGGGTCATCATGTTTGGGCTGATGGAATGGATCGGCTCGAAGATGGTCGATGAGCGCGCTATTCGAGCTGAAAGCTTTGCTCTGGGCGGACGACATCTGGGCGAGGTGCTGACGGGCGCCAGGGTCGAGCTGGCGGCTGATGGGAAGACCGCAGCGCAGCGCGCCCTGCTCACCGCCGTCATCCGCCGCCAGAAGCGTCTGGAGCGCCACCCTAAATCGGCAGGTTCGCGCAAATCGGCGCGAGGCGCATCGTGATGATCAAGCTCACCGACGCTCAGCTGGACACGCTTCGCGACCTGGAACGCAAGCACGCCGGCCAGACCATCGACTTCATCAATATTTCTCGCGCGCAAAGCCTGACCGAGCTGGGTCTGGCCATCCGCCAGCCCAGCGGCTGGCGGATCAGCGACAGCGGCCTGGCCCTTCTGGCGCAGGTCGGACCGGCGTCGCCATCGGCGTCGGATAAAGTGGCTTCCAGCCTCAGAAAGTTCCCCCATGAAGGAAAGCAAGGGTAAGTCCCCAAAGATCAAGGCGCCCAAGGCCAACGCCTCCCAGCCCAGCCAGAAGAATCTGCCCGCGGGCCTGGACAAGGCCCCGGCGAAGAAGTCAAACGCCAGATAGGCGGCCGCCTTTCACGCCGGGCGGATCAGTCCCTCTGGACGCCTCGTCAAAATGCCGGTCTGATACGGCCAACAGACCAGCAGCAATGACGGGGGAAATCCACATGGCGAAGATCAGGGCGAACGGGCTTGAGCTTGAATACGACGTGCATGGCGCGTCCGACGCCCGGCCTCTGTTGCTGATCATGGGGCTGGGCGCCCAGCTCACCCGCTGGTCGTCCGATTTTGTCGGGGCGCTGGCGGCGCGGGGCTTTCGCGTGATCCGGTTCGATAATCGCGATGTCGGCCTGTCGGAAAAGCTGGAGGCTGCGGGCCCGCCCGATCTCGCCGCCATGGTGGGCGAGCGCATGGCCGGGCGCTTCCCCAAGGCCGCCTATACGCTGGACGACATGGCCCAGGACGCCGTGGGCGTGCTGGACGCGCTTGGGATCGACAAGGCCCATATTGTCGGCGCCTCCATGGGCGGCATGATTGCCCAGCTGGTCGCGGCGGATCACCCGGATCGCACCTTGTCGCTCACCTCGATCTTCTCCACCACCGGCCACCATGACCTGCCGCCCGCGCGGCCAGAGGCGGCGGCCCGGCTGACCGCCCGTGCGCCCGATCCGACCACCGATCTGGAGGGCTATATCGCCCATTCCATCACCGGCGCGCGGGTCATCGGCTCCCCCGCCTATCCCTATTCCGAGGCCGAACTGCGCCAGCAGGCGATAGAGACGGTGAACCGGTCCTATTATCCGGTGGGCTTTGCGCGCCAGTATGCGGCCATTCTGGCCTCGCCCCATCGTCGCGACAAGCTGGCGAGCGTCACGGCCCCCGCCACCGTGGTCCACGGCCTGGACGATCCGCTGGTGCCGGTCGAGGGCGGCCGCGACACCGCCGCCCATATCAAGGGCGCCACCCTGATCGAGATCCCCGGCATGGGCCACGACATTCCGCCTGCGGTCCAGCCCATTGTGATCGACGCGATCTGCGCCGTGGCCGACCGCGCCGTCTGACCGGGGCGCAGAAAGAGGCGGAGGGGCGTCATGCAGGCGTGGATTGCGTTCTACAGCGTGATCGGCACGGCGGCGGCCACCATGACGGGGCTCTTGTTCGTCGCCCTGTCGATGAACGCTGCTGCCGCCTTGAGCCCCGGCCCGGAAGGCTCGCGCCGGCTGGCGGGCCAGACCTTTGAGAACTATCTGGCGGTTCTGATGGTGTCGCTGCTCGCCCTCTATCCCGACATGAACCGCGAGACCTTTGGCTGGGTGACCCTGTCCGTCACTGGCAGCTGGGCGAGCTGGGTCCTGATCCGCCTCTATCAGGCCGCGAGCGAGCCCTCGATCCACGAATCCCGCCTCACCGCGATCCGCCACCACCTCTCGACCCTGATCGGTTTCGGCATGCTGATCTATTCCGCCGCCGCCCTGGCCCTGCACGGCCCCGACCCGCGCAACATGCTGGCGTCAGCCACAGTGGTGCTGCTGTTCTCCGCGACCGAGAAGGCCTGGGGACTGCTGAACCGGATTGCGGGGGCGGGGAGGGGGTAGGGGAACTAATGCAGAAATTGCCTGCGTGGCGTCTTGTAATATTTTCACCTCACAAGATCTGGCCGCGGTTGCATAGATATTCAGCGACGAATTATGCAACTGGGACCGGAGAAATGATCCATCCCGTCCAGATGAGCCTTGTGAGGTGAATTGCGACAGGCAGCAGACATCTGCGTTCATCAGATCGGCTAGCCCGATGGTACGCCTTACGTCGAGTTCCAGGACGCTTTAATGCGCCCAGTCGGCCGATCATTTGGGGGACTGCATTGGCTCCTTTCCAATAGAAGCGTCAGATGGTGGCGGGGCGGTGTGAGGCGCTGCTGCTGGTGCTGTCGCCGATTCCCCTGGGCCACACTGTTTCAGCTCCGCTTCTCTCCCTAAGGCTTCATATTGGCCTTTCAGGTCGCCGAGTTCGCGCTTGTGATCCGCCGTCAAGGGCATGGCTATGAGGGCTGGCCAAAATAGCACTAACCCAACGCCGGTCGCCGTCTGGTCAACCTTGCGTTTGTAATCCTGCTGACCGGAGACGTTGTAAACGCGGTCCTTGATTTCGACCAATTTGTCTCGGAGCTGCGGGCAGGAAAGTCCCGCATAATTCGTGGCTGGTATGTAGTTGGGTCGAACGTCTACGGAGGCTTGCGCGCACGCTGTTAACCCTGCGCACACTGCGATAATCGTCGCATAATTTCTCAATTTCATTTTCGTCCCCAAAAGCACCAACCAAATTGGCATATGCGGGGGGACAATAACCTGCTTAAATCGAAATTTATACTCATTTTTCAATCATGAGTGGTTTTTATTATCACTCAGTAGCAGCAGGCCTTGGGCCTGCAAGGCCCAAACTGAAACTATTCTAACGCTTTGAATTCACTGGCGACCCGGAAGGGACTCGAACCCCTGACCTCCGGTTTAGGAAACCGCTGCTCTATCCTGCTGAGCTACCGGGCCGCTTGAGTGTCGGGGGCGGTGGGGGGTGTGATTCCGTCGCGGCCCGGTCGACGGGGAACTGATAGCGCCTCAAGGGGCGGGGTTCAACGATGCAGTCGGCGTCGCCTAAAGGGTCAGGTCGGGCAGGCGCTGGGCGACGAGGGCGAAGAGCCAGGTGCGCACGGCGCGCAGGCGTGCGGCGCTGGCTATGTCCTGATGGGCGCTTATCCAGAAGCGGCGGGTCAGCTTGACGTGATCGGGCAGGACGCGGGTCAGGCCGTGGCTGAGAAAGGCGGGCAGGACGCCGATGCCGCCGCCGCACCTGATCATCTCCCGCTGGGCGCGGATGGACGAGGAGGCGAGCGTAGGGCGCAGGCCGGGTGCGATCTCGTCCAGATATTTCAGTTCCGGCGCATAGATCAGATCATCGACATAGCCGACCAGTTCGTGGGCGTGCAGATCGCTGAGGGCGCTCGGCGCGCCGCGCTGCGCCAGATACTGCGGGCTGGCGTAGAGGGCCAGATCATAGGGGGTCAGAGGCTCCACCTTCAGCCGGGCGTCGGTCGGGGCGTTCAGGGTCACAGCCATGTCCACCTCGCGCCGACCGGGCGAGAGAAAGCCCGCGCTGGCGGCCAGCTCGATGCGCAGCCCCGGCCTCTGGCGGCGCAGATCGGGCAGGGCGGGGGCGAGGATGGCCGATCCGAAGCCTTCAGAGGCGCTGATTCGCACCACGCCGCCGACCGTATTCATCTCCCCCACCGCCTCGGCCGCGGCCATGGCGCCCTCGGCGTCAGCGCCCACCTCCACCAGCCTTGCACCGGACGAGGTCAGGTGCAGTCCGCCCGCGCTGCGCACGAACAGGGTGGATTTCAGCGCCGTCTCCAGCCGCGAAACGCGTCGCGCCACGGTGGCGGCGTCCACGCCCAGCCGCTTGGCCGCGCCGGTGAAGGAACCCGCGCGCGCCGCCGCCAGAAACAGTCGAAAATCGTCCCAGTCGAACATGGGCGGCGGCTCCGGGCGGGGTGTGCATTTTTGAGCAGCATGTCTTGCAACTTTGCATTACCACTTCGCCGCGCGCCGGTCTAAGGCTTGCGCCAACAATCGCTTGCGGGAGGATCGCCATGCGCGATGTGCGCCATTTTGTGAACGGCCAGAGCTTCGAGGGCCGTTCGGGCCGGTTTGGCGATATCTTCGATCCCAATACGGGTCTGGTCCAGGCGCGCGTGCAACTGGCCACCGCGGACGAACTGGACGCCGCCGTGCAACAGGCCGCCCGGGCGCAGATCGGCTGGGGCGCCACCAATCCCCAGCGTCGCGCCCGGATCATGTTCGACTTCAAGCGGCTGGTTGAAGCCCATATGGGCGAGCTGGCCGAACTGCTCTCGTCCGAGCATGGCAAGGTCGTGGCGGACTCGCGCGGCGACATTCAGCGCGGTCTGGAGGTCGTGGAGTTCGCCTGCGGCATTCCGCACGCCCTGAAAGGGGAATATACCGAAGGCGCAGGCCCCGGCATCGACGTCTATTCCATGCGCCAGCCCCTGGGCGTGGTGGCAGGCATAACCCCGTTCAACTTCCCCGCCATGATCCCCATGTGGATGTTCGGCGTGGCGATTGCGTGCGGCAACGCTTTCATTCTGAAGCCGTCCGAGCGCGACCCCTCCGTGCCGGTGCGTCTGGCCGAGCTGATGATGGAGGCCGGCGCCCCGGAAGGAATCCTGAGCGTCGTGCAGGGCGACAAGGTCGCGGTCGACGCCATACTGGATCATCCGCTGATCAGGGCGGTCAGCTTTGTCGGCTCGTCCGACATCGCCAACTACGTCTATGCGCGCGGCGCCCAGAACGGCAAGCGGGTGCAGGCCATGGGCGGGGCGAAGAACCACGGCATTGTGCTGCCCGATGCGGACATGGATCAGGTGGTCAAGGATCTGGCGGGGGCGGCGTTTGGCTCGGCGGGCGAGCGCTGCATGGCCCTGCCGGTGGTGGTGCCTGTGGGCCAGAAGACGGCGGACGCGTTGCGCACGCGCATGATCGCCGAGATCGACTCCTTGCGCGTCGGCGTCTCCACCGATGCGGGCGCCCAGTACGGGCCGGTGGTTTCGGCGGCGCATCGCCAGCGCATCAGCGACTATATCCAGACCGGCGTGGACGAGGGTGCAGAACTGGTGGTCGATGGCCGCGACTTTCGTCTTCAGGGCTTCGAGAAGGGCTTCTTCATCGGCCCCAGCCTGTTTGACCATGTGAAGCCCGGCATGAAGTCCTATCAGGACGAGATCTTCGGGCCTGTGCTGCAAATGGTGCGCGCCGATACGTTCGAAGAGGCGCTGGAGTTGCCCTCAAAGCACCAGTACGGCAATGGCGTGGCCATCTTCACTCGCAACGGGCGTGCGGCGCGGGAGTTCGCCGCAAGGGTCGATGTGGGCATGGTGGGGATCAATGTGCCCATCCCCGTGCCGGTGGCCTATCACACGTTCGGCGGCTGGAAGCGGTCCGCCTTCGGCGACACCAACCAGCACGGCATGGAAGGCGTGAAGTTCTGGACCAAGATCAAGACGGTCACAGCGCGCTGGCCTGACGCAGCGTCGGAAGGGCATACGGACTCGTCCTTTGTCATTCCGACGATGAAATAAGGCGCCCTCGATGGACTTCACCCTGACCGACGATCAGCGCGCGATCCAGGAGGCCGCCCGCAGCTTCGCCCAGGCGGAACTGGCGCCCCATTCTGCCCGCTGGGACGAAGAGGCTCATTTCCCCGTGGAGGTGATGCGCAAGGCCGCCGAGCTTGGCTTTGCGGGCATCTATGTCAATGAAGAGGTCGGCGGGTCGGGGCTGGGGCGGCTGGATGCGGCCCTGATCTTCGAGGAGCTGAGCGCGGGCGACGTGTCCACCGCCGCCTTCATCTCTATCCACAATATGGCGAGTTGGATGATCGACCGGTTCGGCGCCGACGCGCTGCGGCACAAATATCTGCCGCGGATGACGACCATGGAGCTGATCGCCTCCTATTGCCTGACCGAGCCGGGCTCGGGCTCGGATGCGGCGGCCATGCGCACGACCGCAAGGCTCGATGGCGACCACTATGTGCTGAACGGCGGCAAGGCCTTTATTTCCGGCGCGGGCGTGTCCGACCTCTATGTGGTCATGGCGCGGACCGGCGGGCCCGGCGCCAAGGGCGTCTCCGCCTTTGTGCTGGAAAAGGAGATGGCGGGCTTAAGCTTCGGCGCCAATGAACGCAAGATGGGCTGGAAGAGCCAGCCGACGGCCCAGATCATGTTCGACGAGGTGCGCGTGCCGGTGGAGAACCGCATCGGCGCCGAGGGCGACGGCTTCCGCTTCGCCATGATGGGGCTGGACGGCGGGCGCATCAATATCGCCGCCTGCTCGCTCGGCGGCGCGCGGCTGGCTCTGGAGACGGCGAAAGACTATCTGGGAACGCGCAGGCAGTTCGGCAAACCCCTGTCCGATTTTCAGGCCCTGCAGTTTCGGCTGGCCGATATGGCGACTGAGCTGGAGGCCGCCCGCCTGATGGTGCGCAACGCCGCGGACGCGCTGGACCGCAAAGACCCGCACGCGACCAGACTGTGCGCCATGGCCAAGCGCTTTGCGACCGATGGCGGGTTCGAGGTGGCCAATCAGGCCCTGCAACTGCATGGCGGCTACGGCTATCTGCGCGACTATCCGCTGGAGCGCATCGTGCGCGATCTGCGGGTGCACCAGATCCTGGAAGGCACCAATGAGATCATGCGGGTGATCATCTCGCGGGAGCTGTTGCGCGCATGACCCAGGATGTTCTGACGTTTGTCGAAAGCGGGATCGGCCGCATCACCCTGAACCGTCCGGGCGCCCTGCACGCCCTGACCACGCCCATGTGCGCGGCCATGACAGGGGCGCTGACGGCGTGGCGCCATGATCCGGCGGTCAGGGCGGTCCTGATTGATCATTCCGGAGAGCGCGGCTTTTGCGCGGGCGGCGATATCCGCATGCTGGCGACCAGCGGTGCAGCGGACGGAGTCGAGGCGCGCGCCTTCTTCTTTATCGAATACCGGCTCAACGCCCTTCTGATGGCCTATGAGAAGCCGACCATCGCGGTGATGGACGGCGTGGTGATGGGCGGCGGCGTGGGGATTTCCCTGCCCTGCCAGACGCGGATCGTGACCGAGCGCACCACCTTCGCCATGCCAGAGACCGGCATCGGCCTCTTCCCCGACGTGGGCGGCGGCTGGCACCTGTCGCGCCTTCCGGGAAAGACCGGCCTGTGGCTGGCCCTGACCGGCGCCCGGATCAAGGCGGCGGACTGTGTGGCTCTGGGGCTGGGGACCCATTTCGTGAAAGCGGCGCAGATCGCGGATCTGAAGGCGGCGATCCTGGCCGGCGATCTGGCGGCGGCGCGCGGTTTCGCCAGCGATCCGGGCGAGGCGCCTCTGGCGGCCCATCGCCAGGCGCTGGATCGTCTGTTTGGCGGCGATACGGTCGAGAGCGTCATGGCCGCGCTTGACGCCGATGGTTCGGACTGGGCCCGGGTGCAACGCACGGCTCTGGAGTTGAAGTCTCCCCAGACCCTGAAGGTGGCTTTTCGCCAGCTTCGGCTGGGCGCGGCGGCGCAAAGCTTTGCAGACAACATGGTCATGGAATACCGCATCGGCGCGCGCGTGGTGGCGCGGCACGACTTCCTTGAAGGGGTGCGGGCGGTGATCATCGACAAGGACAATGCCCCCCGATGGAGCCCCGCCACGCTGGAAGGCGTGAGCGAGACCCTGCTGGACGAGATCTTCGCCCCCCTGTCCGCCGGGCAGGAATGGACTGAGCTCCCGGACGCCAAATAGATTTTCACGGAGAAGACGGCCATGACCATCGCCTTTATCGGACTGGGCAATATGGGCGGCGGCATGGCCGCAAATCAGGCCAGGGCGGGCCGCAAGGTCATGGCCTTCGACCTGTCCGCAGACGCGCTCGCCCGCGCCATGGCCCATGGCTGCGACACCGCCGCCAGCGCGGCCGAGGCCGTGAAGGCTGCGGACGTGGTCATCACCATGCTGCCGGCCGGGCCCCATGTGCGCGCGGTCTACGCCCATGACATCATCCCCAACGCCAAGCCCGGCGCCCTTTTGATCGACTGCTCCACCATCGACGTCGATAGTGCGCGCTCTGTCGCCGAACTGGCGGTCAAGGCGGGTTTCAAGGCCGCCGATGCGCCCGTCTCTGGCGGGACGGCGGCGGCGGATGCCGGCACGCTGGCCTTCATGGTGGGCGCCGAGGCGGACGATTTCGCCGCTGTGGAAGCGGCGCTCGGCCCCATGGCGCGGGTGGTGATCCACGCCGGTGCGTCCGGCGCGGGGCAGGCGGCCAAGATCTGCAACAACATGCTTCTGGGCATATCCATGCTTGGGACCTGCGAAGCCTTTGCACTGGCTGAAAAGCTGGGTCTGGGCGCCGACCGCTTCTTCGAGATCGCGTCCAAGTCGTCGGGCCAGTGCTGGTCCGTCACCAGCTATTGCCCGGTCGAGGGCGTCGGCCCCGCCACGCCCGCCGACCGAAACTATGACGGGGGCTTTGCGTCCGCCATGATGCTCAAGGATCTGAAGCTGGCGCAGGAGGCCGCCGCGCGCGCGGGCGCCGCCACCCCTCTGGGCGCGCAGGCCGAAGCGCTCTATGCTCTGTTTGCGGGTCAGGGCTACGCCCAACGCGACTTTTCCGCCGTTTTGCAGATGCTGCGCGGCCAGATCTACACGCTGAAGAAGGACTAATCTTTCATGGCCTATGAGACCCTGCTGATCGAGCATGCCGACGGCGTCGCTCTGATACGCCTGAACCGACCCAAGGCGCTGAACGCGCTGAACAGCGAACTCCTGGGCGAACTGGCCGCCGCCCTGGCCGAGATCGAGGCGGACGACAGCCTGGGCTGCGTCGTGCTGACCGGCTCGGACCGCGCCTTTGCAGCGGGCGCAGACATCAAGGAAATGTCGGACAAATCCTATGCCCAGATGTTTCGCATGAACTTCTTCGCCAAGGCGGCCCAGGCGATCGAAGGCTTCCGCAAGCCGATCATCGCCGCCGTGGCGGGCTATGCTCTGGGCGGCGGTTGCGAACTGGCCATGCTGTGCGACTTCATCATCGCAGGTGAAAATGCGAAATTCGGCCAGCCCGAGATCAATCTCGGCGTTTCGCCCGGCATTGGCGGCTCTCAGCGCCTGACCCGCTTTGTGGGCAAGTCCAAGGCCATGGACATGGTGTTGACCGCGCGCCAGATGGACGCTGCGGAGGCGGAGCGTTCCGGCCTCGTCTCGCGCGTGGTTGCGGTCGACAAGCTGGTGGACGAGGCCCTGAGCGCGGCCAGGAAGATTGCGTCCCTGTCGCCTCTGGCGGTGATGGTCAACAAGGAGATGGTCAACCAGGCCTATGAGACGACCCTGTCCGCAGGCGTTCTGTTCGAGCGTCGCCTGTTCCACTCCCTGTTCGCCTTTGACGACCAGAAGGAGGGCATGGCCGCCTTCATCGACAAGCGCCCGGCGGACTTCAAGGGAAGCTGAGGGCGCGGGCGCGGTCAGATGGGCCAGGCTCTGCGCGCTTGGCTGTTGCGGCTTGTCGGGGGGCTGATGTTGGTCCTTGGCCTGCTGCCGCTCAGCCCTGTCATCTGGTTGCTCGTGCTGGTGCGCGGGCCTGCGCCATGGCCTTTTGACCATGTTCGGCTGGCCTTTTGGCAAACCCAGGGATTGGGCGCGGTTTTGGCGCTGACCGGGCTGGCCTTGATCTGGACGACAATGCGTCGCGAAAAATAGTCGCCTTGAGATGCTTGAATTCGACCGCGCCTGATGCAGTCTGGCGCCCACAACAAGACTGTGAGCGCGGGACATGGCCCTATCCTTCGATTATCAGACCGCCACAGCGGGGCAATTGGCTGAGGCTGTCGCGCGCCGCGACGTCAGCGCGCTGGAACTGTTCGAGGCGGCTGTCCGCGCCATCGAGGCGCTGGACGGGCCGATCAATGCGGTTGTGGTGCGCGACTTCGACCGGGCGCGCGACTCAGCCCTCGCGGCGGATGCGCGTTTGGCGGCGGGCGAGGGCGGGGCGCTGTTGGGCGTGCCCATGACGGTGAAGGAATCGCACTTTGTCGCCGGGCTGCCGACCACATGGGGGCTGGCGGATTTCAAGGGCTGGACTCCGAAGTGGGACGCAACCGGCGTCGCCCGGCTGAAGGCGGCTGGCGCGGTCATTCTGGGCAAGACCAATGTGCCGCCCAATCTGGGTGACTGGCAGAGCGCCAATCCGATCTATGGCCGCACCCGTAATCCCCATGATCTGAACCGATCACCCGGCGGGTCCTCCGGGGGCGGGGCTGCGGCGCTGGCGGCGGGCATGGTTCCGCTCGAATTTGGCTCCGACATCGGCGGATCCATCCGCGTTCCGGCGGCCTTTTGCGGTGTCTATGGTCACAAGCCGAGTTGGGACCTGATCCCGGCGACCGGCCATGCGCCGCCGGGAATTGACAGGCCGGGTCCCGCGACAGAGCTGGCCGTGGTGGGGCCCCTGGCGCGCTGTGCAGCCGATCTGGAGCTGGCGCTTGGCGTGCTGGCGGGGCCGGACGGGCTGCGCGCCAAGGCCTACCGCGCCCATCTGCCGCCGCCACGCGCGCACAGGCTGTCTGATCTGCGCGTGCTGGTGCTGGACAACCATCCGACGGCGAGCGTGGATGACGAGGTGCTGGCCGGGCTGAAGCGCGTCACAGACGCCCTGTCCGCCGGCGGGGCCCATCTGACCGGCCGCAGCGACCGCCTTCCCGACCTTGCCGCCCAGCTCGGCCTCTATATCAGCATGCTGATGACGGTGACGACGCGCGGGGCGCCGGGCGCGCCGCCCCCCATGGACGCCCACGCCTGGATGAACGCGCAATCCCAGCAGTTCGCCTTCCAGCGGCAATGGGAAGCGCTGTTTCAGGAGGTTGATGTGGTGGTCGCGCCGGTCTTCGGGACGACGGCCTTTCCCCATATTGACGCGCCGTCCTTCCAGACCACGACGCTCAAGATCAATGGTCAGGACACGCCCCTTGGCGCCCAGATGGGCTGGTCGACCATCGCCACCCTGCCCGGCCTGCCCGCCACCGCCATTCCGGCAGGCAAGACGGCGGGCGGTCTGCCGGTCGGCGTCCAGTTGATCGGCCCCATGCTGGAAGACCTGACGCCGATCACGGTCGCCAGGCTGCTCGAGGGGCGGGTGGGTTAGACCCGCAGCGCCGCATGGCGCTCAGCCGCCTTGATGGGCCGCCTCCAAGGCGGCGATGTCGGGCTTCCGCCCGATGGTCGAACCACAGGCAGACGGAAACGGAACTGGGTCTGGCCATGTGCGCCTAAAGGGTCTGGGCCAGGGCTTCGAGTTGGGATGAGGCTATGCCCCAGCCCTCGAAGGAGCCCATCTGTTCACGCGCCTGGCGGTCTTCGACCGACCAGTGGCGCACGGTGGCGGTATAGAGGACGCCGCCATCCGGGTGGTCCTCAAAGGGTTAGGGTCCCCACCATGAAGGGCTTGCCAGCCGGCTCCCAGTCTTTGCCAAATGCGTCCGTGAAGACGAGCTTTTCGCCGGGAACCACCTCCAGATAGGCCCCAATATTGGGCGCCGTCTCTCCGTTTGGTCCGTTCATGAGGATAAAACTGGTCCCGCCGGGGCGCACGTCCAGGACCGCTTCCGACACATGCCAGGGCGGCGGACAGAACCACTGCTTCAACAGGTCCGGCTCGGTCCAGCAACGCCACATGGCGGATCCGGCCCAAATCATAACCCCGACGGCGCGCATTTAGACAGCTACATTTGCAGACGCGAAAACGCCGGCGGGTCGAAACCGCGCCGGCGTTCCAGAGTTCTGGTTTTCAGCCTGAAGGGATCAGGCGGCCTTGATCAGCGACTTGGACAGAAGGCTGATGGCGGCGTCGCGGTCGATCTGTTCGATGGCGGCGACTTCGCGAGCCATGCGGTCGAGCGCTGATTCGTACAGTTGCCGCTCTGAATAGGACTGCTCGGGCTGGTTTTCAGCGCGGTGCAGGTCACGGACGACTTCTGCGATGGAAATCAGGTCGCCGGAATTGATCTTGGCTTCATATTCCTGAGCGCGACGGCTCCACATGGTGCGCTTAACACGGGCGCGACCCTTGAGGGTGGTGAGGGCGGAAGACACCACGTCATTATTGGCCAGAGGACGAAGACCCGCTGTTTTCGCCTTTTTGGTCGGCACGCGCAGGGTCATTTTTTCGTGGTCGAAGGAGATGACGTAGACTTCGAGCGAAATTCCAGCGACTTCCTGGGTTTCAACGCCATTGATCTGCCCCACGCCATGGGCCGGATAAACGACGTAATCGCCAGCCGTGAAATCCTGAACGCTCTTGTTCATCGATATTCCTTTTTCTCTTTCCCGCCCGAAACGCAATCATTCGCCATTGCCATTGACCGATAAGCTCAACCCATGATCCGTGCGAGAACGGGCCATCTGGGTAAGTTCGATTGTTACAATAGCTTCCTGATCACCCTTCGAAACCGATGGGCGCGCACCAGATCTGGCGGCGACAATTCGACGACCGACTCAGCAGGCTCAGACGCGAACCGCCTATATCGTGCTGAAAGCATAGCACAACTTGTCGCCGCTTCAAAGGCTTGCGTTTTTCAGGCGAATCCGGGGCGCCCCTAGTGGGCTGTTCAGCGTGGTTTACAGGCCCTTTCCCGGCTTCTCCGAGAAATATTTTTCGAACTTGCCGGTTTCGTTTTCGAAAACGGTCCGGTCTTCGGGCGGCGTGCCCTTGACGGTGATGTTCGGCCAGACCTTGGCGTAGTCTGAATTCACTCTCAGCCACTTGCCGTCCGGATCATCTTCGGTGTCGGGCTTGATGGCGTCGACGGGGCATTCCGGCTCGCACACGCCGCAGTCTATGCATTCATCCGGATTGATGGCGAGGAAGTTCTCGCCTTCATAGAAGCAATCCACCGGACAGACTTCGACGCAGTCCATGAATTTGCACTTAATGCAGGGATCGGTGACGATATAGGTCATTACGCTCGACAGTCCGGTGGGGCGAGGGCGTTCGGGAGAAGCGGGAAATGGGGCGCCGCCGTGTGTCCTGTCAATGGGGCAGGCGCCTCATTGGTCGCCATCGACGCCGGGACACGGCCTTTATCAGGGTCTTCATCGTCGTTAACCCCGATCTAACGCGGTGGCGCCACAATCCCATCCCGTGAAATCACACTGGTCGCCGCCTCGCGCCGGGAGACGCCGTCGCGCCCTGAGCCTTGTCCTCGCCCTAGCTCTGGCGGGGCAGGGCGTCGCTGCGCCTGCCGTCAGCGCCAAAACCGCGCCCGTCACGGCGGGCCTGGTGGAAGCGCAGCCCACCTCGCCCATCGAAATCAAGGTGGGCGTCGGCCCGAACCTCACCCATATCGAGTTCATCGGCGCCAAACCCACGGGCGCGCGTCGCGAGGGCGACGATATGGTGTTGCGCTTTGCGGTCAAGACGCCGCCCCTCCTGCCGCGCCTGCATGTCGATCCGCCGCCTTTTGTGAAGGACGCTTCGGCCAAGGCGGTCGGGGGCGGTGTCGAAGTGCGTCTGACCCTGGCCAGGGACGTTCAGGCCTCGAGCGGCGAGGCGGACGGCGCCTACTTCCTCAACCTATCGGCCTCGTCGTCTGGCGCTCCGTCTGTCCGGCTAGATCAGCTGCCCGGCGACCGCGCCGACCCTATCCCCACGGACGGCGCGGTGCGCGTCACGGCGGCTGTGGAGGGAGCGGGGGTCCACCTGTCCTTCCCCTGGCGCGCCCCCCTGGGCAGTGCGGTGTTTCGTCGCGGCAGCGCGATCTTCGTCGTTTTCGACGCCCCGGCCGGCATCAATCTGAGCGCCTTTCCAGCGATCAAGAGTTTCGGCCCCAAATCGGCTGTGCGCGGCATTCAGACCCTTGCCGGCAGAGACTATAGCGGCGTCCGGATCGAGGCGACCCCGGGAGCGACGGTCACAGCCACAGCGGAAGGCGCGGTCTGGAATGTCCTGATTTCCGAAAGCCCGGCCGACAATGCAGAGGCGCCCCAGACCGATCCGATCAATCTTGTGCTGGACGAAACCGCCAGTGTGGGTCTGTCGGCCAGGATGGCGGGCGCGACCGGGGTCTTCTGGGTGGTCGATCCGGTGGTGGGCGACCGGATCGGCGTGGTGACGGCTCTGCCGCCTGCCAAGGGCGTTGCGGTGCGCCGGGGCTTTGTCGGCGGCGCGGTTCTGGCGTCCGCCCAGGGACTGGCTCTGGAAAGCGCGCTGGACGACATCAAGCTCCAGACCAGTCAGGATATTGTTCGCATCAGCCGCGACAAGGGACTTTCACTGTCCGCCTCGGCGCTCGGCGCTCATCTCGGCTCAGCCCCGATGGGCGCGCCGCAGGCCGCCGCTGAGCCCGGGCTGATCGATTTCGCCAACTGGTCAAAGGTCGGAGAAGAAGGATTCATCGGGCGTTACCATGAGCTTGTCGCCGCGGCGTCCGACGAGGCGGGCGAACACCATCCCGGCAAGGTGCAGGCGCGGATGGCCCTGGCGCGGTTCCTGGTCGGGTCTGAATTGACCTATGAGGCGATCGGCGTCTTGAACCTGCTGGCCAAGACCGACCAGGTGGTGCTCAGCAACGCCGAGTTCCGCGGCCTGCGCGGCGCGGCCAAGGCCATGGCGGGGCGTTACAAGGATGCTGTCGCCGAGTTCTCGGCGCCCGCCCTGGCGGAAGATCGCACGGCCGCTCTGTGGCGCGGCTATGTGGCGTCCAAGGTCGGCGACATGTCGGGCGCCCATCAGCAGTTCGCGCTGGGTCGCCTGGCGATTGGCGGGTTTTCCGGCGTCTGGCGTTCCCGCTTTGCGCGCGCTGACGCCGCGTCGTCTCTGGCGGTGAACGATATGGTGTCGGCCCAGCGCGCCATCCTCACCGCGAATGCGGCGGCGGCGGGGGATCCAGAGGAAATGGCGGCGGTCAAACTGATTTCCGCCAAGGCGCTTGAAGCCGCCGGTCAGGTGCAGGATGCGCTGGCCCTCTATGACGATGCGGCCAAGGCCAGTTATGGCGCCGTAGCCGCCCCTGCGACCTTGCGCGCCCTGCAGATCCGGCTCGACACCGGCAAGACCAAGACCGCCGATGCGGCGGCGACGCTGGACAGTCTGCGTTTCATGTGGCGCGGCGATGCGACCGAGCTTGAGGTGGTCCGCGCGCTTGGGCGGCTGGACCTAAATCAGGGACGTTATCGCGAGGCGCTGGAGGTGCTGCGTTCAGCCGCCAAACGCTTGCCGGACCTGCCAGCGGCGTCTGCGATCCAGACCGATCTGAGTCAGACCTTCCGCGCCCTGTTTTTCGACGGGCGCGCTGACGGCCTGCAGCCCATCCAGGCGCTGGGCCTGTTCTATGATTTCAAGGACCTGACGCCGATCGGGGCGGACGGGGACGCCATGGTGCGCAAGCTGGCGCATCGGCTGGTCGATGTGGACCTTTTGCCGCAAGCTGCAGAACTGTTGAAATACCAGTCCGAACAGAGGCTGGAGGGCGTGGCCCGCGCCGATGTCTCCACGGACCTCGCGACCATCTATCTGATGGACCGAAAGCCGGAACAGGCGCTGCAGGCCATCAACAATTCACGGACCACGGTTCTGCCGGTCTGGATGAACCTGCAAAGGCGACTTCTGGAAGCGCGCGCCCTGATCGGTCTGGGACGGGTGGATCACGCCATGGAGGTGATTGGCGACGACAAGTCGCCCGAAGCCGCAGCCTTGCGGGCGGAGGCGGCCTGGGGCGCCCATGACTGGCCCAGGGCCGGGGGCATATTCGAAGGCGCTCTGGCCGACCGCTGGAAGGCGCAAACCAAGCCCCTGTCGCCCGACGAAGAGGCCGAACTGATCCGCGCCGGCGTGGCCTATAGTCTGGCCAATGATGATGTATCGCTGCTGCGCCTTCGGTCGCGGTACGCCAGGTTGATCGAGGTGGCGCAGAACAAGGACACGCTGAAGCTGGCCGTGGCGGGCATAGGGGCGGGCGACGCCTCTCCCGCCGCCTATAGCCGCGCAATGGCCGAATCGGACCTGTTCTCCGGCTGGCTGAACTCGGCCAAGAAACGGCTGCTCGACAAGACGGCGGTGAAAACGGCCCAGACCGCTCCTGCAGCGGCCAAGCCTGCGCCGAGCGGCAAGAAGGCGGGTTAGCCGAGAACGCCCGACAGGTCGTAGCCCGCCTCAGCGCCTTGCGCGATCAGGCGCGCCCTGTCATCGCCCGAAGCCAGCCGCCCGCGAGACCAGGTGACGATGGAGCGCGTGCCTGAGCGGCAAAAGGCCAGAACCTTGCCGTTGTCCGCTTCCATCGCCGCATCGATCGCTGCGCCCATGGCGACCACTTGCGTCGGGGTGGCCGCGCCTGTGACCGGTATGTGCACATAGTCCATGCCCGCCGCGCGCGCGGCGGCCTCCATCTGCGCGGCGGTGGGCTGGTCCGGAACCTCGCCATCCGGCCGGTTGTTGATCACCAGTGTGAAGCCCATCGCCGCCGCCGGGGCCATGTCCTCTGGCCGCAGTTGCGAAGCGACAGCTAAGGCGTCAGTGACGGGGCGAATATCGATCATCTGTAAGCTCCGAAACGGTGCATATGTCCGTTGACGTCAGTTCTGGCGACGGCAGCGCACCGCCGGCTGGTGATTCACCTTGCAAAAATAGCTGCCCAGCGTTCCCGCGTAGATCAGCAGCGGCTGGCCCGCCTTGGGCGTGAGCGGCAAGTCCCCGTCCGTCTGGACCCAGACGGCGCCGTCCGTGGTATGGAACACATAGCGGCCAAAGGCGTTTTCGGATGCAGACTCAACCGTCGCCTCCAGCTGGTCGTTCTTCTCGTCCTTGGCGGCGCGATTGAAGATGGTCAGGCTGGGCAGGGAAAAGCCGAAGGACTGGCGGCGCACCTCCTGTGCCTGGGCCTTGTCGACCACCACCACGTCACCCTTCTTTTCAGCTTCGTCCAGAACCGCCGTCGCCTTGTCGTAACAGGCCAGCCGGTCGGAGTCGGCGCTCACCTTTCGGCAGTCGACCACCTGTTGCAGCACCTTGGCGCGTTCCGCCGTGGGCGCCGGGGCGGCGAGGGCGGCGCCGGAAACGACGGCGGCCAGCGCGACGGCGAATGTGAGGGTCTTCACGGATGCGGTCTCCAATCGTGTCGTCCTAGTTCAGGCCCGGCGCCAGAACCGTCGTCTCCTGCGGACGGGCGTCGATCTGGTGCAGGGTGCGCAACATCGACTGAGCACGCGGATCGCGCAAGGTCTGTCCCAGGGAGATGACCGCACGAGCTGAATCGGCGCCGGTCTCGACCGCCTGCCCCAATCCCTCGAACGGTGAGCGGGATTTGGGCAGATAGTCGAGCGTGATCGGTTCATCCGGCTTCAGGCCTGCAAGCTTCTTGGCCTCTGTGACAGCCAGATCAAAGCCGCCGAGCTTGTCGACTAGGCCAAGCTCCTGCGCCTGCACGCCGGTCCAGACCCGCCCCTTGGCGATTTCGCGCACTCGCGCGGGCGCCAGTTTGCGCCCCTCGGCCACGCGCTGGATGAAGCCGGCATAGATCCGGTCCATCCAGGCGGAGAACTGCGCGCGCTGGGCCGGGGTGAAGCCGTCATTGACGCCAAAGGCGCCGGCATAATCATTGCCAATGGTGATCTGGCGGGTGTCCACGCCGAACTTCGCCAGCGCCGGGCCATAGGCCAGCTTGCCCCCGAAGACGCCGATGGAGCCGGTCAGCGTCGTCGGATTGGCGATGATCTCGCTCGCGCCCGACGAGATCCAGTAGCCGCCGGACGCCGCATAGGCGCCCATGGAGACCACGACCGGCTTGCCTGCGGCCTTGGCGGCCCGCACCGCCGCCAGAATCTCCTCCGACGCGGTGTCCGACCCGCCGGGCGAGGAGACGCGGAACACGATCGCCTTGACTGCCTTGTCATCGACCGCCACCCGGAAGGCGCGGGCTATATCGTCTGAAAAGACCCCGCTCTGGGATCCGAATGCGCCCTCATGGCTGGTTCCCGTCACGATCTCGCCCTCCGCCCCGATCACGGCGATGGCGCTGGAGGTGGAGACCGTCGGCGCAGCGGGGTGGTAGGCCGTAAAGTCGATGAAGTGCGCCTCCCCATCGCCAACCGTCCCGCGCAGGCTGGCCTGTACCTCCTGCACCTGTCCCACCTTGTCGATCAGGCCCGCATCGCGCGCCTGGGCGGCGTCATAGGGGCCAGCCTCCAGCATCTGGCGCAGCCTGTTGGGGTCTTTCTTGCGGTCTTGAGCGGCTGTGGCGATCTCTGCGCCATAGATGGCGCCCAGCATGGTGGTCGTCGCCTCCCGGTGAGCGGGGGTGTAGTCGTCATGCAGGAACGGATTGACCGCGTTCTTGTACTCGTACCGCTGTTCATACTCGGCCTTGACGCCGTATCGGTCGAAGAAGCGCTTGAAGAACATCTCCTCGGTGGCCAGACCCACGGCCTGAAGCGAAGCGGAGGGCTGCATCCAGAACTGGTCGGCGGCGGAACCCACCATATAGGTCGCCGTGGTCACGCCGGAGGGATAGAGCCCCTGGCTGTGCGCCACCACCAGCTTGCCGGAGCCGCGGAAATGGCGCAGCGCCACGCGGATCTCGTCGGCGGCGGCGGGCGTCATCCCGCCTTCGGGCAGGCGCACCAGAAGCGCCTTTACGTTGGGATCGTTCTCCGCGAGCCGGAGGCCCTGGACGATGGAGGCGACCGACAGGCTGGAATTGTTGAGAAAGGCCAAAGGGCTGCGCGAGGCCTGATCGGTGATGGGCGCGCGCAGGTCCAGGCTGAGAATGGTATTGGTCGGGGCGGGCGCCGGATGGGCGCTGGCCGCCACAATCACGATCAGCACCAGCGGCAGGCCTATGAAGAACAACAACAGTCCGGCGAACACGCCCGCCATGGTCAGGAAGAATTGTTTCACCAGAATAACCTCGACTGCATCGCCCGAACCTCGACGGGCGAGACCCGATCCGGCCATGAACCTAGCCGGTTCAGCGACGCCGGCAAAGGGGCGCAAAGCTTGCCGCCCGCGAATAGCGCGACGCGCCGAATGCGGCTAATAGGCTCGCTTCCTATGCTGACGAGACTGAAGCCATGTCCACACGGATCGATCCATTCTATGCCATGGGCATCAGCCGCATCGCTCATGAAGCCAAGGCCAGGGGCGCCAGCATCATTCATATGGAGTTCGGCCAGCCCTCCACCGGCGCGCCCGCCGCCGCCATCGCCCTGGCGCACAAGGTGCTGGACCAGGACCCGATGGGCTATTGGGAAAGCCCTGATCTGAAGGCGCGCATCGCCCGACATTATGCTGAAACACAGGGGCTGGAGATTGCGCCGGACCGCATCCTGTTGACCTGTGGCGCCTCTCCCGGGCTGGTCGCGGCTCTGGCGGGCGGCTTTGCGGCGGGCGCGCGCATCGCAATCGCCCGGCCCGGTTATGTCGCCTATCGCAACGCCATCAAGGCCCTTAAGCTGGAGCCGGTCGAGATCGCCTGCGGCCCTGACACCGACTATCGCCTGACGCCTGCCCATATCGCCGCCCTTGATCCCGCCCCCGCCGGGATCATCATCGCCAGCCCCGCCAATCCCACCGGCGCCATTATCCCCGACGAGGGGCTGAAGGCTCTGGCTCAGGCCTGCCAGGCCCGCAATATCCGCATCATTTCAGACGAGATCTATCACGGCCTGACCTATGGCGCGCCGTGCCGCTCCATGCTGGCCTATGCGCCCGACGCCGTCGTCATCAACAGCTTCTCCAAATATTTCAGCATGGTGGCCTGGCGGCTGGGCTGGATGGCGGTTCCGCAGGATCAGGTGGTCCATTACCGGTCCTACGCCGCCAACCTGTTCCTGACGGCGCCGTCGCTTAGCCAGCATGCGGCGCTGGCGGCCATGGATTGCCAGACGGAGCTTGACGGCCATGTCGCCGCCTATGCCTGCAATCGCGCCCTGATGCTCGAGGCCCTGCCGTCCCTGGGCCTGACCGCCTTCGCCCCGCCGGACGGCGCCTTCTACATCTATGCCGATATAGGCCATCTGACGCATGACAGCCTGGCCTTCTGCGAAAAGATGGTGCGAGAGACGGGCGTGGCCACCGCGCCCGGCGTCGATTTCGATCCCGTCGACGGCGCCCGTTTCATCCGCATCAGCTTCGCCGTCTCCACCGATCAGGTGCGCGAGGCCCTGGCCCGCCTGACCCCGTGGTTCGCCCGCCAGCCGCATATTCACAGCTAGCGCACGCTCTCGGTTCGCATCGGGCTGGTATCTGAATATTTTCGGGAGGAAAATGGTCGGAGTGGCAGGATTTGAACCTGCGACCCCTGCGTCCCGAACGCAGTGCTCTACCAGACTGAGCCACACTCCGACATCAAAGAGCGCGCCTTATAGCGAAGGCGGTCCGTCGCTGCAAGCGAGCAAAACCGCTCCTGCGCCGGAACGATCCAAAAGAAGGGCAAGCTAGATGTTGCAAGCCGCCAAGGCTTAGGCTATGTCGTCCGCCTCCCGCTGAACGGCGTCACCTCGCCCTTTCGTGGAACCGTCCTTGGGGGATGGTGTAATGGTAACACTGCGGTTTTTGGTACCGTCATTCAAGGTTCGAGTCCTTGTCCCCCAGCCACGGATTTTGTTGAGCTTTTCGGCATTTCAGGGCTCGCGGAAATCACCGCTTTACAGCTCACTTTACAATTTCTGTTCCCCGGACGTTCTTTTGCGCGTCCTGAGCTCCGCTTGCTGAGTCGTCTTTTTTGGGTGAGGCGCAAGGCGTCAAAGGTCGGAAGCGCCGTCTGACAGCACGACAAATTGGTCGAGGACGAGGGGAGGGGTATGAGGCTAGTACGTTTTCCGGACCTCTGCCAGCAGACTCCAACAGGGTCAAGTAACGCGGCAAACTCTAGGACTTCCGGATTCTGGAGGTTTGGTCACGAGGGAGACTCACAGGGAGAAATTTCGACCTGGAGCCACCCAACCACCGGAAACATCACAGACGACCGCCAGCAAGTTGCCCTGAGTCACTGGCGGACGCATTTTGCAACACGTTTCAGCAAACCGGAAGATAACGTCAAATATTTCGGTCGTCTGTTGCTTCAGCCACTAGCGATCTAACTTTAGGACGCAAAACGTTCACCCACACGTTCAAGCGTTCCGCAAGCCATTCGAAACCGACGTTGCGCGTTGCTTCTTCGCCCAAATTTCCAAAGTGGCGATTTTCATTGATGCGAGGGCGAGGGTCATCACCAAACGTAAGAAGCGCTGGCTGACCGCCGAGTTCTTCGAAGATGGCTTCCCATTCCTCCACGATTGCTTCATGTGCTGCACCACCTGGCGTGCCTTGCTTAGAGGAGAGGGTGAGACCGAGATTTCCCTTATTCATATTGCGATAAATGGTGATCCAGCAGCTCCCATTCGGTGCGGGCAATGTCAGCTTGATATACCCCTGCTTCCCTGCCTTTGGTGTGGGTTGCTCCGGATCGTCCAATCTCAAAGTTGAAACGAACGTATTCCAGAAATGCAGCGACTCCTCGTTAGATTTGGCTCGATCGGGGTCTGGCTGAGAGGGTTGATCAACTGAGATCTCATCCTCTTCGGCATCTCCACGGACGACAAAACCGTCCGGTGCCGCAATGACTTGGGAAGAGGAAGTCGATCAGTTTGCTGGAATGCATTCTGAACTCCTGGATCCCTTAGTCGAAGATGACGGAGACGTTTGCCGACTCGGAGGTGACGGAAAACCATTCAGTACGTACTTCGACAATCGATCCCTTCTGGGAAATCTGGATGCTCCCGAAGTCAAAGGTTCCGTCAGGATCGGTCATGATCACCGGACGATGTGCGGTCCACGACAGTACATGTGGTCGCGTGGCTACAACGTCACCTTCCCGATAACAGCGCTGCTCACCGGGCTTCGGCGGAGCGTATAGTGGGTGATCGGTCTCCAGAACGAACAGTACCCGAAATCGGAGGTTGGTTCCGACGGCGGTAACGCCGAGGAAATAGCTGTCATCCAGGTATAGGTCGGCAAGAGGATCTATGTGCTGAGGTGCCATGGCTTGCAACATACCGGCTTCACTCCGGCAGACAAAGTCTACACGCTCCCTGCTCTCCGGCTCGGCGATCAAAATCTCGAAGATCTTTCATAGGCTACGGAGAACCGGCATTAGGATCTGGTATCGGGAAGCTTAGGCAGACCCAAAGATCCAATCTGTTGATCAGTGATGGGATTAAATGTTGGCATTTTAATCTGTATACAAATGATTTTAGAGGTCCAGTTTGGGCTTTCAGCTGACGTACAGGAACATCCGGTCAACCACCTTCCACTGTCCGCTGCGGCTCCTCTTCAGAAGGTAGAGCCATCCGGAGCCGGCTCTACGAGATGGTACGTACTGACCGACAAAGCCGAGAGCTTCGTCGCCAGTTGCATTGACGACTGGCAGTTCCACTTGGATCATCCAGCCGGTGTGGGAGTCGTCCCATCGTCCGTTAAGGACTTCGATCCGGCGTTCAGCTCTTCGACCTGTTTTGAAGCCTAGAGAATGGGCGCGAGCAACGACATTTGTG